>JBKQOO010000125.1:0-16656 GCA_052145475.1 Solirubrobacteraceae bacterium
CGCAAGCTGGCCCGCAAGTACCACCCCGACCGCAACCCGGACGACGCCTCCTCGGAGGCGCGCTTCAAGGAGATCTCCCAGGCCTACGACGTGCTGGGAGACCCCGAGAAGCGCTCCCAGTACGACAGCGGCACCGGCCCCTTCACGACCGGAGCCGGCCCGGGCGGCGGCTTCGGCGGGTTCGGCAACTTCGACTTCGACGGCTCCTCGATGGGCGACATCCTCTCGAACCTGTTCGGAGGCTCGGCCAGCGGCCGGCGCGTGCGCACCAAGCCACGCCCCGAAAAGGGCCCCGACCTCGAGGCGCAGGTCTCGATCAGCTTCGACCAGGCGGTGACGGGCGCGCAGGTTCCGCTGCAGGTGCCCATGCACACCACCTGCCCGAGCTGTCGCGGCACGGGCGCCAAGCCGGGCACGACCCCGATCGTCTGCCCCAGCTGCGAGGGGCGGGGAATCGAGACCCAGGGCCAGGGCATGTTCTCGATCTCCCAGCCCTGCTCGCGCTGTGGCGGGGCGGGCACCGTGATCGAGGACCCCTGCCCGACCTGCAAGGGCAGCGGCGCCGTGCGCACGGTCAAGAAGCTGCGGGTCAACATCCCCGCGGGCGTCCGCGACGGCAGCCGCATCCGGCTGGCCGGCAAGGGCGAGCCGGGGCGCAGCGGCGGGCCGCCGGGCGACCTGTACCTGATCACCAAGGTCGGCTCCTCGCCGGTCTTCAAACGCAAGGGCGAGCATCTCGAGGTCGAGATCCCGCTCAGCATCCCCGAGGCGCTGCAGGGCGCCGACGTCGAGGTGCCGACACTGAACGGGACCAAGACGCTGCGGGTTCGTCCGGGCACGCCTCACGGGACGGTCCAGCGCCTGCGCGGCGAGGGACCGCCCAAGCTCAGCAGCAGCGGGTCGGGCACGCCCGAGAAAGGCGACATCCATTACCGCTTCGTGATCGATGTGCCCGAGCACCTCAGCGAGGAGCAGCAGCAGGCCGTCGAGGAGCTCTCCAAGACGCTCGGTGGCGACCCCCGTGCGCGCCTGTTCGGGAACGGCAAGGGCGACGGGCAGGCAGACGCCGCCAAGGACGCGGCGGCGGGCGGCGGGCGATGAAGGGCGGGGCGGGCACGCCGGCGCGCCGCTCCAGGATCCCGACGGTGACGCGCGTCGAGGTCGCGACGGACCGCGGCGTGTTCATGATCTCGGTGGCCGCCCAGCTGGCCAACATGCATCCCCAGACGCTGCGCATGTACGAGGCGCGCGGGCTGATCGAGCCGCAGCGCTCGCCCAAGGGCACCCGCCTGTACTCGCAGGAGGACGTCGAGAAGCTGCGCCGCATCCAGGAGATGACGGCCGATCTCGGCCTGAACCTGGCGGGGGTCGAGCGGGTGCTCGACCTGGAGAAGGAGATCGACGAGATGCACGCCCGCATGGAGGAGATCGAAATCCAGGCACTGCAGGCCCAGGTGCGCCTGGCCGAGGAGCTCGAGCGGGTTCGCCGCTCGTTCCGGGCCGAGCTGGTCCCGTCCTACCGCGGCAACCTCGGGCTGGTGCGGGCGGCAGACGCGCGCTCGCCATTCCCGGCCCTGCCATCCATCAAGAGAGCACCGCACCCTCCCGGAGGTAACGATGCAGCCTGACCGCTTCACCATCAAGTCCCAGGAAGCGCTGGCCTCGGCCGCGCGGCTGGCCCAGGAGGGGCGCAACCCGCAGGTCGTGCCCATGCACCTGCTGCGCGTGCTGCTCGGCGACGGCGCCGGCATAACGGCCGCGGTCGACTCGCCCGGCGGCGTCGTGCCCGGGGTGCTGGCCAAGCTCGGCGTCAACCTGAAAGCCCTGACCGACCAGGTCTCGACCGCGCTCGGAGCGCTGCCCAGGTTCAGCGACGGCGTGCCAGGCGAGGGCACCCAGCCCTCCGGGGAGCTGAGCGAGGTGCTGCGCAACGCCGAGCAGGAGGCGAAAGACCTGGGCGACGAGTACGTCTCGACCGAGCACCTGCTGCTCGCGCTGGCACGCGGCAACGGTCCGGTGGCCGAGCTGCTGCGCTCCTACGGAGCCGACCGCGAGGCGATCCTGCGCGCCCTGGTCGAGGTGCGCGGGTCCAACCGCGTGACCGACCCGAACCCGGAGGAGAAATACGAGGCGCTCGAGCGTTACGGGCGCGACCTGACCGAGATCGCCGAGCAGGGCGGTCTCGACCCGGTGATCGGCCGCGACGAGGAGATCAGGCGTGTGATCCAGGTGCTCTCACGCCGGACCAAGAACAACCCCGTTCTGATCGGCGAGCCCGGGGTGGGCAAGACGGCGATCGTCGAGGGGCTGGCCCAGAGGATCGTCTCGGGCGACGTGCCCGAGACCCTGCGGGACCGGCGCGTGATCGCCCTGGACATCGGCTCGCTGATCGCGGGAGCCAAGTACCGGGGCGAGTTCGAGGACCGCCTGAAGGCAGTGCTGAAGGAGGTCTCGGAGGCCCAGGGGACGATCATCCTGTTCCTCGACGAGCTCCACACGATCGTCGGCGCCGGCGCCGCCGAAGGCGCGGTCGACGCGGCCAACCTGCTCAAGCCGATGCTGGCACGCGGCGAACTGCGGGCCGTCGGCGCGACCACGCTGGACGAGTACCGCAAGCACATCGAGAAGGACGCCGCGCTGGAGCGGCGCTTCCAGCCTGTGATGGTCGGCGAGCCGAGCGTCGAGGATACGATCGCGATCCTGCGCGGGCTCAAGGGCCGCTATGAAGAGCACCACAAAGTGCGCATCCAGGACAGCGCCCTGATCGCCGCGGCGACGCTGTCGGACCGCTACATCGCCGATCGCTTCCTGCCCGACAAGGCGATCGACCTGGTCGACGAGGCCGCGTCGGGGATCCGCATCGAGATCGACTCCGTGCCGACCGAGATCGACGAGGTCGAGCGCAGGGTGTTGCAGCTCGAAATCGAGCTGACCTCACTGGAGAAGGAGACCGATGCCGCCTCGGCGGACCGGCGCGAGGCGCTCGAGCGGGAGCTGGCCGAGCTGAAGGAGCAGGCGGCCGGGATGCGCGCCCAGTGGCAGAGCGAGAAGCAGGCCATCGATGACGAGTCGGATCTGAAAGAGCGCCTCGAACAGGCCAAACAGGAGGAAGAGCGGGCCCAGCGCGAAGGCGACCTGACGCGAGCCGGCGAAGTCCGCTACCAGGACATCCCGGCGCTCGAAAAACGGTTGCAGGAGATCCAGTCGCGGGAGGCCGAGGAGAGCGAGCGTCCCACGCCCGTGTTCCTGAAGGAGGAGGTCGACGCCGACGACGTCGCCGAGGTCGTCGCCCGCTGGACGCGGATCCCGGTCAGCCGCCTGCTGGAGGGGGAGACCGAGAAGCTGATCCACATGGAGGAACGCCTGCACGAACGCGTGATCGGACAGGACGAGGCCGTCGAGGCGGTGGCCACCGCGCTGCGTCGCTCGCGGGCGGGACTGCAGGACCCCGACCGTCCGATCGGGTCCTTCCTGTTCCTGGGACCGACGGGTGTCGGCAAGACGGAGCTGGCGAGGGCGCTGGCCGAGTTCATGTTCGACTCGCAGGACGCGATGATCCGCATCGACATGTCGGAGTACATGGAGAAACACTCCGTCTCGCGGCTGGTCGGGGCGCCTCCCGGCTACGTCGGCTACGAGGAGGGCGGCCAGCTGACCGAGGCGGTCCGCCGCCACCCCTACTCGGTGGTCCTGCTGGACGAGATCGAGAAGGCCCACGGCGACGTCTTCAACACGCTGCTGCAGGTGATGGACGACGGGCGCCTGACCGACGGCCAGGGCCGCACGGTCGACTTCAAGAACACCGTCCTGATCATGACCTCGAACATCCCGATCCCCGAGGGGCTCTCCGAGACCCAGGCCCGCAACGCGCTGCTCGAACACTTCAAACCCGAGTTCATCAACCGCCTCGACGAGATCGTGCGATTCCATCCCCTGACCCGGGAGCAGATCTCGGAGATCGTCGACCTGCAGGTTCGGCGCGTGGCGGAACGGATGGCCGCGCGCGGGGTCGAGCTGACCCTGACCGACGCGGCCGAGCAGCTGCTCGGCAATCTGGGCTATGACCCCAACTACGGCGCGCGGCCGCTGCGACGCGTGATCCAGAAGCAGCTCACCGACAAACTCGCCCTGGCGCTCCTGCAGGGGGAGATCAAAGAAGGAGACCGCGTCCAGGTCGACGCGGTCGACGGGGAGCTGGCGATCGAGAAGGTCGGCGCCGAGGCGCCCACGCTGTCCTGAGCCCAAGGCTGCCCGCTGACGACGGACGTCGGCGGCATGCCCGCACGGGCGCAGCGGGCGTCCGATCGTTCAGGAAGCGGTCCGGACCGGCTGAGAGGATGGCGCGCGTCCGGCCCTGTCAGTGAAGCGGCAGGGCTCCTGAAGGAGCACGCGGCCGGGGATCGGCCCAGCTCAGCGAAATCGGAGGACGCCCCACGATGTCAACAACCACTGTCCGGCGAAGCCTGCTGGCACTCACGACCGGAGCGGCTCTCATGGTCGGCTCCTTCGCGGCGGCGGCCCCGGCCGACGCCTCGACGCTCTACGCCTGTGTGAAGAAGGACGGCACGGCGAAGGTCTACAAGAAGAAGCCCAAATGCAAGAAGGGCGAAACGAAACTCTCCTGGGGCACGGAAGGGCC
This sequence comes from Solirubrobacteraceae bacterium, assembly GCA_052145475.1. GTDB lineage: Bacteria > Actinomycetota > Thermoleophilia > Solirubrobacterales > Solirubrobacteraceae > Palsa-744. The sequence goes on from JBKQOO010000125.1 coordinate 4,640, forward strand.
AGCTGGGAAAAACGGCAGTAACGGGGCCAACGGCAGCAACGGGGCCAACGGCAGCAACGGGGCCAACGGAGCCGTTGGCGGATTCTCCGCCGCAGGCGGCGAAGTCGAATACGCGTCCGCGACCGAAGGGAGCCCAGCGACGGTGCTCTCGAAGTCGCTGCCGGCCGGTAACTTCATCGTCAGCGGCAAGCTCGAACTGCTGCTGTCGGACAGCAAAGCGGGTGGCTTTGCCGCGACGACCTGCAAGATGATCGACATCCCCACCGGGGGCGGCACGGCCACGACCGATCGGTCTGCCTGGGCGACGCTGATCAATGTCCCGTTCATCATCATCGACCTGGCACAGAACACGCTCCCGTTCGACATGGCGGTCAGCTCTCCCGCCCACGCGAGCACGGTGTCGATTGTGTGCTACCTCACGATCAAAGAAGCGGCCGGTGGAACCCTCACCGCGGCCGCGGACGAATCGCGTATAACTGCGGTCCAGACGAGCGCGAACTCGTAGCCCTCGGCGGATCGGGGCGGCTCGGATGCAGCGAGCCGCCCCGGCTCCCCGGGCTCGCATCCTCGTGATGAGGCTGGGCTAGGCTGCTTGGGACGTGCGCCGATCCCGACCACGCAGGAGGTTCACATGCCCACCTACATCATGCTCTCGACGCTGACCCCCGAGGGCGTCCAGACGGTCAAGAACAACCCGCAGCGGATCCAGGAGGTCAACAAGGAGGTCGAACAGCTGGGGGCGACCGTCAAGGCACAATGGGCCACGCTGGGCCACGTCGACTTCATCTCGATCATCGAGGCGCCCGACGAGCGCACGATGGCGCGGGTCTCGCTCGAGCTCGGCTCGCGCGGCACCGGCCGCTACGAGACGCTGGCCGCGATCCCCGTCGACGAGTTCATCGCCTCGCTGTAGCCCAGCCGCCCCCGGACGAGAAGGCGCCTAGCCTCCGATGACGTAGCCGGAAAAGTAGCAGGCCGGTTTGGCTTTGCCTTCGAGATAGACGCCCTCGTTGGCAGCGCCGTCGAGGGCGACAGAGCCGCTCTTCGTCTCGGCCGAGAACAGCCCTTCGTCGGGGCCGATGAATTCGGCTTCGTGTTCGCTCGTTTCGCCCACGGCATGTTCGGAGGTGACCGGTTTTTCTTCTGGCCCTTTGAGCGCTTCGCCGGTGTCTTCGTTCGATTCGCTCGCGAATCCTTCTTCGCCGCTGCTCAGGCCGATGTAGGTCTCGGCGACCGTGTTGGAGCCTTCCAGGTAGCAGCGGCCGCTCAGCGTGAACGGGCCGACTTTTTCCAGCACGACGGTCGCCGGGCTCGTTTTGCTTTCGCCCGGTTTTTCGATCGTCTTCTTCCAGTGGGCCGCCGGCCCGCCCGCGTTGCCCGGTTCACCCTTTTCGCCCGTGTCGCCCTTCGCGCCCGATCCGCCATTGCTGCCGTTCGCACCCGCTGCGCCAGTGGCGCCGCTCGCCCCTGTCGCGCCCGCCGCACCCGCCGGCCCGGCCGGACCCGGCTTCCCGGGCGCTTTCAGTTCTTTCAGGACCTTCGGGCTGATCTGCTTGCTCGAGGTGATCAGGTAGTGGCTCGCCGCCACCGCGCTGCCCCCCATGGCGAATACGAGCGCCAGCGTTGCGACGACGTTCGCATAGGTCATCCGTGCCCTAATCAGACGAAACATCTGCAGGCAGGCTAGACCATGGCCCTCGCCTTGTCACGCGCTGACCGTTCCCTGTCCGGGGCCGTTCCATCGCCGGTGCCAGCGCCTGAACGATCCGGCGAGCGCGTATGCTCCCGCCGGATGACGCCCCAGGAGCACACCGGCGAGGAGCCCACGGCCCAGGAGGGCCGGCCCTCCGGACCCGGCATCTCGCTCGTGCCCCAGCCCGTCGCCGGTGAGGAGGTGCGGGCCCAGCTCGAGGAGTTCGACGTCGATGGCGCCGTCGTCGGGATCGTGATGGGCTCCGACAGCGACATGGAGAAGATGCAGAAGGCCGCCGCCGAGCTGGAGAGCCGTGGCATCGCCCACGAGGTACGGGTCATGTCCGCCCACCGCGAGCCCGACATCGTCGCCGAATACGCCAAGAGCGCTCGCATGCGGGGGCTGCGCGTGATCATCGCCGGCGCCGGGATCTCGGCCGCCCTGCCCGGCGCCGTCGCCGCACACACCGACCTGCCCGTGATCGGCGTGCCCCTGTCCGGCCGGCTCACCGCGGCCGGCGGTCTGGACGCGATCCTCTCGATCGTGCAGATGCCCCCCGGCGTGCCGGTCGCCTGCGTCGGCCTGGACAACGCCCGCAACGCCGCTGTCCTCGCCGCCAAGATCCTCGGGGCCTGAGTCCGCCCCGAACCCCCGACCACGGCCCGCTCGCACTCCGGCCCGGGCAGCGCCGCCGCCGGTAGGCGGCGATAATCAGAAGACGTGATCCCCCGTTACACCCGCCCCGCCCTCGGCGCCCTCTGGACCGACGAGGCTCGCATGGAGACCTGGCGGCGGGTCGAGGTCGCCGCCTGCCAGGAGCTGCCCGCCCTGCTCGGCGCCGAGGGCCCCGACCAGGACGAACTGGACGCGATCTCCTCGGCCACCTTCACCGTCGAGGCGGTCAACCAGCGCGAGCGCCTGACCGAGCACGACATGGCCGCATTCGTCGACGTGCTCGCCGCCTCGGCCGGCCCGGCCGGGCGCTGGATCCACTTCGGCCTGACCTCCTCCGACGTGCTCGACACCGCCCTGGCCCTGCAGCTCCAGGCTGTCGGGCAGATCGTCCTGGAAGGCGCCGGCGAACTGGTCGCCACGCTGGCCCGCCGGGCCCGCGAACAGGCCGGCACGCTCTGCGTCGGGCGCACCCACGGCGTCCACGCCGAGCCGACCACCTTCGGCATCAAGCTGGCCGGCTTCGCCTTCGAGGCCGACCGCAACAGGCAGCGGCTGCAGGCCGCCTTCCAGCGGGTCGCCGTCGGCGCCGTCTCCGGAGCCGTAGGCACCTACGCAGCCACCGACCCCGACTTCGAGGCGCGCCTGCTCGGACGGCTCGGGCTGGGCCGCGAGGACGTCTCGACACAGGTCGTCGCCAGGGACCGCCACGCCGAGCTGCTCTCCGCCATCGCCCTCGCCGGCGCCGGGCTGGAGCGGATCGCCACCGAGATCCGCAACCTTCAGCGCACCGAGGTCCGCGAGGTCGAGGAGCCCTTCGCCGCCGGGCAGAAGGGGTCCTCGGCGATGCCCCACAAGCGCAACCCGATCAAGGCCGAGCAGATCGCCGGGCTCGCCAGGGTGCTGCGCGCAAACGCCCAGGCCGGCCTCGAGGACGTCGCCCTGTGGCACGAGCGCGACATCTCCCACTCCTCCGTCGAGCGCATCATCCTGCCCGACTCCACGATCCTGCTCGACTACCTCCAGCACCGGACCATCGATCTGATCCGCGACATGACCGTGCATCGCAACCGGATGCTCGAGAACCTCGAGCTGACCCACGGCGCGCTCTTCTCCCAGCGTGTCCTGCTCGCCCTCGTCGAGGCCGGCTCGAGCCGGGACGAGGCCTACCGCACCGTCCAGGAGCTCGCCCAGCGGGCCTGGGACGACGCGATCCCGATGCGCGACCTGCTCGAAGCCGACCCCCGCGCCGCCGGGCTGGACTTCGACGACATCTTCAGCTTCGGCCACTACATCCGCTACAGCCAGGAGATCGTCTCCCGGCTCGACGCGATCGCCTGAGACGCCCGCCCCCGCTGATAGCATCGCCCCACGTGACCAGCATCGCCGACCTCCCCCTAATCGCCAGCGGGAAGGTCCGCGAGATGTACGACCTGGGCCCGGCAGACGACTCGCCCCAGGGCCGCCTGCTGATGGTCGCCAGCGACCGGATCTCGACTTACGACGCCGTCCATCCGACGCCGATCCCCGACAAGGGCAAGGTCTTGACCGGGCTGTCCGTCTTCTGGTTCCAGAAGACCGGGCACATAGTCCCCAACCACCTGATCTCGGCCACCGATGACGTGCCCCCCGAGGCCCGCGGGCGCGCGCTGGTCGTCAGGCGCCTGGACATGCTCCCGGTCGAGTGCGTCGTGCGCGGCTACATCACCGGCTCGGGGTGGAAGGACTATCAGGCCACCGGAGCCGTCTCCGGGATCGAGCTGCCCGCCGGGCTGCAGGAGTCCGAGCAGCTGCCCCAGCCGATCTTCACCCCCTCGACCAAGGCCGAGGAGGGCCACGACGAGGCGATCGACTTCGATCGCGCCGCCGAGCTGGTCGGCGACCTCGACCTGATGGACCAGGTCCGCCGGACCTCGATCGAGCTTTACTCCTTCGCCGCCGCCCACGCCCGCCGCAACGGCGTGATCCTCGCCGACACCAAGTTCGAGTTCGGCCTCGACACCGCCGGCCGGCTCGTCGTCGGCGACGAGGTGCTCACTCCCGACTCCTCCCGTTACTGGCCCGCCGACGGCTTCACCATCGGCCAGGGCCAGCCCAGCTTCGACAAGCAGTACGTGCGGGACTGGGCCGCCGGCAGCGGCTGGGACAAGCTGCCCCCCGCCCCCCCGATCCCCGACGACGTCGTGCAGGGCACCCGCGGGCGCTATGTCGAGGCCTACGAGCGCATCACCGGCGAGCCCTTCGCCGACTGGCTGGCCCGCGCCGGGGCCTCATGAGAGCCCGCGTCCTGATCCGGCCCAAGGCCGGGATCCTCGACCCGCAGGGCGTCGCCGTCGAGCGCGCCCTGCCCGCCCTCGGCTTCGACGGCGTCGAGAACGTCCACGTCGGGCGCCTCGTCGAGCTCGACGTCGCCGACGCCGACCAGCTGCAGCCGCTCTGCGAGAAGCTGCTGGCCAACCCGCTCGTCGAGGACTACGAGATCGTCGTCGTGGAGTGACCCGGCGGGCCTGATGCGGTTCGGCGTCCTTCAGTTCCCCGGCAGTTGTGACGATCTCGACGCCCTCGAGGCCGCCCGTCTGGTCGGCGAGGCGGAGCTGATCTGGCATCGCGACCGCGACCTGAAGGGAGCCGAGGCGATCATCGTCCCGGGTGGCTTCTCCTACGGCGACTACCTGCGGGCCGGCGCGATCGCCCGCTTCTCGCCTGCCATGGAGTCCGTCATCGACTTCGCCCGGGAAGGCGGGCTGGTGCTGGGGATCTGCAACGGCTTCCAGGTCCTCTGCGAGGCCCACCTGCTGCCGGGGGCGCTGTTGCCCAACGTCAACCTGCGCTTCACCTCCCGCCAGGTCCAGCTCGAGGTGGTCCAGGGCGAGAGCGCCTTCACCAGCGCCTGCCCCGCCGGCAGGACCCTCAGCATCCCCGCCAAGCACGCCTGGGGACGCTATTACGCCGACCCCGACACCCTCGAGCGGATCGAGCAGGCCGGCCAGGTCGTGCTGCGCTACGCCCCCGGTCAGAACTTCAACGGCTCGGCCAACGACATCGCCGGGGTCAGCAACGAGGCCGGCAACGTGATGGGGCTGATGCCCCACCCCGAGCACGCCGTGCAGGAGCTGACCGGCGGCTCGACCGACGGCCTGTGCCTGTTCCGCTCGATCGCCGACGCCGCCTCTCGCCAGGGAGCCCCGGCTTGATCGGCGAGGCCGTCGTTCCCGGCCTGGCCGACGCGCTGGCCCTCGGTCTGACCGAGTCCGAGTACGAGCTGATCTGCCAGAAGCAGGGGGGGCGTGCACCCAATCTCCTGGAGCTGGCCATGTACTCGCTGCTCTGGAGCGAGCACTGCGCCTACAAGCACTCGAAGAAGCTGCTGCGGTCGCTCCCCACCGAGGGCCAGCACGTCGTGATGGGGCCCGGCGAGAACGCCGGCGCGGTCGACGTCGGGAACGGCCTGGTCTGCGCCTTCAAGGTCGAGTCGCACAACCATCCGAGCGCCGTCGAGCCCTTCCAGGGAGCCGCGACCGGCGTGGGCGGGATCCTGCGCGACATCTTCGCCATCGGCGCCCGGCCTATCGCCGTGCTCGACTCGCTGCGCTTCGGGGAGATCGGCGGGGACCGGGATCAGCGGGCCCGCTACCTGCTCGACGGCGCCGTCGCCGGGATCGGCCACTACGGCAACTCGATCGGCGTGCCGACCGTCGGCGGTGAGGTCTACTTCGAGGGCCCCTACGAGCAGAACTGCCTGGTCAACGCGATGGCGCTGGGCCTGGCCCAGCGCCGGCAGCTGGTCCGCAGCGCCGCCGCCGGGCCGGGCAACGTGCTCGTCCTGTTCGGCGCCTCGACCGGACGCGACGGCATCGGCGGCGCCTCCGTGCTGGCCTCGGCCGAGCTGGGCGAGGACGAGGACAAGCGGCCCACCGTCCAGGTCGGCGATCCCTTCGAGGAGAAGAAGCTGCTCGAGTGCTCCCTCGAGCTGCTCGAGCTCGGCCTGCTGGTCGCCCTCCAGGACCTGGGCGCGGCCGGGCTCACCTCCGCCGCCTCCGAGATGGCCTCCAAGGGGGAGGTCGGCATCGACATCGACATCGCCGCCGTGCCGCTGCGCGAGGCCGACATGGAGCCCTTCGAGGTGATGGTCAGCGAGTCCCAGGAGCGGATGCTCTGCGTCGTCGAGCCGCACAACGTCCCGGCAGTCCTGGAGGTCTGCCGCAAGTGGGAGGTCGGCGGCGCGGCGATCGGAACGGTCACCGACACCGGCCGCATGCGCGTGCTGGGGGACGGCGAGGCGCTCGGCGACATGCCCGTCCGTGCCCTGGTCGACGAGTGCCCCCTCTACGACCTCGAGCCCGCGCCCCCCGCCCGCCCGCTCTATCCGCCGCCGCCCGCAGTGCTCCCCGTCGGCGGCTCTCCCCGCCAGAGCCTGCTCGCGCTGCTCGCCAGCCCCAACGTCGCCTCTCGCCGTCCCCTCTTCGAGCAGTACGACTCGATCGTCGGCTCGCGCACGGTCAGGCGCCCCGAGCAGGCCGACGCCGCCGTGCTGGCACTCCCCGACGGCAGCGCCCTCGCCGTCAGCATCGACGGCAACGGGCGCCGCGTCGCCGCCGACCCCCGCTGGGGGACGGTCGCGACCGTGCTGGAGTGCGCCGCCAACCTCGCCTGCGTCGGCGCCGAGCCGCTCGGGACGACCAACAACCTCAACTTCGGCAATCCCGAGAAGCCACACATCGCCTGGCAGCTGACCCAGGCGGTCGCCGGCCTCGGCGAGGCCTGCCGGGCCCTGTCCGCCCCGATCGTCGGCGGCAACGTCTCCCTTTACAACGAGGGAACCACCGGGCCGATCTACCCGACCCCCGTGATCGGCATGGTCGGTCGGCTGCCCGACGCGGCCCGGGCCGGGCGCCTCGGCTTCCTCGGCGCCGGCGACGCGATCGCCCTGGTCGGCCCGTTCGCGCCGTCCCAGCCCGCCTCCGAGCTGGCCAAGCTGCGCGGTCAGGCACTGCCCGACGGCCTGCCCGCGATCGACCTGGCGGGCTGCGCGGGCGCCCTGGCCGCCGTTCGCGACGCCGTCCGCTCCGGTCTGCTGAGCAGCGCCCACGACATCGCCGAGGGCGGGCTGGCCGTGGCGCTCGCCGAATGCTGCATCGCCGGCGGCATCGGTGCGGAGGTGAGGCTGGGCGAGGGCTACTGGGAGTCGCTCGGCCCCGCCGGCGACGCGCACGCCCCGAGCTGGCCCGAGGGCTCCGTCGACGCTGCCCTGTTCGGAGAGGGATCAGGCGGGATCCTCGTCAGCGGCCCCGAGTCCGGGCTGCGGGCGCTGGCCCAGCAGACCCACGTGCGTCTGCGCGGGCAGGTGGCCGGCGAGCGGCTGCGGATCTCGGCGGAGGGCGACGACGTGGTCGACGCCGGCGTGGACGAGCTGGCCGCGGCCCACGCCGGCGGGCTGGTCGAGTACTTCCGATGATGCCGCCCCCTTCCTCGTCCTCCCGGCCCCGATCGGCGCAGCGAGCTTGCTAGCTTGTGAAGACGATGCGTGACGGACCGCGCGACGAGTGCGGAGTTTTTGGCTTGTACGCGCCTGGCCACGAGGTGGCCCGTCTGTCGTACTTCGCCCTCTACGCCCTCCAGCACCGGGGCCAGGAGTCGGCGGGAATCGCCGCCGCCGACCGGGGTGGGCACATCGTCACCCGCCGCGAGCTGGGGCTGGTCAGCCAGGTGTTCAGCGAGAACGACCTGCGCACGCTGGCCGGCGAGCTCGCCATCGGCCACGTCCGCTACTCGACCACCGGCTCGAACGCCTGGGAGAACTCCCAGCCCGTGCAGCGCTCCGAGGGGACCAACGGCTCGCGTCGTGAGGTCGCCCTGGCCCACAACGGGAACCTGATCAACGCGCTGGAGCTGCACGAGGAGCTGCTCGAGCGCGGCGTCAGCTTCAGCTCCACCTCGGACTCCGAGATCATCGCCGCGATGATCGCCACGAACCCCGCCGAGCACGTCGAGGACGCGATCGCCGAGGTGCTGCCCCGCCTGCGCGGCGCCTTCTCGATCGTCGCCATGACCAAGGACCGCGTCGTCGCCTTTCGCGACCCGCACGGGCTGCGGCCGCTGTCGATCGGCGTGCTCGACTCGCCCGGCGCCGCCAACGGCCCCGGCCAGGCCGGGCACCCGACCGCGGGGGCGGTGGTGGGGGCGGGGCCTCAGTACTGCGTCGCGAGCGAGTCCTGCGCCTTCGACATCATCGGCGCCCGCTTCCTGCGCGACGTCGAGCCCGGCGAGGTCGTGACGCTCGGACCGGACGGGCTGCAGAGCCGCATGGTCGCGCCCGAACAGCGCCGCGCCTTCTGCCTCTTCGAGTACATCTACTTCGCCCGGCCCGACTCGCGCATGAACGACCAGGTGCTGCAGGTCGCCCGCGGCCGCATGGGGGAGATCCTGTGGCATGAGGCGCCCGTCGAGGCCGACCTCGTGATCGCCGTGCCCGACTCGGGCAACGCCGCCGCCCGTGGCCTGGCCCGCGCCGCCGGGCTGCCCCAGGACGACGGCTTCGTCAAGAACCGCTACGTCGCCCGCACCTTCATCCAGCCCGGCCAGGAGCTGCGCAAGCACGGGCTGCGCCTCAAGTTCAACCCGCTGCCCGAGGTCATCGCCGGCAAGCGCCTCGTCGTCGTCGACGACTCGATCGTGCGGGGCAACACGACCCGCCAGATCGTGCAGATGCTGCGCGACGGCGGCGCCGCCGAGGTGCACATGCGGATCTCCGCTCCGCCCATCAAGCACCCATGCCACTACGGGATCGACATGTCGACCCGCGAGGAGATGATCGCCCACGAGCGCACCACCGAGCAGGTCGCCGCCGAGCTCGGCTGCGACTCGCTGCACTACCTCTCGCTCGGGGGCGTCTACGAGGCCATCCGGGGGAGCAGCGACACCCACTGCGACGCCTGCTTCACCGGCCGCTACCCGCTGGCCCGCACCGATCAGGCCGGTGGCAAGTACTCGCTCGAGGACAGCGAGGCCACCGACTCGCCTGTCCTGCCCCTGGCACGCGCCTGAGCGGTTCGCGAAGGCCGCCCCGCTCAGGCGCGGCGATGCTCAGACAGCGCCCGCCGGCTTGGCCGTGAACGTCGTCGAGCCGTCGCATTCCCCGCCTTTGTATTCCGAGCGCAGGGTGCCCTTGACCAGGTTCTTCGTGACGAAGCTTCCCTTGAAGCTTCCCCTGTAGGCATCTTTGCCCTCGAACACGTATGTGATGCTGCCCTTGAACGAGCCGCCTGACGAGACCGTCGCCGGCTTGCTCACCTGCATGACAGGTCCGCCGCCCCCCTGGCAGTACAGAGGCAGGTACGGCACGTTGACCTTCACCGTCCTGCCGTTTTTCGAGACGGTCAGGGTCACCGTCAGTTTCTCGTGGTTGGTCAGCCCGGCATAGACCCTGCCGCTCAACGGGTGCGCGGCCAGGGCGGCGGCGGCGCTCGTTGCGACCAGGATCAAGGCCAGACAGACGGCAAGGCGTAACTTGCTCATCAGGTCTCCTTTGCATGTGCCCCCCGCGCCGCTCTGAGCGCGACGCCCGAAACGGAGCGTGACGCCTGGAGAATCTAGCCGAGGTGGTCCTCGCGCGCGCCCGGCGCGTCGTTGTAACGGTTGTTGTACGGGGTGCGGGCGATCAGGCCGGTCCGCCCCTTACGCAGCGCCGCGCCAAGTCCGATCACGATCAGGAGGGTGACGAGAACGTCGATGAGCATTGGTCCTTCCTTACTGGGGTCGATGCCTCAGTAGCCCCCTCTGCTCCTCGTTCCTAGATTCAAGGGCCTGTGGGGCAGGTCCTCTGTGAGGTGGGTCACATCCAAAGCCTTCAACCCGCTCCGGTCAAGCGAAACGGGCGGCAGAACTCAGGTAGCCTGAACCTCGTGGTAAGCGACGCGATCGGCGACATCATCCTGGGGGCGATCGTCGTCGCTGCGGTCCTGAGATTCTGGGTCAGGCGGCGCGCGAAACGGGGGCCGGGCTCCTCCTGACTCCTCCGGCGGCGAACGGGCGAGAGCTGGGCGATCCTTGCCCACACTCCCCCTGCTCTCGCCTCGGCGCGAACAGCCGTGTCGCGCCCCGGGGATCCCTCAGTGCCCCGTACCGCAGCTAACTCTCCTGAGGGGTGCGAGTTCCTGGCCGACGGATCAACTACCCCAACGGTGGGAGGTGGGTCCTCGGGCCCGTCGGGCAGGCCGGCGTGCCCATGCCTGCCGGCGCGCATAGCTATCGTCCGGGCGCGTGCCGCAGCGACTCCCCATCGCCGTGCTCGTCTCGGGCGCCGGCACCAACCTGCAGGCGCTGCTCGACACCGTGCACGGCCACGAGGCGGAGATCGTCGCGGTCGCCTCCAGCACGCCCGCGGCGGGGGCCCTCGAGAGGGCTCGCCGGAGCGGCGTGCCGAGCGCCGTGTTCGCCCGCCGCGACTATCCCGACCGGGGCGCCCGCGACGAGGCGCTGGCGGAGTGGGTGCAGGCCAGTGGCGCGCGCCTGGTCGTGCTGGCGGGCTACATGGAGCTGCTCGAAGAGCGGTTCCTGGCTCGCTTTCCCGGCGCCGTCATCAATGTCCACCCCTCGCTGCTGCCCGCCTTCCCCGGGCTCGGCGCTATCGACCAGGCTCTCGCCTACGGCGTCAAGGTGTTCGGCGTGACGATCCACTTCGTCGACGCCGGCGTCGACACCGGGCCGGTGATCCTGCAGGGCGCCGTCGAGCTGTCGGACCCCGGCGATGCCGAGGCGGTGCTCGGCGCGCTGCGCCCGCTCGAGCACGAGCTGCTGCCCCGCGCCGTGCGCCTGTTCGCGGCCGGCGCGCTGGTCGCCGACCCGGCCAACCCGCGGCGGATCGCGACCGGCCCCGCCGGGGGATAGGCTCTTGGCATGGCCTCCGACAGCGAGCTGATCAGCGAGCGCGCCGCCGGCGTGGCGCCCGCTCGGCCCGGCGAGGTCCAGGTGCGCAGGGCGCTGCTGTCGGTGTCGGACAAGCAGGGGCTGATCGAGCTCGCCCGCGGCCTGCGCGAGCTCGACGTCGAGATCGTCTCGACCGGCGGCACCGCCCGCGAGCTGGGCCAGGCGGGCGTCGAGGTCCGTTCGATCGAGGACTTCACCGGCTTCCCGGAGATCATGGACGGGCGGGTCAAGACCCTGCATCCCAGGCTCTACGGCGGCGTGCTGGCCAGGCGCGACGACGAGCGCCATCTGGCCGCAGCGGCGGAGCAGGGGATCGAGCAGGTCGACCTCGTCTGCGTGAACCTCTATCCCTTCGAGCAGACCGTCGCGCGCCCGGACGCGACCGAGCAGGAGGCGATCGAGAACATCGACATCGGCGGCCCGACCATGATCCGGGCCGCCGCGAAGAACAGCGACTTCGCCGCCGTGCTGGTCGACCCGGCCGACTACGAGGCCGTGCTGGGCGAGCTGCGCGAGTCGGGGGGGCGGCTGGGACTCGACACGCGGCGGCGGCTCGCGGCCAAGGCCTTCGCCTGCACGGCCCGCTACGACGCCGCGATCGCCGGCTGGTTCGCCGCGCGCGGGCAGGAGGGCGGGATGCCCGGCTCGCTGGCCGACGCCTACGAGAAGGTCGCCGAGCTGCGCTACGGCGAGAACCCCCACCAGCAGGCCGCCTTCTACGCGCGCG
>JBKQOO010000126.1:0-9847 GCA_052145475.1 Solirubrobacteraceae bacterium
CTGTCGCTCACGGCCAGCGAGAAGGTGCGCGTCGTGCACGCCCTCGACGAGCTTGGCGTGCACCTGATCGAGGCAGGATTCCCCGCCTCCAACCCCAAGGAGCAGGAGCTGTTCTCGCTGCTCGCCGGCGAGCGCCTGCACCATGCAGAGATCGTCGCCTTCGGGATGACCCGCAGGCGCGACGCGAGGGCCGAGGAGGATCCCGGCCTGCGCGTGCTGGCCGACTCGTTCGCGCCGGTCTGCACGCTGGTCGGGAAGGCCTCGGTGCTCCACGTCGAGAAGGTCGTGCGGGTCTCCCGTGAGGAGAACCTGGCGATGATCGCCGACTCGGTCCGCTTCCTCCGCGACGCCGGCAAGCGCGTGCTGCTCGACGCCGAGCACTTCTTCGACGGCTTCGCCCTCGACCCCGGCTACGCGTTGGACTGCCTGCGCGCCGGCGCCGAGGCGGGGGCCGAGCGGCTGGTGCTGTGTGACACCAACGGCGGCTGCCTGCCGCCCCAGATCCGCACGGCGTTCGCCGTCGTCGGCGAAGCGCTTCCCGGTGCGCTGCTGGGGATCCACACGCACGACGACTCGGGATGTGGCGTCGCCAACACGCTGACCGCCGTCGAAGCCGGGGCCACCCAGGTGCAGGGCACGATCAACGGAATCGGCGAGCGCACCGGCAACGCAAACCTGGTGACCGTGATCGCCGACCTGCAGCTGAAGATGGGCTGCCCGGTCCTCGAGCCCGAGCGCCTTGCGCGGCTGACCGAGACGGCGCACTTCCTCGACGAGCTGCTCAACCGCTCGCCCGATCCCGCCCAGCCCTACGTCGGCAGGCACGCCTTCGCCCACAAGGCCGGTCTGCACGCCGCCGGCATCCAGGCCGACGCCCGGACCTTCGAGCACGTCGACCCGTCGGTCGTGGGCAACGGGCGCGACGTGATCGTCTCCGAGCTGTCGGGCAAGGCGACGATCGTTGAGAAGGCCGCCGAGGCCGGCATCGCCCTGCCCCCGGGCGAGCAGGGTGCGCAGTTCGCCCAGCGGGTCCTGGACCGCGTCAAGGAGCTCGAGCACGGGGGCTTCCAGTTCGAGGCGGCCGACGGCTCGCTCGAGCTGCTGATGCGCAAGGAGGCCGGCGAGTACGAGCCGCTGTTCCGCCTGGAGTCCTGGCGTGTGAGCGTCGAGAAGCGGGTGGACGGCAAGGTCGAGACGGAGGCGACGATCAAGATCTGGGTCCAGGGCGAGCGCTATCTGCGCACCGCCGAGGGCAACGGGCCGGTGCACGCGCTCGACCGCGCCCTGCGGGACGCGATCGGCGAGATCTACCCGCACCTGCACGACATCGACCTCGACAACTTCAAGGTCAGGATCCTCGACGAGACGAAGGGCACCGGCGCGGTCACGCGCGTGCTGATCGACGCCTCGGACGGCAAGGACAGCTGGGGCACGATCGGCGTCTCGGAGAACCTGATCGCAGCCTCCTGGGACGCCCTGGTCGACTCGCTGGAGTACGGCATGCAGCCAGGGCGCCGGCCCGCGCCGCAGGAGGCGCAGCGATCGCCCGACCGGGTGTAGCCGCGCAGGCGCCCGTGCCGCTGGCCCGCCCCGTCCTCGGCGAGGAGGAGGAGCGCGCGGTGCTCGCGGTGCTGCGCTCGGGGCAGCTCTCCCTGGGGCCCCGCCTGGACGAGTTCGAGCGGCTGTTCGCCGCCTTCCTTGGCGCGCCACTGGCCAGCGCCGTCAGCAGCGGCACCGCCGGGCTGCACCTGGCCCTGCGAGGCGTCGGGGTGGGCGAGGGCGAGGAGGTGATCACCAGCCCGTTCTCGTTCGTCGCATCGGCCAACGCCGCGATCTACGAGCGCGCCCGCCCCGTCTTCGCCGACATCGATCCGCTCACCCTCAACCTCGATCCGAAGGCCGCCGCGGCCGCGATCACGCCGCGCACGCGGGCGCTGCTGCCGGTCCACATCTTCGGCTACCCGGCCGACATGCCCGCCTTCGAGCGGCTCGCCGCCGGCCACGGGCTGGCGATCGTCGAGGACGCCTGCGAGGCGCTGGGCGCGCGTCACGCCGACGGGCCCGCCGTCGGTGCCAGGGGCAACCCCGCGGTGTTCGGCTTCTACGCCAACAAGCAGCTGACCACCGGCGAGGGCGGGATGGTGGCGCTGGGCGATCCGGACCTGAAGCGCCGGATCGACTCGGAGCGCAACCAGGGCCGCGCGCCCGACATGGGCTGGCTCGACCACGACCGCCTCGGCTTCAACTACCGGCTTTCCGATCTCGCCTGCGCGATCGGGATCGCGCAGCTGGGGCGGCTGCCCGAGATGCTGGCGGCGCGCGCCGCGGCGGCCGGGCTCTACGGCCAGGCGCTGGCCGGCTTGGAGGGCCTGGAGCTGCCCTGCCCCGACCGGGGCGGGGACGTGCGGGGCTGGTTCGTCTACGTGGTGCAGCTTCCCCACCGCCTCGACCGCGACGGCGCCGTGCGCGAGCTGGCCCGAAGGGGGATCCAGAGCAAGCCCTACCTGCCTGCGATCCACCTGATGAGCTTCTACCGCGAGCGCTACGGACACCGTCCCGGAGAGTTCCCGGTCTGCGAGGACGTCGCCGCGCGCTCGATCGCGCTGCCCTTCTTCCCCGGGATCGAGGAGGGCCAGGTCGCGCGGGTCGCCGAGGCACTGCGCGAGATGCTCGGCGAGGCCCCCATCTAGACTGCGGCGCGTGTCGCGCTTCCACGAGCCCCAGGACCCCGACTTCCAGCGCCTGAACGCGTCGATCGGCTTCGACCGGCGGCTGTGGCCGCAGGACATCGCCCAGTCCCGTGCCCACGCCGGGATGCTGGCCGCGCAGGGCATCATCGCCGCCTCCGACCGCGACGAGCTGCTGGCCGGGCTCGACGCGGTCGAAGCCGAGCTTGCGCAGGAGCGCTTCGCCTTCCGGGAGGACGACGAGGACATCCACATGGCGATCGAGCGGCGCCTGACCGAGCTCGCCGGTCCCGTCGGCGGACGGCTGCACACGGCCCGCTCGCGCAACGACCAGGTGGTCACCGACATGGCGATGTACACGCGCCAGGCCGCCGTGCAGGCTCAGGAGGCGATCGGTGCTCTGATGCGAGTGCTGCTCGAGCGCGCCGAGCAGCATGCCGACTGGGCGATGCCCGGCTACACGCATCTGCAGCGGGCTCAGCCCGTCTACCTGGGTCACCACCTGCTGGCCTACTTCTGGATGCTCTCGCGCGATCGCGCCCGCTTCGCACAGGCGCACCGGGCGGCGGGAAGCCTGCCGCTCGGCGCGGGTGCGCTGGCGGGGGTCAACTTCGACACCGACCGGCGCATGCTGGCCCGCGAGCTGGGCTTCGAGGAGGTCGCTCCCAACTCGCTCGACGCGGTCTCGGGACGCGACTTCGTGCTCGACTACCTCTCCGCGGCCGCCACCTGCGCGACGCACCTGTCCCGCCTGGGCGCGGAGCTCGTCCTGTGGTCCAGCAGCGAGTTCGGCTTCTGCGAGCTCCCCGACGCGTGGAGCTCGGGGTCCTCGATCATGCCTCAGAAGAAGAACCCCGACGCGGCAGAGCTGCTGCGCGCGAAGGCCCCCCGGGTCGTCGCGCACCTGACTGCCCTGCACGGCGTGATGCACGCGCTGCCGCTGACCTACAACAAGGACCTGCAGGAGGACAAGGAGCACCTGTTCGACGCGGTCGACACGCTCTCGTTGAGCCTGGCCGCGGCGACGGGGATGCTGGCCGGCGTGAGCTTCGACCGCGAGCGCATGCTTGCCGCGGCCTCGGACGAGCTGATCGCCGCCACCGACGTGGCCGACCTGCTGGTGCGTCTCGGCATGCCCTTCCGGGAGGCCCACGGCGTCGTGGCCGGGCTGGTCCGCACGGCGCTCGACGGGGGCCGCCAGCTGTCGCAGCTGAGCGCCGCCGAGCTGGCCGCCCAGAGCGAGCTGCTGGGGGCCCACGAGTCCGAGTTCCGCGCGGTGCTGGCCCAGAGCTCCTGGCTCGAGTCCAAGGTCTCCGAGGGCGGCACCTCCTCGCCGCGGCTGGCCGAGCAGCTCGCCCTGGCCCGCGAGGCGCTCGATGACGGCGCTTGAGGCGGACTTCTACGAGCGGGCGGTGCTCGAGGTCGCCCGCGATCTGATCGGCTGCACCGTCGTGCACGGCGCGACCAGTGGCGTGATCGTCGAGACCGAGGCCTACCACCAGGCAGAGCCGGCCTCCCACTCCTTCGTCGGCCTGACGCCGCGCACGAGCACGTTGTTCGGGGAGCCCGGCCGCGCCTACATGTACCTGTCCTACGGGATCCACGCGATGCTGAATGCCGTCTGCGAGCCCGTCGGGGTCGGCGCTGCCGTCCTGATCCGAGCGCTGGCACCGCGCTCGGGGCTCGAGCTGATGCGGGTGCGGCGATCCGCCGCAGCGCGCCGATCCCCTGGCGCCGCAACGCTGCGCGATCGCGACCTGTGCTCCGGGCCGGGGAGGCTCACGCAGGCGCTCGGCATCGGGCTCGAGGCCAACGGCAGCAGCCTGATCGAGGGTCCGGTGCGGATCCTGGCCTCCGAGCAGGCCGCGCCGCCCATCCTGGCCTCCGAGGGGCCCGCGCCGCGCATCCTGGCCGGCCCCCGGATCGGCATCACCAAGGCCACGGAGCTGCCCTGGCGCTTCTGCGCCGAGGGCGACCAAAACGTCTCGCGGCCCTGGCCCCGGGGCGGCCGTCTCCCTCGCGGGGACGCGCACCGCGACACTGCCCGCGTCTGATCAGCCGGCGCGCACCGTCGCGGAGGTGGCCAGGACCGCTCCGCCGGGTCCCAGCGCCTGCACCGCGACGTAACTGGCCGGGCGGTGGGTCGCGAGCGTCGTCTCGAAGCCCTCAACCGGACTCGAGCCCACGGTCGCCAGCGCGGCCGGGGCGGCTCCCGCGAGCAGCCGCCAGCCGGTGAACGCGGTCGCGCCGTTCCAGCTGGCATGCGCCTCGATCTCCCCGTCGGCGCCCGCCGTCAGCGCGATCGAGGGCTTGGCGGAGGGAGCACCGCTCCAGGGGAACCTCAGGTCCGTGTAGGACTGGTAGCTGCTGGGCAGGTGGGCGTCGAACAGCAGCTTCCCGCCGGGCGCGAATTCAGAGAAGTACGGCTCCTGGCCCCAGCCGACAAACCAGTCTCCGTCGGGCAGAGACTGGAGGTTTCCCTGGCTGGCCGCGACCAGCGCCAGGCCGGGATGGGTGAAGCTTTCGAGCAGGCTCGCTGTGCGGTCCGCTTCGTCGAGGCGTAGGACGATCGCGCGCGACTGCGGATGGATCTTGGGCGTGGCCCCGTTGTCGAAGAAGGTGATGGTGCCATCGCCCTGGTCGACGCCGTCGTGTTGCCAGGCCGGACTGGCGCCGGGCCCCATCGAGAAGCTCGATTGCTTGCCGCCGACGCTCCACGCGACCTGACCGCTGTCGCCGTCGACCTGGTACGCCGCCCATGTGTTGCGGGAGTCGATCAGCACTTCGCCGCCGGGCTCGGGGTCGATCATGTTCATGTGGAAGTAGTCCCAGGGCGAGACCGGCGTGCCGCCGGACCCGACCGGCTCGTAGGAGTCCGACATCGCGACGTGGTCCAGGCTGTGCCACTCGAAGCGCACCAGTCCGGTGCGCAGGTCGATCTCCTGCGCGACCGTGTCGGCGACCGCGCCGTCGGCCGGCCCGCCCTCCGCCCGCAGGTTGCAGCGGATGGCGTCGTAGACGGTGAGAAAGGCGGTGCCCTGCGGCGTGATGCGGAAGGCGTGCAGGTCTGGCTGATAGCCGTTGCCCGCGCGCACGATCGCGATGTCCTGGTAGGAGCTGTTGGCGATCACGACGCCTGCGTCCCGGCGTCCGTCGGCTTCCAGGGGATCCTGCCACCAGGTGAGGACGGGCTTCCCTTCGTACTGCTGTACGCGGAAGTCCGCCGCGCGCGAGCCTTTCGGCACCGGCTTGAACCAGATCAGCCTGCCGGCGCCGTTCAGGATCATGGGCCCGTACTGTCCGGGTCCGGCGTACGGCGCCAGGAAGATGTCTTCGGGGTTGTGCCCCGCGTCGCTGGTGACAGTGACGGCAGGCGGTTTGAGGTCGGGTCGGGACGCGAAGTCCTGGAGTTCGCTGGCCAGTGGCGGAGGCGGCGGCGGTGGCGGCGTCTCCAGCGAGCGACTGACCGCGTCGACCTCGGCGGTGGTGAACTGCCATGAGACGGGGAGCGGGCCCGACGCGCCGGACACGGTTGCGCGCACGGTCACCGTCTCGCCCTGGGAGAACGGCTTCGCGGGCACGAAGCTCGCCCCGTCTCCCTGCGAGTAGGCGAGCAGCCGGCCGTCGTGGGAGCCGCTGCGCGAGCCGACGACGGCGACGTCGGAGATCTGGGCGGCGGGCGGGCCCAAGAAGCTGATCTGGGTCCTGTAGGAGGCGTCCATCGAGCCGGGGGCAGGTGAGACCGTGACCGCCCCGCCGGCCAGCGCGGCGGATGCGTCGAGACGCGACGGCGCGCAGGCCGGCGCGGTGTCGCTGCTCGCGTCGGCCTGTGGGAGCGCGAGCACCGCGACCGCGGCCAGGGCGATCAGCGGGAGCGTGGCCGCTATGAGTCTCGCCCGTCGGATCGGCGGATTATGGCGTTCGGTGTGGCGGAGCCGCGCCGGTCCCTGCAGTCATCGAGCCTGTCTCGCGCCTGGCTAGCTGTAGGTCCTGAGTAGGTTGGTTCATCCGGGTCCCCTTGGAGGCTGGGAGCTGCCAAGCACCCCAGTCCAAGGAGAACCGGATGAATCTGCACGCTAACGCGGCGCTCAGCCTGAATAAGCGCCGAGAGCTCTGTCGGCGAGTCGTTGACGATGGCTGGTCGGTGATCAGGGCGGCCGAGGCCGCGGGGGTCAGCGTTCGCTGTGCTCGCAAGTGGGCGGGCCGGTATCGCGTCGCTGGCGAGCTCGGGCTGTTTGACCGTTCCTCGGCGCCAAAGACGATCCCGCACCGCACTAGCGAGGAGCGGATCGAGGCGATTGCTGCGCTCAGGAGACTGCGCTTTACGGGCCCGGAGATCGCTGAGACGCTAGGGATGGCGCTCTCCACGGTCTCGGGGATCTTCACGCGGATCGGGTGGGCAAGCTCGGGCGCTTGGGGCTCGAGCCGGCTGTTCGCTATGAGCGCCAGACGCCGGGTGAGCTGATCCACATCGACGTCAAGAAGCTCGGGCGGATCCAGATCCCGGGACATCGCGTTACCGTCAACCGGCGTGCGCACGCGCGCCGGCATCACTACAGCCACACCAAAGCACGCGGCACCGACAACGGCTCTGGATACCGCTCAACGGTCCACGCGCTCGCCTGCCGCACCTTGCGCATCAAGCACCTACGCACGCGCGCCTACCGGCCACAAGGCCGAGCGCTTCATCCGCACGATGCTCGGCGGCTGGGCCTACGGCGCGATCTACCGCGACAGCAACGAGCGCACAGCCGCCCTTGACGGATGGCTCTGGCACTACAACGATCAACGACGACACTCGGCCCTCGGCCACAAGCCCCCGATCGCTCGACTCACCGAGCGAACCAACCCACTCGGTACCTACAGCTAGCCGCCCGCGCTGACCCCGCCGGTCGGCGAGGGAGAGGGAGGGGCGGATTCGCCGGCGGGCGCCGCGGGCGCCGCGGGTGCTTCGTTGGCTCTAGCGGCCGGCGCTTCGTGCGCGGGAGCGGCCGGGCCGGTCGCGTGTTCGGGATGGGCCGGCGCCCCGGCGCCTTCGCCGCCCGTGTTGGGCGTCTGGCTCTTGCCCGCGCTCGAGTTGCCGTGCGCGGACCCCGAGCTGCTCGTCGTGGTGGGGGCTGCTTCTTCTTCGGAGCCCGACAGTTCGCCGCCGGCCTTGCCCGAGCTCTTGTGGCCTGCCGCCTCCGCTTCGGCCCGGGTCCTGTCGATCCCCAGCGCGCTGATCATGAAGTCGTGCCAGATCAGCGCCGGGAAGGTGCCCCCGAGCACGGGGCCATCGTCGAAGTCACTGGTCATGGGCACGAGCTTTTCGGGGTAGCCGACCCACACCGCGACCGTGTACTTGGAGTCCCAGCCCACGAACCAGGCGTCGCCGTAGTTGGAGGTCGTGCCCGTCTTGCCCGCCGCGAACTGGCCGATCGCCGCCGCCTTGCCGGTGCCGTACTGGATCACCGTCTCGAGCATCGAGGTCTCGGTCTGGGCGACGCCGGCCGGCAGCACGCGCCTGGTCTCGACGCTGTTGACGTCGACGTGCCTGCCGTCCGGGAGCGTGCGGCTGCCGGCGTTCACTTCCTGGATGCCGACCGGAGCGCCGGCCAACGCCATCGTTCCGGTGACCCGCTCGCCGCCGTGGGCCAGCGTCTCGTAGGAGTGGGCCATGTCCAGCGGCGTGACGCCGACGGTGAGCCCGCCGATCGTCATCGCCGGGTTCGTCGACAGCGGCGTCGTGATCCCCATCCTGTGGGCCAGAAGGGCGATCTTGCGGGTTCCGACCTTGAGCCCGACTTCGGCGAAGATCGAGTTGTCCGAGAACGCGGTCGCCCCGGTCAGCGTGTTCGAGCCGGAGTAGGCGCCTTCGTCGTTGTGCACCACGAACTTTTCGCTGCCGCCGCTGTTGGGCACGATGAACGTCTTCTCCTTGGAGGTCCAGACCGATTCGGGGGAGATGCCGTCCTCCAGGGCGGCGGCCAGGTCGAACGCCTTGAACGAGGAGCCGGGTTGGCGCTCGCCCTCGGTCGCGATGTTGAACGGCGTCGTTTCGTAGTCGCGCCCGCCGACCATCGCCCGCACCTCGCCCGTCGAGTTTTCGATCGCCACCAGCGAGGCGGTCGGGCCGCCGGGATAGGCCAGGTAGTCGTTGACCGCCTGTTCGGCGGCCCGCTGCAGTTCGAGGTCCAGCGTGGTCCTGATTTTCAGCCCGCCGTCGAAGGCTCGCGGCGCGCCGTAGCGTTCGATCACCTGCTGCTGGACCCAGCTGGTGAAGTAGCCCGCGTCGACGCCTTCGACTGTCTGCTCCTGAGGGGCCTGGATCTCGTGCGGTGCGGGCAGGGGCTGCTTGACGCTCGCTTCGTAGACCTGCCGGGTCAGGTAGCCCTGGTCGAGCATCTGGCGCAGCACGACGTTGCGCCGTTCCAGCGCCGCCATGGGATGCTCGACCGGGTCGTAGCCGGTGGGCGACTGGATGATCCCGGCTAGCAGCGCCGCCTCCCAGGGCTGCAGCTGTTCGACGCACAGAGGGTGTTCGGGCATGCCGCAGCCGAGATGGTCGGCCTCGTGCCCGAAGTAGGTCTGGGCGGCCGCCTCGATCCCGTAGGCGCCGTTGCCGAAGTAGATCGTGTTGAGGTAGGCGGTGATGATCTTTTCCTTGGTCCACTTGTGCGAGAGCTGATAGGCGAGCGCCGCCTCGCGGAGCTTCTCGAAGATCGTGCGGTGCGACTGCGCCTGGAGGGCGTTCTTGATGAACTGCTGCTCGATCGTCGAGGCGCCCTGCACGGCGCCTCTGTGGATGATGTCGTCGAGGAACGCGCGCGCGATGCCACGCAGGTCGATGCCGCTGTTGGTCTCGAAGCGCTTGTCCTCGATCGAGATCACGGCGTCCTTGACGATCCGGGGGATCTGTTCGGCCGTGACGATCACGCGGTTCTGCTGGCTGAGCACGCCGATCGGGTGGCCGAGATCGTCGTAAAGGTAGGAGCTCTTCTCGTTCTTGTAGAGCGCGAATTTGGTCAGCGACGGCAGGTCGGCGGCGACCGACACGAACATGCCGAACACGAACGAGACCAGGCCGAGCGTGAGGACGGCGAACAGGATCGCGAGGAAGCGCAGCCGCTTCAGGCGGGTCCTGCCGCTCGAGCACAGGTCGCTGGGGGTTATCTCGGGAC
>JBKQOO010000127.1:0-57370 GCA_052145475.1 Solirubrobacteraceae bacterium
TGCCGGTGGGCGGCGATGCGATGCCGGCGTTCGCGATCAGGATCCGGACCGGGCCCAGTTCCGCCTGCGATCGCTCGATGAGCATCTCGTCGCTCCCGGCAACGCGCAGGTCGGCCTCGATCGCCACGGATCGGCTGCCGGCCGCGCGGATCATCTCCGCGGTCTCCTCGGCGGCCAGTCTGTCGGCCGCGTAGCTCAAAGCGACATCGTGGCCTTCGGCGGCGAGGGCCAGCGAGATCGCCCGGCCGATCCCACGCCCTCCGCCCGTGACCAGCGCGCTCGCCATCGCCCGGGTCAGCTCCCCGCCGCACGGCGATAGCGGGCCACGGCCAGCGGTGCGAACACGGCGATGATCGCCAATGACCATGCGACTGCGGCCCAGATGCTGGTGGGATCCGGCGCGCCCAGCCAGAGATGGCGGATCGCGTCCACCACGATCGTGAACGGGTTGACTTCGGCGAACTGCCTCAGTCCTTCCGGCATCGACGCGACCGGCACGAACGCCGATGAGATGAAGGTCAGCGGGAAGACCGCGATGAAGCCGACCGAGTTGACCGATTCGGGCGAGGAGGCGAGGAGCCCGATGAAGGCGAGGAACCAGGAGAAGGCGTAGCCGAACAGCAGCAGCAGGGCGATGCCGGCGACTGCCTCTCCGAAGCTGGAGTTGAAGGTGAAGCCGATGATCACTCCGGTGATGAGCAGGATCGTCAGGGACAGGGTGTTCGTGACCACATCGGCCAGCGTGCGCCCGCCGAGCACCGCGGCGCGCGACATCGGCAGCGAGCGGAACCGATCGATCAGGCCCTTGCGCACGTCCTCGTTGAGGCCGAGCGCGGTGGCGAAGCCGCCGAAGGCGATGTTCTGCACGATGATCCCCGGGATCAGGTAGTCGACGTAGCTGTAGCCGGGCGTGCTGATCGCGCCGCCGAACACGTACCGGAAAAGAAGCACGAACATGATCGGCTGGATCGTGAAACCGATCAGCAGTTCGGGCGCCCGGGGCAGCCGGATCAGGTTGCGCTCGGCGATGATCAGCGTGTCGGTCACAAGCCGCCTCACGCCGCCCGCTCCTCTCCCGCTGCGCCCTGGATCGGCTCGCCGTCCGGCTCATCGGCGTCTTCGGCGGCGTGGCCGGTCAGCGACAGGAACACGTCGTCCAGGGTCGGGCGGCGCAACGCCAGGTCGTCGACCCCGATTCCGGCCTCGCTGAGCTGGCGAACGGCCGCCACGATGCTCCCGGCGCGCTGACGCACGCTCAGTTTGACCAGGCTGCCCTCGACGCTCGGCGCCTCATCGGACATGGGCGCGAGCACCAGCACGGCGCGCTCGGCGTCGGCTGCCTGCTCGAGGCGGACCTCCAGCCGCTCGCCGCCCAAGCGGTCCTTGAGCTGGTCGGACGTGCCCTCGGCGATCAGCCGTCCGTGATCGATCACGGCGATCGCGTCGGCCAGTCGGTCGGCCTCGTCGAGATACTGGGTGGTCAGCAGGGCGGTCGTGCCTTCGGCGACC
Source organism: Solirubrobacteraceae bacterium (assembly GCA_052145475.1). GTDB lineage: Bacteria > Actinomycetota > Thermoleophilia > Solirubrobacterales > Solirubrobacteraceae > Palsa-744. Next base: position 1,510 of record JBKQOO010000127.1, read on the forward strand.
AGGCCCTCGATCACCTCCCACAGGCCGATGCGGCTGCGCGGATCGAGCCCGGTGGTCGGCTCGTCGAGGAACAGCACCGGGGGCTTCGCGACCAGCGCGGCCGCGAGATCGAGGCGCCGGCGCATGCCGCCCGAGTAGGTCTTGGTCGCGCGCCCCGCCGCCTCGACGAGATCGAAGCGCTCGAGCAGCTCCCAACCGCGAGCCTTGGCGGCGGCGCGGCTCGCGCCGTACAGCCGCCCCACCATCGTCAGGTTCTCGAGCCCGGTGAGGTTTTCGTCGACGGCCGCATACTGTCCGGCCAGCCCGATCCGTTCGCGCAGCTTGGCTGCATCGCGCTCCACGTCGAGCCCCAACACCGTCGCCGTGCCGGCGTCAGGCTTGATCAGGGTGGCCAGCACCCGCACGAGCGTGGTCTTGCCCGCGCCGTTGGGCCCCAGCAGACCGAGCACCTGGCCCTGCTGCGCCGTCAGGTCGACTCCGTCGAGTGCGCAGACCTCCCCGAAGCGCTTGACCAGACCCCGGACGTCGATCGCCGCCCCGTCGGTCATCGTGCACCGACCGTGAGCTCGGGATCCTCCGCGCGACCGCGGTCGGCCAGGTATTCCGCCCTCAGGCGCGGCATCCGCTGCTCCCACCAGGCGTAGAGGCTGTCGAGCTCCTCGAGCCGCGCGCGACGTGCCGCCGGCTCGTCGGAGAGCGCATCGAGGCCGAGGCGCAACACGCGGCGAGGCATCGTGAACTGGTCCTCTCGCCAGAGGTAGTCGTCCCACGCCTCCGGCCTGGCGCTGAAGCGGTCGAAGCGCTGGCCCCGGAGGCGGACCCGCTCGATCAGCCCCATGCGCAGCAGCACCCTCGTCGCGGTGCTGATCGAGCCCTTGCTCGCCTGCAGCCGCTCGGCCAGCTCCGCCGCGCTCTGCTCGTGCGGTTCGCAGACGAGCAGCCAGGCGAGCACGCGCCCGACCATCCGCGGCGCGCCCGCCTCCAGCTCGAGCTGGACGCCGAGCTCCTCGATGAAGCGCTCGATCCCGGATTGGTTCATTGCGTTCAATATACACAGGACTTTCAGTACACCGCCTACGCCGGCCCAGGGCCGTGAACGAGCGGGCAGATCCCGCCCGGCCATGACGGCTAGCGCATCGCGCCGGGCGGCATCGCCAGAAGCAGGCGCAGGCGCTCCCGCAGCGAGCGGCCGCGAACCAGCGCGCGCCGCAGCGCCGCCCGGCCTCGCCGGCTGGGCGGCGCGGCAGGGCCGGTCCCGTAGCGCAGCTCGCGCAGCGCGGACACATAGCGGCGGGCCCCGTCCTGCCCCTGCTCGCGCAGCTGGCTCTCGAGCCGGGCCAGGGTCGCGGAGCGGTCGCCCCAGCCGGCTCGGGCGAGCACGCTGCCCAGCTCCCCAACAGCGCCGGCGCCGTCACCGGTCAGGGCCCGCCGCAGGCGCAGATGGCCCACCAGCCAGCCTGCAGACAGGACGAGCAGGAGAAGCGCTCCGAGGCCGAGCGCCAGCGGCCATGAGATCGACCCGCCGCCGGCCCGCGCGCTGGGGCCGTGTGCCGCGGCGGGACCTGACGGCGTCGGCTGCGAGCGAGGCCCCGGGGCCGATCCGACCCCGAGCACGACCGACCTCGACACAGCCGCCGTCGACGGGGGGGCTGCGATCGGGGCTGGCGGCGTCGGATCGAACGGCACCCAGCCGATTCCGCTGAAGAACACTTCCACCCAGGAGTGCGCGTCGAGCGCCCGCACCCGCCAGGTGCCGTCCGAGGAGTCGTACAGCACCGGCTTGAACCCCGACGCGACACGCGCCGCGATCCCGTCCATCCGCAGCATCAGGGTCATCGCGCCGGAGAACTGCTGGCAGTAGCCGCGTCGCTGCACGAACAGGAACGCCTCGAGCGGGTAGCGCGCCTGTGCGACGTGTTCGTCGTAGACGTCGTTCGCGAGCAGGTACTGCTCGATGCGGTTGGCGACGTCGTAGCTGCTGGACGCCCCCTGGGCCAGCCTGCGCGCGAGCGCGAACATCGGGCCGTAGGGCGACGCTTCGATCCGGGCGGCAGCCGGGCCCGTGCCACCTCCTCGCAGCGGGCCGACCAGCTGGGCGGCCGGCGCGGGCGAGCGGGCCTCGGCCGCGAGGTCCGGCTGGCGTAGCGCCGAGGCCGTCGGCCCGGGAAGCTCGAACTGGGCATAGGGCGCGTAGGCCTCGGGGTAGCCGGGCGGCGCGCGGCGCAGCATCGCCGCCGTCGGGCGCGGCGTGTACGAGGTGACCTGGTAGAGCCCGCCCGATGGGGCGATCGAGCTCCTGAGGAGTGTCCCGTCGGCCTCGCGGAAGACAGGGGTGGGCCCGCGTCCCAGCCAATGAGCCACCAGCGGGACGCCGCCGCCACCGGCCAGCACTCGCGAGCGCAGGCCGGCGATCGTGATGACCGCGCTGGTGTACCAGCTGCGTGGATGGGCCCGGCCAGCCGTGTCCAGGCGGATCGACCCGGGAGGAGCATCGGAGCGCAGGAAGCGCAGCCCGTCGAACCTGTCCAGCGAGGTGACACGCAGCTCTTCGGCGCGGGGCTCGGAGACCTCGAGCATCGTGGCGGTGGAGCGCGGCCAGGAGATCGGACCGTAGAGCTGGTCCCACTGGAACGAGACCCCGGGGCTCGCGACTTCACGGAAATCGATCCAGGCCGGCGCGCTGAGCGCCGGGCGCACCAGCAGCGCCACCAGCCCGCATGCCAGCAGCCAGCGTGTCGCCCGCGGGGCGTCCGCGACGCCGACGGCGGGAAGCCACACCCAGGCGGCGATCAGTGCCAGCAGGACCAGCCCGCGCAGTCCCGGCAACGATCCGGGCGTGTTCGCGGCGCCGGCCACGAAAAGGCCGATCGGGACCGCGAGCGCAAGCACGCGGCGATCCCGCGCCTGCCCGCGGCCGGGCCAGAAGCAGGCGACGCCGGCGGCCAGGAGCGCGACCGGCGCGACCAGCAGCACCGCCAGCCGGGACCAGGGGTCTTCACCGCGGTAGGGCCACAGCCAGCCGCCCAGGCCGGCGACCCCGTGCTCGACGTCCCGGGCCAGCCTCGGCCATGCACCGGGCGCCAGCAGGTGCGCGGGGACGCCCAGCGCGAGCAGCGCCGCGAGCAGCGTGGCAACCACGAGGAGCACCCCGACCGGCGCACGACGCAGCAGCGGGCCACGGGTCAGGGTGAGCGTCGCGCAGCCGACCGTCACGACCGCGACTGACCCCAGCAGGCGGCCGACCGGGGCCGCGCTGAGGAGCTGGGCGTACTCCAGCGAGGCGAAGGCCGCGAGCGCGAAGAAGGCCGCTGCTCGCCAGGCGGTCCGCTCCTCGGATCCGGGCTCGACCCCTGCGCCGCCTGCGCTGAACGCGCTCATGCGGCCCGCGCGGCGGCACGGCCCGCCGGCTGGACCGCGCAGCCGGACAGGCGGAACATCACGTCACGGTCATCGCGCCTCACCGGCGAGACCGTGCAGGCGACTCTGCCGGCGCCCAGGCCCGGCTCGGGTCTCCTCGCCCCGACCCAGATCACCACGGGGGCGCGTGCGGCCACCCGCCAGAGCGGCCTGCCGCCGCTCTCCAGGAGCGCGAGCCGAGCGTGCAGATAGGGCCAGGAGGACAGATCGGCCCTGACGGGCTGCGCCTCCTGGGTGCCCGGCAGCAACAGCGAGCACCCGCCCGTCGCGGCAAGCCCGACGCACAGCGAGGCGGCGGCCCGCACCGCCGCGTCGAGCGCATCGGCATCGGCGGGAGCAGCGGCGTCGAGCACGATCATCACCGGCATGCCGTCGGCGTCCTGCTCGGCGCGACGCTCGACCAGCTCGCCGGTTCGGGCAACTGTCAGCCAGTGGATGCGCGAGGCCGGCGCGCCCGGCCTGTACGGCCGCAGGCCCTCGACCTCTGTGCCGTCATCGCGCAGCGAGCGCGCCCGGCTGAGCCCGAGCATCAGCTCGAGGTCCTCGCGGCGGATTCGCTCCAGGCGCGGCAGCACCGTGATCGTGGCCGGCGCCGACGCCCGACGGCCCGAGCAGATCCCGAACGGGTCGGCGAAGCGGACCGTGCTCGGCCCCACCCCGTAGCGTCCTCGCCGCTGCGGGCGCACCACCAGCTGATCGTCGAGTCCCCTGAAGGGGACCCGCACCGCGGCGCTCCCCGGCAGCGGTTCGAGCTGCCCGCGACTCACCAGGAACGGCCAGCCGCCGGCTCTCACCCGCAGCGACGCCGCGGATCCCTCTTCGACGCTGGCCGCCGGCAGCTCGAGCTCGACCACGGCATGACGAGACGCGATCCGCACCGTCGCCTCGGCCACCGCCGCGATCACGAGCAGGGCGACGGCGGGCACGTACAGCGGCGAGACGCCGAACGCCCCTCCCAGTACCGCGAGGGCGACCCCCGGGGCGGCGAGCTGCGGCGCTCTGCTCACAAGGCGGGCACCGACGCCAGCGCAGCCGCGACGATCTCCGCGCGAGCCCCGTCGGGCACGCCCGGCGCCAGCAGCAGCCGATGGCACAGGACGGAGTGGGCGAGCGCCTGCACGTCGTCGGGCAGGACGTGGTCGCGACCCTGCAGGGAGGCCTGCACGATCGCGGCGCGCAGCAGCATCAGCCCGGCGCGCGGGCTCGCGCCCAGCTCGGTGCGCGAGTCGCGCCGCGTCTGCTCGAGCAACGCGACGACGTAGTGGCGCAGCGGCTCGCTGGCATGGACGGTGGCGATCGCCTGCTGGACGGCGACGACCTCGGCGATCGAGCTGACCGGCGTGAGCTCGAGCACGCGGTCGCCGCCCGCGTGCTCGGCCAGCATCGCTGCCTCGTTCTCGGCCGACGGATAGCCCATCGACAGGCACACCATGAAACGGTCCAGCTGGGCCTGGGGCAGCGAGTAGGTCCCCTCGAACTCGACCGGATTCTGGGTGGCCAGCACCATGAACGGCAGCGCCAGCTCATGGGTCGTCCCGTCGACCGTGACGCGGCCCTCCTGCATGCACTCGAGCAGCCCGGACTGCGTCTTGGCGGAGGCCCTGTTTATCTCGTCGACCAGGACCAGGTTGGCGAACACCGGGCCAGGGCGGAACTCGAAGCGTCCGTCCCGCTGGTTGAAGACGTTCGCGCCGACGAGGTCGGCGGGCAGCATGTCCGCGGTGCACTGGACCCGCGCGACCTCCGCCTCGATCGACGCCGCCAGGGCGCGCGCCAGCGCGGTCTTGCCGACGCCGGGGTAATCCTCGATCAGCACATGCCCGCCGGCCAGCAGCGCGACGAGCAGCTCCCTGGTGACGCGCTCGGGAACCCTCACCCCCAGCGCGACATTGGCAGCCACCTTCGAGCCGAAGGCCGCCGCATCTGCGGGTCCTAGACGGTTCACCGCATCCATCGCCACTGCGATCCTACGCCGCGCAGGCGCCCCCGGGCGCCGGCCGGTTCAGCTCAGCTCGTTGACCCGCTCGGCGATGATGATCCGCCCCGCGGCCTCGATCAGGGCGAGGTGCGAGAAGGCCTGCGGGAAGTTGCCGAGATGGCGGCCTGTGCCCGTGTCGAACTCCTCCGCGTAGAGGCCCAGCGGCGAGGCGACCCGCAACAGGCGTTCCATCAGGTCGCGCGCCTGCTGCTGCTCGCCGATGATCGCCAGTGCCGATACCAGCCAGAAGGAGCAGATCAGGAAGCTACCCTCCTTGCCGCTCAGGCCGTCATCGGTCTCGTCGGTGCGGTAGCGCAGCACGAACCCGTCTTCGGTGAGTTCGCTCGCGATCGCGTCGACCGTCGCGCGCATGCGCTCGTCCGTGCCGGGGAAGAAGCCGAACAGCGCCGCGAGCAGCCCGGAGGCGTCGAGCGCGTCGGTGCCGTAGTGCTGGCGGAGCACGCCCGCCTTGGTGACCCCGTTCGCGAGGATGTCCGAGCGGATCTCTTCTGCGACGGCACGCCAACCCTGCTCTGCCTCCTTGTCCCCGCGCAGCCCGCCCAGTTCGGCCGCGCGGTCCATCGCGACCCAGCACATGATCTTCGAGGAGACGTAGTGCTGGGGCTCCCCGCGAGCCTCCCAGATGCCCTGATCGGGCTTCGACCAGGCCACTTCCGCGCACCGCGCCTGCGCCTCGACGATCGGCCACAGCCGCCGGGGCAACCGTTCGCTGCGGCGCGTGTGAAGGAGGATCGAATCGAGCGCAGCGCCGAACACGTCGTTCTGTCGCTGGTCGAACGCGCCGTTGCCGACACGCACCGGCCGGGCCCCCGCGTAACCGGAGAGATCCTCGCGGATCGTCTCGTTGAGGTCCCGGCGGCCGTCGATCCCATACATGATCTGCAGCCCCCCGTCCTCATTCGGTTCGAGGTCGGCGACGAACTGCATGAACTCCTCGGCCTCCCAGTCGAGGTTCAGGTAGTGCAGCGCCTGTAGGGTGAACGTGCTGTCGCGCAGCCACGTGTAGCGGTAGTCCCAGTTGCGCTCGCCCCCCGGCGTCTCCGGCAGCGAGGTGGTCAGCGCCGCCACGGTCGCGCCGGTGGGCATGTAGGTCAGGCCCTTGATCGCGAGCGCCGAGCGCTGGATCGGCTCGCGCCAGCGATGATCGGGGATGCGGGCTCCCTTGATCCAGTGGCGCCAGAAGGCAGTGGTGGTGGACAGCCGTTCGTTGGCCTCGTCGACCGTCTCGGGGAGGTGGAAGCCGTCCGCCCAGGACAGCACGCAGTAGGCCTGCTCGCCCTTTCGCAGCACGTGCCTGGCCCTGACCCGGTCGCCCTCGTCACCCAGGATGAGATCTGTTTTCAGCGTCAGCGCGAGCCCGCCGCCACTGGCGATCGCCGTGTGGCCGTCGGCCTGCACCGACCACGACGCGGTCTCGCTGCCGTATTCGAAGACTGGTTCGCAGTTGAGCTCGACCTCGACCTCGTCCTCGAGGCAGACGGCCACCCGCACGAGCATGTGGTCGGCGTCGTCGTCGGCCGCGGGGCGGGTGTGAGGTGTGACGCGGTCCTCGCCCTGCCGGGGACCGAGCGTCAGGGCGTCGCGCACCAGCAGCCAGCCGGTGGGCGTCTTCCAGGTCGTCGCGAGCATGTTCGTGCCCGGCTCGTAGAAACGCGCGGACGGCACGTTGATCCCGAACGGAGCGAAGCGGAACGAGCCGGCCTGGCGGTCGAGCAGCGTGCCGAACACGCTGGGCGAGTCGAACCGTGGCACGCACAGCCAGTCGATCGCGCCGTCGGGAGCCACGAGCGCGCCGGTGTGGCAATTCGAGAGGAAGGCGTACTCGGCGATCGGTGGGAACGGCGAGGGCGCCGCCGCGCTCTGGGGCGCCGCCGCGGTCCGATGCTTCGCCGCGGTCTGATGCTTCGCCGGCGCGGCTTCGTCGTCCGTGCCTGTCGACTTGCCGCTCTTGTGGCTGGTAGCGCCTGCCATCGGACCTCCCTGAGCTCGTTGCACGGGAATGCTGGCGGCCGACGCCGGCAGCCGCATCATCCGATCGGGATGAGCGCACCCTTCCCGGCGCTCAGGACCCCCGCTCCTCCAGCAACGCCTCCAGGCGTTCGAGCGTCGCGGGCGTTCCGATCGCGACGATCACATCACCGGCCAGCAGGACCGTGTCGCCGGGCGGCTGCGGCTGGAACTGCTCGCCACGACGCAGCCCCACGATCATCGAGCCGCCGCGAATGTCGCCGACCGTCTCGCCCAGTGCGTCGCAGGTCTGACCCACCTCGAGCTCCTCCATCCGGTACTGCACGTCCACGTCGACGACGCCGCTCAGCTGGCGATGCAGGGCGAGCCTGGCCATCTCCGTGCCGCTGGACTTGTAGGGCGAGATGACGCGATCGGCTCCTGCCCGCTTGAGCTTCTTCTCGGTGTCTTCGCCGGCGGCCCTCGCGACGATCGTGATGTCCGCCCGCAGCTCTCGCGCGGTGAGCGTGATGAAGACGTTGTTCGCATCCGAGTCGGCGCATACGACGATCGACCGGGCGCGGGCGATCCCGGCCTCCGCGAGCATCTCGTCGTCCGCTGCGTCCCCCTCGATGAACGAGACGCCCAACGCCTGGGCATGCAGCCGGTTCTCGGGATTCCTGTCGACGACCACCAGATCCGCCCGGGCGGCCCGCAGGTCGCGGACCACCTGACGGCCGACACGTCCGAAGCCGCAGACGATGTGATGGCCGTTGAGCGAGTCGATCATCCGCTGAGAGCGCCGCAGCACGAGCAGGTCCGCCAGATGCCCGGCGACGAACAGCTCGGCGACCGTCGCCAGCGCGTAGAAGAGCGTACCGACCCCGAGCAGCACCAGCGCGACCTGGACGATCTGGCCGGCCGTGGTGGCGGGCTGCGGAAAGCCGCCGACCGTGGCGGAGGTGTCCAGCGCCCAGCGGAACGCGTACCAGAAGCCGACCCCTTCGCTCAGCATCAGCCCGATCGCGCCGAGCAGCAGCAGTCCCAGCACGATCGCGCCCAGCTGGGTCAGCCGCCGCGCGAAGCTCCTCAACTGGCGGTGGGCCGCCTGATTCGCGCGCATGGCGGCAGACTAGACGCGCGCGCACGGGCTCGTCCGCGCGCTCGGGCTCGTCCGCGCGCACGGGCTCGTCCGCGCGCTCGGACCGGTCGATCCCGAGCACTTCTCCGCCACCGCCGATCAACCGGCGAGCCCGGGGTCGACCTGCCCGAGCCGTTCGGGACCTGCTGAAAGGTTTGGAGATCAGGCCAACCGAGGGGTTGACTCCCCTCTCAAAAGCGGCCTAGTATGCCCGCGTCTCTGAGGGGGCGTCCGCGGCTCGCCGAGGCGAGAGGCGGCCGCGATCACGCAATCGATGAGGGGAGAACTCGATGTTGAAGGCCAGGGCGACACTGCTCGCCACAGCTGCTGCTGCGCTGATGGTCATGGCCGCGCCGGCAGTCGCCAGCGCGAAGTACTCGGTTCCGTACGGCAACACCGCGCTGGGGGACGCGATCTGGAACGAGACGTGGGAACCGGAAGCGCTGCAGGGCGGCAACAACGGCTGCAAACCGAGCACGGCTCACCCCTACCCTGTGGTGCTCGTCCACGCCACGCTGGCCGACGAGGGGTCGAACTGGGTGACGCTGGCACCGCTGCTGGCCAACGAAGGCTATTGCGTCTACGGTTTCAACTACGGCGCCACGCTCGCCTCGTTCGAAGTCTGGCCGTTGATCGGTCCGCGCATCGACGGGCTGGGCCACATCGAAAGCTCGGCCAAAGAACTCTCGTCGTTCGTCAACAACGTGCTGTCCAAAACGAAAGCCGCGAAGGTCGACCTGGTCGGTCACTCCCAGGGCGGGATGATGCCGAATTACTACATCAAGGACCTGGGCGGGTCAGCGAAGGTGAACGAGCTGATCGGCCTGGCCCCGAGCAACCACGGCACCACCTTGGACGGCCTGACGACGCTGGTCGAAGACTTCCCGTTCGCGACCGAATTCGCGACCGACCTGCTCGAACTCCTGGGTGCCCCGTCCCTGCCCGAACAGACGGAAAGCTCAGCCTTCATCAAGAAGCTGTTCGGTTCCGGCGAACCCGTCGTGGCCGGCGTCAGATACGTCGTGATCGAGACGACCCACGACGAGGTGGTGACGCCATACACGAACGCGTTCCTGAGCGGTTCGAACGTGACCGACATCACGATCCAGAGCCAGTGTCCATCGGATCCGGTCGCGCACATCGGCATGTTCGACGACTCGCCGTCGCTGCAGAACGTCCTCAACCAGCTCGCGTCGAGTCCGAACCCGTCGTTCAAAGCGACCTGCAGCAACTACGGTCAGGGCATCTGAGCAGACGGATAGACCAGGGGCGGGCGACGCCCGCCTCCTCGAAGACCCGGCCCGCGGCGAGCGGGCCGGGTCTGTCGCGCCGGCGCGAGGGCCCGTCGATGGCCGGGCCGCACAAGCATCGAAGTGGTGTCCACACCCTTTGCGACAGGGCGCGAGCAGGGGTAGATTCAATGCCGAGCACCGCCCATGCGGAACGGTCGTCCACGTCCCGCTTCACAATCGTGATCGGATGGCTGACAAGTGAGTCTCCTGAGCTCCGCATCGAACGCCGGACTCAGCCTCTTGAGCGCCCCTGGCCGGACGGCCACGGCGGTTCTCGAGACCGGTGCCGCCGTCGAGCGGCGCGCTCGTGCGACGCTGACCGACGCGGCCGAACGCGGCCTGCTGGCCAGCGTCGACGCGATCGTGACGCGACTGCTCGAGCGCGACTTCACCGAGCAGATGATCGAGCGCATCGAGGCCTCCGGGCTCACGCAGCGGATCGCCGATCGGATGCTCGAAGACGGCATCGCCGAGCAGATCGCCCAGCGCGTGCTGAACGGTCCGGAGCTCGAGCGCATCCTCACCGTGGCCTTCCAGAGCTCGCTGCCCGAAGAGCTGATCACGCAGCTGCTCGAGAACGAGGCCGTCTGGATCCTGGTGGATGAGATCGCCCGCAGCCCGTCGGTGACGGAGGCGATCTCCCACCAGGGCAGCGGCTTCGTCGAGCAGGTGACCGAAGGCGCTCGTGACCGCTCCCGCGACGCCGACGCGAGGGTCCAGCGCTTCGCGCGCAGGTTGCGCCGCCGCCGCTCGGGCACCGATCTCGAGCCGAGCGAGGTGCCGCGGGGCGAGGTGCCGTGAGCGCTCCCCCTCACTCCCGCACCGAGCAGGCGCAGACCGAGGCGATCCGCAAGCTGCGCGGCGGGCCTCGCACGGACGCCGCCGGGACCAACGGTGCGAGCATCTACGCGGGGCTGGTGACGCGAGCGATCGCGCTGGCATTGGACGGCGTGGTGGTGAACGGCGCGGCGCTGCTCGTCGGGGTGACGGTCGGGCTGGCGCTCTCGATCCTGCACCTGCCCAGCGACGCCGACGCGGCGATCGCCGCCGTGATGGGCGTGCTGTGGGTGATCTGGTCGTTCTCGTACTTCGTGTTCTTCTGGTCGACGACCGGGCAGACGCCGGGATCCCGGGTGATGTCTATCAGGGTGATAGATGCGCAGCGGCGCGGACCGCTGAAGCCGCGGCGGGCCCTGCTCCGGTTCGGCGCCCTGTGGCTCGCGGCAATACCGCTGTTCGCGGGGTACCTGATGATGCTCTGGGACGACCGCAGCCGCTGCTTTCAGGATCGGGTCGCGCGCACCGTCGTGGTCTACGTCCCGGTCGTCTCCTGAGCGCCCGCCGGCCCGGGGCTCAGGCGGCCCTCGGCAGCCAGGAAGGTCAGCGCCGCCCTGACGCGCCGGCTGACCTCCTGCGATCCCGGATCAGACAGCGAGAGCTTGGCGAAGATCGAGTTGACATGCTTCTCCACCGCGCGCTTGGACAGGACCAGCGCGGTCGCGATCGCAGCGTTGCTCTTGCCGGCTGCGATCTCCGCCAGGATCTCCAGCTCGCGGGACGTCAGCTCGGCCAGGGGTGACTCGCGCTCGCGCGCCCTGCCCGCGATCAGCGCGTCGACGACCAGCGGATCGATCGCCGATCCTCCGCTTGCCACCGCCTGGACCGCCCGCACGAGCTCCGCGCGCTCGCGAATCCGGTCCTTCAAGAGGTAGGCGCGTCCCCTGGCCCCGTCGGCCATCAGGTCCATCGCGTAGGCCGGCTCCACATGCTGGCTGAGCACCACGACGCCGATCTCGCGATGTGTCTCGCGCAGCTCTCTGGCGATGCGGATGCCCTCGTCGGTACCGGACGGAGGCATGCGAATGTCGAGCATCACGACATCGGGCAGCTCGAGCTCGACGGCGTCCCGGAGCTCGTTGCCGTCGGAGCAGACCTGCAGCAGCTCGATCTCGCGGTCCTCCGCCAACATCGTCGTCAGGGCCTCCCGCATCACGTAGGAGTCATCGGCGGCCACGACACGGGTCCGGGCCCCGTCGACGCGGCGGTCTAGCGAGGCCATGCCGGGACGCTGCCGGAGACGATCGTGCCCGCTCCCGGGGCCGAGCTGACCTCGAGCCGGCCGCCGACCGCCTCGATGCGATCGCGCATGTTGACCAGCCCCCCTGGGCGCCCGACGGCGCTCATCTCGAAGCCGCTGCCGCGGTCCTGCACGCGCATCCGCAGCCGAGTGCCGTCCTGCGCGAGGCTGAGCGCGATCGTGGGCTCCTCGCCGCCGTGCTTGACCGCGTTCTGCAGTGCCTCGAGACAGCAGAAGTAGACCGCCGCCTCGACGTCGGGTCTGTAACGCTCGACATGGTCCGCCTCGAGCGCCACGGGGATCGGCACCCGCCTGGCGACCGACCGCAGGGCCTGCTCCAGCCCGTAGGCGCCCAACAGCGGTGGATAGACGCCCGATGCGAGTGAGCGCATGTCGCTGAGCGCCTCCTCCATGTCGCGGCCGATCTCGACGAGGATCTGCTCCCCCCGCCGCGGGTCGGCCCGCAGAGCCTCGCACGCGCGGTCCAGCTTGATGCGCATCGCGAGCAGGTGCTGCTGGGCTCCGTCGTGCAGGTCGCGTTGGATGCGCTGGCGCTCGGCGTCAGCGACGTCGATGAGCCGCAGGCGCGACGCTGCCAGCTCGGCGGTCGATGCCGCCAGCTCCCGCTCGAGCTCCTCGACCAGCGAACGCCGTCTGGACAGGCGCCCGAGGATCCACCGGCTTGCGAGCCTCCAGCGACCCGCCGAATCTGCAGGCGGACCCGGTTGGCTCAGTCGTTCGCTCGAAGCGCTGCTGTTCTCCGACATCCGGGCCCCCGAGATCGCTTTGGCCCTCCACGGTGCACACATCCGCGCGATGCTCTGGCCTCCGCCCCCGGCGCTCCGGGTGCGGACACCTCCACTTCCCTTCGTGTCGGCACACTAACAACCGGACGACGGCTTGCTCCCTGGGCAAAACGCGGGTTCGGCTGCGGTTAAGCCGCAACCGCCCAAGCCGCGGCGGCGCGGTCCCTGCCCGGGCGGCCTCGACCAGGCTCAGATGACCGCGACGCTGATCAGGCCCAGCCCGGCCGCCCGGGCGACGGCCTCGGAGCGCGAGCTGGTGCCGAGCTTGCCGTAGATCGAGTGAGCCTGGCTCTTGACCGTGTTGGTCGATACGTGGAGCCGCTCCCCGATCTCGCGGAAGGAGAGATGGGTCGGAAGGAAGCGCAGGATCCTCAGCTCGGCCATCGTCAGCGACCTCGGACCGGTCAGAGCCACCGCGCTCAGGTCGTCGATCGCGCCCCACGCGTCGTCGAGCCAACGGTGGAAGACGGGGCAGTCCTCGATCGAGCGTGCCACCCGTGACGCTTGGGAGAGCAGCACGCGGGCCCGCTCGACGTCGCCGAGGCCGATCGCGACGCGGGCCAGCGTGACGCGCGTCTCGACCATGTACCAGGGGATGAACTCGCCGAGCTCGGCCAGCTGAGCGGTCGAGCAGCCGAGATCGCGCTTGGCCTGCTCCGCGTTGCCTTCCTGTGCGGCGACCCAGGCCGCGACCGCAAGCATCAGCGCCGAGGTCGGATGGCGTGCCAGTCCGTTCGCAGCCATTCGCCGGCGGGCCGTCTCCACCCGGTCCTGCGCGCGCTCCCAGTCCCCATCCTCGGCATCCATCAGCGTGAGCTGCGCGATCGCCACCAGCTCGGTCTGCGGCAACGACATCGCGCTTCGATGGACCGACTCGCCGAGCAGCCCGCGAGCCACGGTCCGATCGCCCGACAGGTGGCGAAAGACTCCCTGCAACAGGCACCCGGCCGCGCGCCACGGACTGGCGTCGTCGACCAGCTCGCAGGCTCGCAGGGCCTGGGCGTTCATCGCGGCCAGGCCGCCCGATCCCGCCGCGGCGTCGATAACGGCGAGGCCGGCGGCGAGCGATCGGTCCGGGGCGGCGGACGCCTGGCGCTGGAGCGCGGCGGAGGCCGCCCGTCCCCAGCGCGCGGCCGGCTCCAGCCTGCCGGCGGCGAGCTGGCAGTGCGCTGCCGATAGGGCCAACGAGGCGCAGCCGGCGAGCTGCTCGTCGCTGAAGCCGGCCAGCCGACGCGCCAGCTCGGCGCCGCCGGCCTGCTGGGCCTCGGAGACCGCGTTGGCCCAGATCAGCTCGCCTGCGATCTCCGTGTCCCCGCACGCGGCGGCATGGCTGACTGCCGGCTCGAGCTGTCCCTGCGCGGCGAACCACTGGCTGGCCCGCCGATGAAGCTCTGCGAGCTGCACCCCTCGCCCTGCCAGCTCCGCTTGCAGCACTTCGCGCAGCAGCGGGTTGCAGCGGGCCAGAGGAGGGTCCGACCCCACCGGCGCGGCGATCAGGTTGCGGCCGCTCAGCGCCCGCAGCATCGCCGCGGAGTCCGTCCGTGCCAGCGCCGCGTCGCACCGCTCCGCCGACAAGGCGGGGAGGATCGAGGCACACAGGAGGAACTCGCGCTGCTCGGCGTCCAGCGGAGCCAGCACCTCCTCCTCGACGTAGTCGCGGACCCGCGGGTCGTCTGCGGCGAAGCTCTCGAGCGCCACCGGAAGCTGGGCCCGCGAGCGCAGCGACAGCGCCGCCAGGTACAGACCGGCAGGCCAGCCCTCGGTGAGCGCGAGGAGCCGATCGAGATCTGCGCGCCCCAGCTCCAGGCCGGCGCCGCCGAGCAGCCGGTGCGCCTCATAGGAGTTCATCGCGAGGTCATCGGAGCGCAGCTCCAGCAGCGAGCCCTCCACCCGCATGCGGCCGAGCGGTATGCCCGGCAGTGTGCGCGCTGCCAGCGCCAGCTTGCCCGCCGGCGGCATCGCCGCGGCGAGCGCCGCGACGACCCGCTGCGACTCCCTGGATCGCACGTCCAGACCGTCGAGGACGAGCACGGCCGGCGCACGGTTTCCTCCCATCGAAGCGACCACAGCGGTGAGCTCGCCCAGAAGCTCCTCGCGCATCGCGGCGCGGCCGTCGCCCCCCAACGCTTCAGCGCCCTCGACCAGCGACCGCTCGAGCGGCTCCACGCCGTGCATGGCGCGGGCGAGCGAGGCGATCAGGCGACCGGCGGCGTTGTGCCCCTGGCAGGGCTCGACCCAGCCGAACGGCCGCGGGTCATACTGAGCCCATTCGGACAGCAACGAGGTCTTGCCGTACCCCGCCGGGGCGCTGATCAGAACTGTCGTGGCCTCCTCCTCCTCGATGAGGCGGCGGACCAGCCGCGGCCGGGGCACGAAGCCGGCGCGCCGCCGGCGCCCGGCGCGGGCCGGCTGGATCCGGTCCTCGCGGAGCGCCCCGGCCGAGACCGGCGCCGCCACGAGCTGCGCCTCGCCGCGGCCCCGCGAGCCGGCGGCCCGCCGCCGGCGTGAAGCCACTCCCGGCGCGGGCGCCTCGGGTAGGGATGTCGTGAGCGGCGGGTTCATCGCGAGGCCGTCTGTGGTGCGGGGCCTGAAGCTTCCCCCCGCCGTGGTGGTGTCGCAAGGAGGCCTGCCCCTGCATCGAGAGGGTGTGGGCACCACGTCAGAGGTGTCGTCCCCCTCTCTCGCGGCCCCGGCCGGCAGCGCGCGCGCTGCCGCGCCGCCTGTGCCGGTGGCTGGCGAGCGCAGCCGGCAGGGCGCGGCGAGATGGACCCGCAGGGCCAGCGAATCGTCCGTCGGGTGTGAGATCGTGGATTTCAGGTGAGCGCCGAGGCTCTAGGACTGGGGATACGTCCCTCTGGCAGCAACGCTTGGCGCTTTGCGCCGTTGCTGGCCGCGATCGTCGCGGCCTTCCTGATCCAGGGGATCGCCACTCCAGGGCGTTGGGAGCAGCTGATCGTGACAGTGCTGCTCGGCGCGACGCTGCTGCTCGCTCTCCGCGTGGCCGACAGCGCGCCGGTCGTCATGAGATGGGTCGCGGTCGCCGTTGCGGCGGCGGTCGCCCTCAGCGTCGTCGAAGCGCTTGCCGGCAACGTCGACCCGGCCTCCACCCGGATCGTCAGCGCGCTGCTGGTCGCCGTCGCACCGCCTTCGATCGTGCTCGGCACCGTGCGGGGTCTGCGCGCCACGCAGTCGGTCACGATCGAAGCGGTGACCGCAGTTCTGTGCGTGTACCTGCTGCTGGGGATGTTCTTCGCCAACCTCTACGGGGCGATCGACAGGCTCGGAGGCGCGCCGTTCTTCGCGCAGCAGGAGCCCGCCACGGTCGCGCGCTGCATCTACTTCAGCTTCACGACGCTGGCCACGCTCGGCTACGGAGACCTGACCGCCCGTTCGAACCTGGGCCATACGCTGTCGGTCTCGGAGGCGCTGCTCGGGCAGCTCTACCTGGTCACGGTCGTCTCGTTGATCGTCGCCAACCTCGGTCGCCGGCGAGGGGCCCCCCCGCCGGCGGAGCTCAGGAGCGCGCCGACGGGCGCAGCCGCTGATCCTGGGCCAGGAACAGGATCGCCGCCATCACACGCCGGCTGACGTCCTGGGGACCGGGCAGGTCGAGCTTGGCGAAGATCGAGTTGATGTGCTTCTCGACGGCCCGCTGGGTCAACTCGAGCGATGCCGCGATCGCCGCGTTGCTCTTGCCCTCGGCGATCTCGGCGAGGATCTGCAGCTCCCGCGGAGTCAGCGCGGCGAGCGGTGAGTGCGCGTCGCGGCTGCGGCCCTCGACGAGTGCGTCCACGACCGCCGGGTCGATCACCGAGCCGCCCTGCACGACCGCGCAGATCGCGTTCAGCAGCTCGCCGCGGTCGCGCACCCGCTCCTTGAGCAGGTAGGCGCGCCCGGCGGTGCCGTCGCGCATCAGCTCGACGGCGTAGGCCGACTCGACGAACTGGCTCAGCACGACGACGCCGACCTGCGGATCGCTTTGGCGCAGCAGCGTCGCGAGGCGGATCCCCTCGGTGTCGCCGGAGGGCGGCATGCGGATGTCGATGACCACGGCGTCGACGTCGCCTGCGGCGATCGTCGCTTCCAGCTCAGCGCCGTCGGCGCACACTCCCACCAGCTCGATCCCGGGCTGATCGGTGAGCATCGCGGTGAGCGCCTCGCGAATCATGTGAGAGTCGTCGGCGATCGCCACCCGGATCGATTGCGACCCCATCACGACCGCCGTCCGTCCATCAGCGCGTCCCTTTGTCTCGCTCGATCATCGACTCCCACCCGCATCTTCGAGCCCGCGGGCAGCCGAGTCATCGCCTGGACCGGGTGAAGCGCCGTCCGCGTGCCGCCCTAGGGTGAGCAGACGATGCCGGAGGGGCGCAGGAACAGGCGAGCGCGACGCCCCGGCCCCGGCCCCGGCGCAGACCCGACCGGGCGGCTCGGCCGGAGTAGCGCGTGAGCTCGATCGTCGGCGAGCTGGCCCTGGTCGCGCTGGCGGCGATGTTCTCCCCGACGACGCTGTCGGTCTCGGTGCTCGCACTCGTGCTGAGCGACCGGCCGCTGCGCACGGGCCTGCTCTTCTACGTCGGCGCGCTCGGGGCGACCCTCGCAATCGGTCTCGTCGCAGCCTTCGTGGTCGGCGATGTCGCCCACTCCTCGCATCCGGACAGTCCGAAGACGTGGGTGGCGGTGGTCGACGTGGTGGCGGGCGTCGGGATACTCGCGTTCACGCTGCGCGCGGTACGGCGGCCCCGAGACCCCAAGCGCACAGCCGACACGATCGCGCAGATGGGCAGGGTCGCCGAATCGCCGGCGATCGCGATCGTCGGGGCGGGAGCTGCGCTGGGTAACGCGGGCGGCTTCATCCCGCTGGCGCTGAAGGAGATCTCAGAGCTGGGGCCGAGCAGTGCCGAATACATCCTCATCTGGTGCATCTTCGCGCTCGCCTCGCTGCTCCCGCTGTCGATCGCGATCGTGATGCTCGCGGTCGACCGAACCCCCACCGAGCACGTCCTCGACCGGGCCCGGGGCTGGCTGGAGCGGCATGCACGGACGATCGCCGCCGTGCTCCTCGTGCTGGTCGCGGCCGCGCTGCTGCGCAACGGCATCGCCGGTCTGAGCGCCAACGCCTGAGCGCTCGACAGGCGGCTCGCCCGCCGTCGCATACTCCTCGTGCCCGAGCTGGACCAGCCAGCCACGCAGCTGCCGGTGCACGGCTTCGGCGCCGATCAGCTCCTGCTCGGGCAGCGCAAGCTCGACGGGATGCAGCAGGAACGGGTAGGACTGGGTGCCGCCCATGCCGCCGTGCGAGCCGACCAGCTCCTCGAAAGCGGCGACCTCGTCGCTGCCTCGCCAATAGGTGCTGTTCACGACGATGTCGGGACAGTGCGGGAAGCCGTCGGTGCGCAGCACGTGCCGCGCCGCGTTGGCGCCGTAGGGCGCCAGCGGATCGTCGCCGACGACGCGGCCCTCATCGAGGTGGTTGACGCCCTGCCCGCCAATCGCCATGGCACCGTGCGCCTCGCTGCGGATGAGCATGAAGCCGACGCCGGGGTGTTCGCCGAGCGCGGCGATCAGCCGCGGGTAGAGCTCGATGATCCGCTCCAGGGTGACCCTGCCGGGCTCGCGCGGAAACGAGATCAGCCCGAGGCATCCCGACGCCATCACCACCACCTCGGGCGGCGTCGCCTCGCCCGTGCTGGTCGTGCCGTGCTGCTCCCCGAGGCGGACCTCGCCCTGCTCGGAGTGCCCCTTCGACGCCTGCCGCACGAGCTTTGAGCTGACCGAGCTGCCGGCCGCAGCCTCGGTCAGCGATGCCCCGATGAAGGCGAGCGCCTCGCTCGACGGGCCATCCACCGCGACGGCCTCGGCCGTGATCGCCTGCTGGACGACTTCCTCCAGCGAGGTCCCGTAGCGATCGAGGAAGGTCGCACCCTGCGATTGGCCATGGTCGGAGAGCACCACGAGGCGATAGGGCCTCGGCGCATACGTCGCGGCCGCGGCGATGCGACCGATCTGGCGGTCGACCTGACGGAGCGTCGCGAGCGTCTCGGGACGCTCGATGCCCGAGTGGTGGGCGACCTCGTCGTAGGCGAGGAACGTCGTGTAGGCGACCGGGCGACCGGCGTACATGTCGGCGATGATCGAGTTGACCTGCAGGTCGCGCTGGACGACGGTGGCCCAGGCGCGCACCAGCGAGTATGCGAAGCCGCGGTGGATGCGCGGCTGGATGTCGAGACGGCGCTGCCGGGACGCGCTCCAGAGCTCGCTGATCACCTCGCGCACGACGAACGCGAGCGTGCGGGTCACGTTGTAGGGGTTGGCGAAGTAGGCGAAGTAGTCCTGGCCGATGCGCCCGCTGCGGTCGCGGCGCAGGACGGTGCTCATCGTGAGCAGGCTGTGCGGAGCATCCCCGGAGAGGATGTTCGCGCGACTGGATCCATCGGCGAACAGCAGGCCGCGGCCGTCCGAGCAGCGGCGCTCGAGCTCGGCGGCGTCGCGCGGGTGATTCGTGACGATCGCGGCGCCCCGCTCCTTCTCCCACCACCGGAACGCCGGCATGTCGTGGTTGTTCCCGTGCAGCAGCCCGGCCTGGCAGGCGCCGGTCTGGGAGGACCAGTCGGTCTCCCAGCGGGCCAGCCGGTGCGAGTCCTCCCGCATCCACCTGGCCATCGTGGGCGCGTTGCCGTCGCGGACCGCCCTCATCAGCACGTCATGGGCGAGCCCGTCGATCTCCAGGAACAACAGGCCCGGCAGGCTGGTCTCGCGCGACGGCGCGGCACGCTTGCCGTAGCGCCCGACGACGTGCCTGTACCAGAAGCCTTCGTCGTCGATCGCGAACAGGGCGGTGGCCGCGGTGTTCACGACCGTCACGGCGATCGTGAGCAGGATCCCATCGGACAGCGAGGTGACTTCGAAGCCCGGCGCGACTTCCGCGACGAACAGGACCACCGCGCCGTTGAGAACGACCACCCCGAGGCCGAGCGTCATCACGGTGAGCGGCAGGGCGAGGCGCAACACCAGCGGCCAGACCAAGGCGTTCAGCAGCCCGAGCAGCGCGGCGCTGAGGAGTGCGGCGGCGACGCTTTCGACATGGATCCCGCTCAACAGCGCGCCCATCGCCAGGATCGTGGCGGTCGAGAGCAGCCACAGCAGCAGGAGCCGCAGCACCGGCCAACTGCGTTTCCCGGCTCTGCTCCCGTCCCTGGCGGGCACCCTCACGCCGCCCCCGCGGCACCCGAGGGCGCAGCGGCTTCGACCACGGTCCGCTGGCCCGCCGAGAGCACGCGCACCTCGACAGCGGGGAGCTCGCGCGCCATCAGCTCCTTGAACCGAGCCGCCGGTGCCCCGGGATCGGCACGACCACGCGCCGGCCCAGGCAGGCCGTATGTTCCCCAGTGGATCGGCACGACCACGCGTGGGCCGATCGACGCGGCAGCCTGGACCGCTCGATCCGGGTCGAGATGGCCCGGCCCGAGCTTCGGACCCCACCCCCAGATCGGCAGCAGCGCGAGGTCGACACGCCCAGCCAGATCGGCCATACCGTCGAACAGGTCGGTGTCGCCGGCGAAATAGCAGCACTGCGATCCTTCGATCAGGTACCCGCAGGGGCGCGCCAGCGGGCGTGGAGACAGCGCCCGCGGATCGTGCGCGGCGTCCGTCGCCGTGACCCGCACCGCGCCGACGCTGGTGTGCTCGCCGGGGCTGATCTCCTGGGCCGCCAGCCCGTGGCGCGCGAGCCAGCGGGCGGCGCCACGCGGGGCGATCATCCGCGGCGATCCGTCGAGCATGCGCAGGGAGCGGATGTGGGCATGGTCGGCGTGCAGATGGGAGATCGCCACGGCGTCGATCATCATGCCCGCATCGGCGGGGACGGGCGGGGCGATCCTGACCAGCGGCCCGACCCGGGGGCCCAGCACGGGGTCGGTGAGGATCCTGATGCCGTCGAGCTCCACCAGCACGGTCGAATGACCGAGCCAGGTGACGGCCATCCGCTCGATGGCCGGACCCGTGTTCGGCAAGCCCGGCCCCCGCTGGTCCATCGCGTCCGAGTCGTTCCTTTGCGCTAGCGCCGCACGGGTGGCAGCAGGGCTCCGATCAGCCAGAACAGCGGGATGAAGATCCCGATGATGAACATGATCCAGTGTCCCTTTTTGATCGCGACCAGGCCGAGCACGATGAAGAGCGCGACGTACAGGGCCGCCATGAGCCCAGCAAACGGCGTCGAGATCGCAAGCGGCACCGGGCGAGGTTACGACGGCGCTCCCAGCGCCACATCACCCGATCAGCATGAACGCTGGGGCTCGCGCTGCGCCGGCCGCCGCGAGGGCGGCGCCGTCAGCTGCATTTCAGTGGCGCGAGGGCCTGTGTGTAGCTCGTCTTCAGCTCCGAGACCGCGGCGCGCAGCGACGCTTCGGCGGACGTGAGCGACGCGGTCGAGCTGAGAGTCGAGACCGTGGAGCTGAGTTTCGAGCCGAACTCCTTGGTGGCCGCTTCGACTTCCTTGCGCGCCGTCGGGGCGAGTTCTTTCTGGGCTTCGGTCATCTTCTTCAGTTCGTCGACGATCGCTGTCACGTCGGTCTTCGCTTCGGGCAGGCTCGCGATCGTGAGTGGCAGCGCCGCGACGCTGGTGATCTTGGCCTCGATCGCGGACTTCGAGGCGCAGACCTGCTTCTGGGCCTTTTCCTGCGCGGATTCGCCGCATCCCGCCAGCGGCAGGGCGACGGCGAGCGTGACGACGCTCGCCAGCATCCCCATACGTGCCCGCACCCGTGGGGCGCGTGCTGGCGGGTCGAGTCCCATCGCCCGGCAATATCCACCACCGTCCTCGCTTCCGCATCACCCGATCCGCGTGATGTCCACCGCAGCGGCCGCCAACGGCGCGTTTCCCCCGAATGATGTGATGCGCGCCGCCGTCGGCGGCCATAGGGTTGTGAGAGTGCCCCGGATCGTGCGGGGGCGAAATCCCTGGAAGTTCGACGATAGGCGGACGTGATGAGCGCGCAGGGAGCACCTGTGGACGGCGGCGCCAAACCGGGCGGGCCCGCGGCCGGCCAACCGGGCGGGCCCGCGGCGGCCCCGCCGGAGGAACTGATCGCGCCGGGCCCGCCCACCGCGTCGCGGGGACGGCGCATCCTCGTGCGCTCGCTGATCTGGTTCGCCAGCGTGCTCGCCGTGGTGGCGGTCTTCGCGGTCTGGGCGAACCGGCAGATGCTCGACCCCGACAACTGGGCCGACACGAGCACCCGGCTGCTCCAGAACCCCGTGGTCCGGGAAGCGACCGCGACCTACGTGGTCGAACAGCTCTACCAGCATGTCGACGTCGAAGCTGAAATCAAATCCCGGCTGCCCACCGAACTGAAGCCGCTGGCCGGACCCCTGGCGGGCGGCGTTCGTTCGCTGGCGACCGAAGTCGCAAAGCGCGCGCTGGCCAGCCCGCGTATCCAGGAAGCATGGAGACAGGCCAACCGTGCTGCCGACCAGACCCTTGTGACGGTGGTCAACGGCGGCAAGGGAGCGCTCCTGATCAACCACGGCGAAGTCACGCTCGACCTGGCCTCGATCGTCAAAGAAATCAGCAACCGTCTCGGCCTGCCCGACGTCAGCTCGAAACTGCCGCCCTCGGTCGCAAGGCTGAGATTGCTCAAGTCCAACGAAATCAAGCTCGTGCAGGACGGCGGCAAGGCGCTGAAAGGGCTGGCGCTGGTGCTGACGATCCTCGTACCGCTCCTCTACGCGCTGGCGATCTTCCTCGCCACGGGCTATCGCCGACGCACGCTGATCACGGTCGGGATCGCGGCGGTGCTCGTCGGCATCATCGTGCTGATCGGGCGCACCGTGCTGATCACGCAGCTGACGGACTCGCTCGTGAAGACAGAATCGGTGCGCCCCGCGGCGCATGCCGTGCTGTCGATCGCGACCAGCAAACTGACCGAAGTCGCGGGGGCGTTCATCGTCATCGGCGTGCCCCTGATCCTGGCGGGCTGGTTCGCCGGACCGCAACGCTATGCCCGCGCCGCGCGCCGGCGGATCGCCCCGTTCCTGCGCGAGCGTCCGGACTGGACCTACGGCATCGTGACGGGCGTGATGCTGCTGATCTTCATCTGGCAGCCGATCCCCTCGACGGGCAAATTGGCGGGGATCATCGTCTACCTCGGCTTGGCGCTCTTCGGCACCTACCTGCTGCGAAAACAGGCCGACGAGGAGTTCCCTGCGGATCCGCCCGCCCCAGCCGCCTGACTTACGGCTCGGGCTGCCCCTTGGGGCCGGTCACCCCATGTGGATGATGAAAGCCGAGCTCGGCCCGGCGACCATGTCTGTGCGCGGCTGCGCAACGCGCCGCGGCAGCTGAGATGCCCACGACGCCCCGCACCAGCAAGCCAAAACGCCGCGCCGAGGTGCCGGTGATCCACCTCAGCGTCGCCGAGCGCGTCGCACGGGGCAAGGAGGCGCGGGCAAAGGTGCCGCGCTCCAGCCAGGCGACGTTCGAGCCCTCCCGCGATCGTCCCGACCCGATCGAGCTGCTCGAAAAGCAGGCGGCGACACGTGTCCCCGAACTGGTCCCGATCCGCTACGGCAGGATGCTCGTCTCACCCTTCACCTTCTACCGGGGGGCGGCGAAGATCATGGCGGCAGACCTCGCCACGACGCCCGACTCCGGGCTGAGGGCGCAATGCTGCGGCGACGCGCATCTCTCGAACTTCGGGGTGTTCGCCTCGCCGGAGCGGCGTCTGGTCTTCGACATCAACGACTTCGACGAGACGCTGCCGGGACCGTGGGAGTGGGACGTGAAGCGGCTCGCGGCGAGCCTGCTGATCGCCGCACAGGACAACGGTTTCACCGCCAAGCAGGGCGAGCGGGTGGTGCGCGGCGCGGTCGCGCAGTATCGCAAGGCGATGCGGCAGTTCGCCGGGATGGGCAACCTCGAGGTCTGGTACGCCCGCGTCGACGTCGAGGACTTCATCGCGGATTACGGCTCGCAGTTCAAGACCAGCATGGTCAAGCGGGCGCAGAAGAACGTCGTCGCCAAGGCGCGCACCAAGGACAGCATGTCGGCGCTGTCCAAGCTCACGCACCGCGTGGACGGCCGCGTCGAGATCGTGGACGAATCGCCGCTGATCGTGCCGATCCGTGTGCTCGTCCCGGATGTCGAACACAGCGAGCTGTTCAAGGGTCTGCACGAGCTGCTCCGGGACTACCGCGACACGCTCGAGCGCGACCGGCGCGTGCTGCTCGAGGAGTTCGAGCTCGCCGACTTCGCCCGCAAGGTCGTCGGCGTCGGCAGCGTCGGCACGAGGGCATGGATCGCGCTGATGTTCGGACGCGACAACAAGGACCCGCTGTTCCTGCAGCTGAAGGAGGCCGAGGCCTCCGTGCTCGAGGACTACGCCGGCAAGAGCGAGTACGACAACCACGGACAGCGCGTCGTGGTCGGCCAGCGGCTGATGCAGGCGGTGAGCGACATATTCCTCGGCTGGCTGCACGTCGACTCCGGCATCGACGGCGCGGCCCGGGACTTCTACGGCCGCCAGCTCAAGGACTGGAAGGGATCGGTCGAGATCGGGCAGCAGAACCCGGCCACAATGGGCGCCTACGGCAGGCTGTGCGGATGGACGCTGGCGCGGGCGCACGCGCGCAGCGGCGATCGCATCGCGATCGCCGCCTACCTCGGCGGCGGCGACGCCTTCGACCGCGCAATCGTCGAGTTCGCGAATGCCTACGCCGTGCAGAACGAGGCGGATTACAAGCGCCTGGCCGAGGCCGTCGACTCGGGCAGGATCAAGGCCACCGTCGGGCTCTGAGCCCGCCGCGAGCCCCGCTGTGCTCACCGGAGGACCTTCCGGTTCGCCCCGACCTCAGACCGCCGGGACCTGCTGCGTGATGCAGTGGATGTTGCCGCCTCCCAGCAGGATCTCCCGAGCCGGGACGCCGACGATCTCACGCTCCGGGAAGCAGCCCCGCAGCACCTCGGCGGCGAGCTGGTCGAAGCGCTCGTCGAGCAGCGGGAACACGATGCGCGTGTTGGCCGCATAGAAGTTCACGTAGGAGGGCGCCATCGGGTCACCGGGGCGCCGCGGCAGCGTGCGCGGGACGGACTCGACGCCGGCGGCCTCGCCGGCCTCGATCGTCTGCGGCCGGGGCGCGGGCATGCGGATCACCTCGAGCCGGCGTCCGGAGGCGTCGGTGGCGCCCGCCAGCCGTCGCTCAGCGTCGGCGCAGACCGCATGCAGCGGGTCCGCGGTGTCCTCGGTGTAGGTCAGCAGCACCCTGCCCGGCCTGACGAAGCAGGCGAGGTTGTCGACGTGGCCGTCGGTCTCGTCGTTGGGGATCCCGCTGCCCAGCCAGATCACCTTGCTGGCACCCAGGTACTCGCACAGCGCCCGCTCGATCTGTCCGCGCGAGAGGCCCGGGTTCCGGTTCGGGTTGAGCAGGCACTGTTCGGTGCTCAGTACCGTCCCCTCGCCGTCGACGTGGATCGAGCCTCCCTCGAGCACGAGCGGTGCCCGGTAGCGATCGGCGCCTTCGATCTCGAGGACCTTGCGGGCGGCGCGTTCGTCGCGCTGCCACGAGGAGTAGAGGCCTCCCCACGCGTTGAACTGCCAGTCGACCCCGCGCCTGCCCCCGGCGCCGTCGATCACGAACGTCGGCCCGATGTCGCGCATCCACGCGTCGTCGGTCGAGAGCTCGACGACGCGAATGCCGGGCGACAGGCGCGATCGGCAGTCCTCGAACTGCGCGTCGGAGACCCCCAT
Organism: Solirubrobacteraceae bacterium; assembly: GCA_052145475.1. Lineage (GTDB taxonomy): Bacteria > Actinomycetota > Thermoleophilia > Solirubrobacterales > Solirubrobacteraceae > Palsa-744. The sequence continues at coordinate 26,932 of JBKQOO010000127.1, forward strand.
CGTGACCGGCTCAGAGACGTTGATCGCCTCGGCAACGGCGGCGAAGGCGACCTGAGCCGGCCCGCCGCCCAGCCGCCAGTTGTCGGAGCGCTCGGGCCAGGCCATCCAGCAGCCGGCATGCGCCTCGAACTCCGCGGGCATCCGGAAGCCGTCCGCCGCGGGCGTGGTGGCGAGCGTCGCGGTCAGGGTGCACCGGCCCTGCAGCGCGGGGGTCCAGCGGCCGACATGGTCCTCGACAGATGATCACAGGAACGCGAGCGCATGCAGTCCGTGGCGTGTCCGAGGCCGCCGCTCGACGCCGAGGCTGGGCCCGCCGCCGTGCAGCAGGGCGAGGAGCAGCCAGGCTGAGCTACCGGGCCGACATGCTCTCTGCCGGCGCCCCGCGCTGCAGGGTCACGCCGTTGGCGGCCAGCCGCACGACACCACCGTCGATCACATGGATCACGTCGCGGGCGCCGTGCAGCTTGAGCAGGCTGGCGGCCGTGGCCGCCCTCACCCCGCCGGCGCACATCACGGCGATCGGGCGCTCGCCGTCCAGCTCCGAAGGAATCCCGTCGATGTCGTGCCACGGCTTGAACGCCGAGCCGGGCACGTGCCCCGCATCCCACTCGTGGCGCTCGCGCACGTCGAGCAGCTGCAGCTCCGAGCCCTCTGCGAGCAGCGCGGCGAGCTCGTCTGCGGGCAGCCGCTCGGTGTGGCCGGCCGGGTTGCGTTCCTGGCGCCAGGTGGTCATGCCGCCGGCCAGCAGACCGGCCACGTTGCGCACCCCGACCGAGCGCGCGAGCTTGGCGGCGCGATGCCCGTCGCCGTCGTCACGCCCGATGAACACGATCTCGCGATCGTGGTCAGCCAGCCAGGCGAGCTTCGACCCGAAGCCGGGGCTGAACGACGGTATGCAAACCGACCCCTCGATGTGGACGTCGTCGAACTGCAGGTCGGTCCTGACGTCGACCAGCAGCGCGCCCTCCGCGCGCTTGAGCTCGACCTGGTGCGCGTAGAGCGCCGGCACCTCGACGCCGGTCGTCTGCAGCGCGCCGCGGTTCAGCTCGACGATCCGCTCGAAGTTCGGCGGCTGGGGGCCGACGTTGGCGACGGTGAGCGCGACGAACTCCTCCTCGTCGGCGATCCTCAGGGTCGGGTTGTGGGCCCGCTCGTAGCCGATCGTCGAGCAGATCTTCATGTCCATGCCTGCCCCTCCGCACATCGAGCCACCGAGATGGGCGGGCCACACCTCGCAGGCCTCGGGCAACGTCAGGAGCCGCTCCCGCACCGAGTGGAAGATCTGCCGCGCGCCCTCGGACTTGTCGATCGCCAGGTCGGTTCGGGCGACGTCGCCGACGAACAGGCTGTCGCCGCTCAGCACCGCCCAGGGCTCGCGGCCGCGGCGGTTGTCGATCAGCAGGAAGGCCGTGTGCTCGGGCCGGTGGCCGGGTGTGTGCAGCGCCCGCACCAGAAGCGAGCCGAGCTCGAGCTCCCAGCCGTCGTCGAACGGCTCGTGCTCGTATTCGGCGCCGGCCAGCCGGTGCACGTGGATCCGTGCGCCGGTCGCCGCCACCAGCCGCCCGTGGCCCGAGACGTGATCGGCATGCGTGTGGGTCTCGAGCACGTGCCCGATCCTCACACCGCGGTAGCGGGCCAGCTCGAGGTACTCGTCGATCTCGTAGCGCGGATCGACGACCGCGGCGACCCCGGCCCGCTCATCGCCGATCAGGTACGAGGCGCACCCCAGGTCGTCGTGGGTGATCTGCCTGAAGAGCATCGCGATCCCAGCCTACCCCGCGGATGACGCGGCGTGGCCCGTTGGCGGGCGAGCGAGAGACCTTCTCGGCGTAACCCCTACGAGGACACGTAGGTTCCCCTGCCGGGAACGCGGGCCTACGACGATGGATCGTCGATCGGCGACAGCGACGCTGCTCGGTGATGCTGGCGAGCTTGCGCAACGGCTTGACGGTCGAGGTCCGCGAGGTCCGTGCGACGGACTCGTCGGCGCTCGGCGCCTTCCTGGAGGGCCTGTCGCTGGAATCGCGGCGGTTGCGGTTCTTCACTGGTGGCGCCGACATAGCCGGAATCGCCGACTCGATCGGAGCACCCGGCCGCGACCGGCTGGGGTTGGTGGCGATCGGGCGCGATGGCGCCCTGATCGGACACGCGCTCTGCATCGAGACGGGCGAGCGCCGCGCCGAAGTCGCGATCGAGGTCGCCGACGAGCTGCACGGCCAGGGCCTCGGCACGATCCTGCTCGAGCGGCTCGGCCAGCTCGCCGAGCGTCGCGGGATCAGGACGTTCGTCGCGGAGGTGCTGCCGGAGAACCACGAGATGCTCGAGGTTTTCCGCGACGGCTTCGACGCCCGGGTCGCCTGGACCGACGGAGTCGACGAGGTCGAGTTTCCCACCGGCGCATGGCGGCTGGCGCGCCAGCGCTTCTCGGATCCAGCCTGTCACGCCAGGCCCGGGTTGAGGGGCAGCAGCGCGCAGAAAGGGCAGATCACCGCAGCAGCCCGCCGGAAAAGTACCGATGCTCGGCATGGGCCGGGAACGTAGGTTGAGCTTCGTTCCGGGGGGCAACGACGAGAGGAGCCGGACATGGGGGCTTTGACCGGTCTGACCGGCGCAGTTTTCGATCTGAACCATCCCGCCCACACGGTGGACTGGAATTTCATTCACCTTTCGGTGGCCAACGTCGTGGTCATCGGGCTGATGCTGCTCGTCTTCGCACTGGCGATCCTGCTGCCGTTCCCCGGAGCGGCGCGGCGCCGGCGGGCCGGCTCGTGAGCGGCATCGCCCCCGATCCACCGGCTGCACCCTCGTCATCGGTCGCCCCGCCTGAGGGGTCGTGGACCGTACACATTCGCGAAGCCGCCGTCGGTGCGCTGCCGCCCGAGAAGCTGCTGCCCGACGGCCAGCCGACCTACGTCGCCTCCTGGATCTACATGTTCGGGGTGGCCAGCATCGCCGCGCTGATCGTGATCATCGGGTCGGGCTCGATCCTCGCTCTGAAGGGTCCCGCCTGGTGGCACGACACCGGCGTCGGGCACTTCTTCAACAGCATTCACCTCTGGTCGGTCGAGCTGTTCTTCTTCGTGATGGTCGTGCACCTCTGGGGCAAGTACTGGATGGCCGCCTGGCGCGGCGGGCGCGTGCGCGTCTGGATCACCGGCGCGATCATCTTCCTGGTCGCGGTGCCGACGGCGCTGACCGGCTACGTCTCCCAACAGAACTTCGACGCCCAGTGGATCTCCACCCAGGCCAAGGATGCGCTGAACTCCGTCGGCGCGGGTGCGTTCTTCAACCTCACCAACTTCGGCCAGATGTACAGCTGGCACATCCTCCTCCTGCCGATCGCGGTGGTGCTGCTGGTCAGCGCGCACGTGCTGCTCGTGCGCAAGCACGGCGTCGTCCCCCCGCTCGACCTCGAGCAGCGGAGGGTCGCCCTCGTCGGTGGGACTCCTGCTGCCGGCGAGGCGGTCTCGGCCGGCGCCGACGGGGGCGGCACCTCATGAGCTGGTGGCGTCCGGAGGACGACACCCAGCCATGGAAAGGACGCTACTACCCGTATGACCTGATCAAAGAGCTGTGCATCGCCCTGGTCGTGATCGCGCTGCTTGCCGTCCTGCTCACCGTCCTGCTCTCCTCACCCGACGAGAAGCCGAGCACGGTCGCGCAGTGGTCGCGTCAGAAACCGGTGGACTTCGTGACGGCGGCGGTCAAGGAGCTCGACGGCACGAGCGACACGGCCGAATACGGGCCGCCCTACAACCACAACTCGGGCAGCGTGCAGCACTTCCTGTTCCTCCACCCGCAGAGATGGCTCGGTGTCAGCCACCCGATCGACACCGAAAAGGACTTCGTGCTGGGACCGCTCGAAACGATCCCGAACGATCCCGCCCTGACGGCCGCGCTGGTGCAGTACAAGGCCGCCCCGGAAAAGCAGAAAAAGGAATGGGCGGAAGCGTATGCCAAGCCGCTGGAAGAAACCGCGACCGCCGAAGAAGAAAACAAGACGCCGCCGAACACCGTCAGCGAAACCGACGGCACGGTCGTCGTGAAGACGAGCGGGAGCGCCGGGCCGGTGCCGACGATGATGAGCAGCCTGATCGCGCTCGCCAAGAGCGGCGGCGTCGACGGGAGCCTGCTCACCAGCAAGCAGTTCTTCCAGACCGACTACACCAAGCCGTTGCTCTTCATGGCCGACGGTGGGCTGCTCGAAGAACGCGCCGAACAGCAGCACCTGCTCGGCGAGCAGTGGGGCCTGATGAACGAGACCGGCAGCTACCCCGGCCAGCCCTGGCTGTGGCTCTACGCCCTCTGGTACCAGGTCGAACCGATCAAGTCCTCGCCCAACGCGGACATCCAGGTGCTGCTGATCATGGGCCTGCTGAGCCTCGGACTGATCCTCATCCCGTTCGTCCCCGTCGTCAACCGGATCCCGCGCTGGATCCCGATCTACAAGCTGATCTGGCGCGAGCACTACCGCAACGAAGCCGGCGCCTGAGCCCCGAAGCCGGGCGCCGGCAGGAGCATGTGCCGCCGCGCGGACCTGCTCAGCGCGGATTGACCAGCCCGCGCTCGAGCGCGTAGCCGACCAGCTCCGCGCGCGTCGACAGGCGCAGCTTCTGCTGGATGTGCGAGCGGTGTGTCTCCACTGTGCGCACCGAGAGGTACAGCTGCTCGGCAATCTCGGCGTTGGTGTGACCCAGCGCGATCAGCCGCAGCACGTCGACCTCCCGCTGGGACAGGTCGTCGGGAGGTCCGGGCGGCGGCTCCGACGCGATCCTGGCGCCGAGCCGCGGGTTGAGGTAGCGCTCGCCGGCGGCGGCGTTGCGGACCGCTTCGACCAGCTCCTCGTCGGCGGCCTCCTTCAGCACGTACCCGAGCGCGCCGGTACCCAGCGCCTCGCGCGCGAAGGCCGGCTCCTGCTGCATCGTGAGCACCACGATCTGCGTTTCGGGCGACTCTTCGCGAATCACCGGGATCGCCTCGAGGCTCGAGCCACCCGGCATGTTCAGGTCGAGCACCAGGACCGTCGGATGATGCCCGCGGACGTAACGCCTGGCAGCATCGACGTCACTCGCCTCGGCGACGACCTCGAACCCCTCCTCGCTGTCGAGCAGCAGCCTCAAGCCGGAGCGAACGACCTGGTGATCGTCGGCCAGCACAATCCGGATCGGGTGCGCCGGCGTGCTCTGCATGTCGTCTTTGCTCACGTTCTCGTTCTCCCCAGTCCTCGCCGGATTCCCGCTCGCGCGGGACGGTACCGTCTGCGCCGGTCATGCGGAGCCACGGCGAGGACGAACCCGGCAGGCGGCCCGCCGTTCAGGCGCCTGAGACCGCGCGCGCCTCGTCTGGATTCTCGCCGAGCACTGCGGCCGCGTAGTCGGTGCCCCGCGGGAGGATCAGGAGAGCGCTGCGCGCATGGCTCTGGAGGTAGCCGGCGGTGCTGCCCGCGATCAGAGCCCGCGCCGGGCCGTAGCCCCGCGACCCGACGATCAGCAGGTCGACTTCCTTGCTGAAGGCGGCCAGGTCCTGGCCAGGAAGGCCGTATTCGGCACGGCCCTCGACACCAGGCAGCGCTTTCATCCGCGCGTCGGCCTGGTCGACCATCTCGGTGATCCAGTCGCCCACGCCGGGCGCCATGTCGGTGAAGAGATGGGTCTGGTAGGAGACGATCTGCAGCGCCCTGATCCGCGCCCCGGCCGGCTCGGCGAGCGCCCGGGCGAGCGCCAGCGCCGCGACCGACTCGGGCGAGCCGTCGTAGCCCACGCCGATCGTCGCGAACTGCCCGTCCTGCTCGGCTAACCCGGCGGGCGCCACCGCGACGGCGCACGGGGCGCCGAGCAGCGCGTCACGCGTGTCGTTGCCGAGCACGGCTCGGCCGATCGTGCCGTGCCGGCACGTTCCCAGCACCAGCAGGTCGGCGTCCTCGCGCTCGGCCAGCTCGTGCATCCCCCGTCCCGGGCTGAGCGCCTCGATCGCGACGAGCCGGGCATCGACGCCGGTCTCGCTCCGTTCCCGCTCCAACAGAACTTGCGCGGCTCCGCGCTCCTCTTCGACGATGCCCTGCGCGACCGAACGGATCGGGTTGTGCGAGCCGTGGAAGACGTGGGCGAGCGTGATCGTCGCACCCGGCTCGGTGAGCCGGGAGGCGAGCGCAATCGCGTCGCGACCCCCCAACCTGCCGTCGACTCCCACAAGGACCCGTCTGAACATCTGATCTGCGTTCCCTTTCTCCGATGGCAACTCGCGCGTCGAGGAAGGCTACGGCGATGAGGAGAGGCCGGCATCCGGGTCGGACACCGTGTCGACTGCGGGCTTTCCCGGACCCCGCCCGATCCGCATCATCAATGCCGACGGGCGAGGGAAAACTACGCAGACGGCGGCGCCGAGCCGCGACTAGTCTGTGCGGGCAGTGGCGCGCATCGGATTGCTCACCGGCGGGGGGGACTGTCCGGGGCTCAACGCCGTCATCCGCGGGACCGTGCGGGCGGGCCTGCCGGAAGGACACAGCTTCGTCGGCTACCGCTATGGCTGGGCCGGGGTGCTCAACGACGACGCCGTGGAGTTGACGCAGGAGAGCACGATCGGCATCCTGACCCGCGGCGGCACGATCCTCGGGACCTCGCGCACGAACCCTTTCGCCGACGGCTCCGACGGCACGAGCAGGATCCGCGAGGCCCTGCAGCAGCGGGCAGTCGACGCGCTGATCGCGATCGGCGGCGACGACACCCTGGGGGCGGCCGTGAAGCTGCACGAAGCGGGCATCCCCATCGTCGGGGTACCCAAGACGATCGACAACGACCTCGGCGGCACCGATGTCACGTTCGGGTTCCAGACGGCCGTGCAGATCGTCACCGACGCGATCGACCGGCTGCACACCACAGCCGAGTCGCACGACCGGGTGATGGTCGTGGAGGTGATGGGGCGTCACGCCGGATGGATCGCCACGACCGCGGGGATCGCCGGTGGTGCCGACGCGATCCTGGTCCCGGAGCGCCCCTTCGACATCGACGAGGTGTGCGCTCACCTGCGACGTCGGCACGCTCGCGGGCGCAGGTTCTCGATCGTCGTGGTGGCCGAGGGGGCGACGCCGCGCGAGGGCACGCTGGGCGGGCAGGGGGGGCCGATCACGAGCGCTACGACGACCGACGCGTTCGGCCACGCCCGCCTCGGCGGGATCGGCCCTGTGCTGGAGCACGAGATCGAGGCCCGGACCGGGTACGAGGCGCGCGTCACCGTGCTCGGCCATGTGCAGCGGGGGGGCACGCCTGTCGCCTTCGACCGGGTCCTGGCGACGCGCTTCGGGGTCAACGCCCTGCGTGCCGTCGCCGCCGGGCGCTTCGGCGTGATGGTCGCGCTGCGCGGGACCGCGATCGTCGAGCTGCCGCTCGCCGAGTCGCTGTCGGCGCCCAAGCTGCTGGACCCGGAGCTCTATGCGACGGCCGAGCTGTTCTTCGGCTGAGACCCGATGTCCGAACGGGTCACAGAATTCGCCAGGGGCCCGCTCAGCGGTGACGAGCTGACATCCCTCGACGCCTACTGGCGCGCCGCCAACTACCTGTCGGTCGGCCAGATCTACCTCCTGGCCAACCCGCTCCTACGCGAGCCGCTGCGCGCCGAGCACACGAAGCAGCGGCTGCTCGGCCACTGGGGGACGACGCCCGGCCTGAACTTCGTCTACGCCCACCTCAACCGGGTGATCCGCGAGCGCGACCTGAACGTGATCTACGTCACCGGACCTGGCCACGGCGGCCCCGGGGTGGTGGCAAACGTCTACCTCGAGGGGACCTACAGCGAGGTCTATCCGAACGTGGGCCGCGACGAGGACGGGATGCGCAGGCTGTTCCGCCAGTTCTCCTTCCCGGGCGGCATCCCCAGCCATACCGCGCCGCAGACGCCCGGCTCGATCAACGAGGGCGGCGAGCTCGGCTACTCGCTGGCCCACGCCTACGGGGCCGCCTTCGACAATCCCGACCTGCTGGTCTGCTGCGTCGTGGGCGACGGCGAGTCCGAGACGGGGCCCCTCGCGACGAGCTGGCACTCGAACAAGTTCCTGAACCCGGCCAGCGACGGCGCCGTGCTGCCGGTGCTGCACCTCAACGGCTACAAGATCGCCAACCCCACGATCCTGGCGCGCATCCCTGAGCACGAGCTGCGCGCGCTGCTGGAAGGCTACGGCTACGCACCGCGCTTCGTGGCCGGCAGCGAGCCGGCGGCGATGCACCAGCTGATGGCCACCACGCTCGACGGGGTGACCGCGGAGATCGCCGAGATCCAGCGCCGCGCCCGCCGCGACGGTGGCGGCGAGCGCCCGCGCTGGCCGATGATCGTGCTGCGCACCCCCAAGGGCTGGACGGGGCCCAAGGAGGTCGACGGGGTGCCGATGGAGGGCTCGTTCCACTCCCACCAGGTCCCGCTCTCGGATGTCGCGGGCAACCCGGCCCACCTCGCCCAGCTCGAGAGCTGGATGCGTTCATACCGTCCGGAGGAGCTGTTCGACGAGGCGGGGGCGCTCCGGGAGGAGCTCGCCGCGCTCGCGCCGACGGGCGAGCGGCGGATGGGCGCAAACCCCCACGCCAACGGTGGCGTCCTGCTGAGAGACCTGGCGCTACCGGACTTCCGTGACTTCGCAGTCGCGGTGCCGGCTCCCGCAGCGACCATCAGCGAGCCGACCCGCGTGCTCGGCGGCCTGCTCGCCGAGGTGGTGCGGATGAACCGCGACCGCTTCCGCGTGATGGGCCCCGACGAGACGGCGTCGAACCGTCTGGGGGCGCTGTTCGACGTGACCGACCGGGCCTGGGACGCTGTGCGCCTGCCCGCCGACGATCACCTGGCGCCCGACGGGCGCGTGATGGAGGTGCTCAGCGAGCATCTCTGCGAGGGATGGCTGGAGGGCTACCTGTTGACGGGCCGGCACGGGCTGTTCAACAGCTACGAGGCGTTCATCCACATCGTCGACTCGATGCTCAACCAGCACGCCAAGTGGCTGAAGGTCGCTCGGGAGATCCCCTGGCGACGGCCGGTCGCGTCGCTGAACTACCTGCTCTCATCGCATGTGTGGCGCCAGGACCACAACGGCTTCTCCCATCAGGATCCCGGCTTCCTCGACCATGTCGCCAACAAGAAGGCCGAGGTCGCGAGGCTCTACCTGCCCCCCGACGCGAACTGCCTGCTCTCGGTGGCCGACCACTGCCTGCGCAGCAGGGACTACGTCAACGTGATCGTCGCCGGAAAGCAGCCGGCGCTGAACTACCTCGCGATCGAGGACGCGGTCGCCCACTGCACGCGCGGCCTCGGCATCTGGGAGTGGGCAAGCAGCGACGGGGAGCTCGAGCCGGACGTGGTGCTGGCCTGCGCCGGGGACGTGCCGACCCTGGAGACCGTCGCGGCCGCCGCGATCCTGCGCGAACGGCTGCCCGAGTTGAGGGTACGGATCGTCAACGTGGTCGACCTGATGCGCCTGGAGCCGCCCAGCGAGCATCCCCACGGGCTACCCGACGTGGAGTTCGATGCCCTCTTCACGACCTCCCGGCCGGTCGTGTTCGCCTTCCACGGCTACCCATCCCTGATCCACCGGCTCACGTACAGGCGCGCCAACCACTTCAACATCCACGTCCGGGGTTACAAGGAGGAGGGCACCACGACGACCCCCTTCGACATGGTCATGCTGAACGACCTCGACCGCTTCCACCTGGTGATGGATGTCGTGGACCGGGTGCCCGGACTGGCCGAGCGGGCAGCGCACCTGCGACAGGAGATGGTCGACACGCGCCTGCGCCATCGTGCCTACACGCGAGAGCACGGGACCGATCCGCCCGACGTCTCAGACTGGCGCTGGCCGCAGCCGGCCGGCGACATCCCCCCCACCGCACCCGACTCCTAGCCCGGTGCGGGTGCTCGTCGTCAACGCCGGCTCGAGCAGCCTCAAGCTCGCGCTGCTCGACGCCGATGACAGCATCCTGGTGGCGTGCGAGCTGCGCGCCCCGGACGCCCTGTTCGAGCAGACCGAGCTCGAGGCGGCGCTGCGCTCGCCGCTGGGCGAGGCCGACGCGGTCGGTCATCGGATCGTGCACGGAGGCGAGCGCTACCGCGAGGCCGTCAGGATCGACGCCGGCGTCAGGGAGCAGCTGGACCGTCTGACCGACCTCGCGCCGCTGCATCAGCCCAAGTCGCTCGCCGCCCTCGACGCGGTGGGACGCGCGCTGCCGCGGCTGCCCGCGGTGGCCTGCTTCGACACGGCCTTCCACGCAACGATCCCGCCGGCGGCGGCGACCTACGCGCTGCCGGCGGGTTGGCGCGAACGCTGGGGCCTGCGGCGCTACGGCTTCCACGGGCTCTCACATGCCTGGGTCGCCCGCCGCGCGCCCGCGCTGCTCGGACTCGACCCAGCCGCGGTGCGGGTCGTCAGCGCCCATCTGGGCGCGGGCGCGTCGCTGTGCGCGATCGGCGGCGGGCGCTCGCTGGACACGACGATGGGGTTCACGCCGCTGGAGGGACTGGTGATGGCGACCCGCTCGGGCAGCCTCGACCCGGGGATGCTGCTGTGGCTGATCGACCACGAGCAGCTCTCTGCGCCCGAGCTGGCCGAGGTGCTCGAGCACCGCTCGGGCCTACTCGGCCTGGGCGGGAGCTCCGAGATGAGCGAGATCACAGAGCGCGCCGGTGCCGGCGATGAGCGTGCCGGCGTGGCCCTGGACGTCTATCTGCACAGGCTCCGCAGCGCGATAGCCGCGATGGCAGCTGCCGTGGGGGGCCTCGACGTGCTGGCCTTCACGGGCGGGGTCGGCGAGCACTCGGCCGAGGTGCGGCGGCGCGCGGCGGACGGGCTGGGCTTCCTGGGCGTGGCGGTGGATGACGCGCAGAACGAGGCGCAGTCCCCGGCCGACCGCGAGCTGAGCCCTCTGGGTGCCGGTGTGCGAACTGTGGTGCTCAGGGCGCGCGAGGACCTCGAGATAGCCGCCCAGACGCGCGCGGCGATGGGCGCCGGCGGGTCCTAGCGCGCTCACCCTCCGGCCAGGTCCCGCCTCCTGAACGCCACCAGCGCCGCCGCGCAGCAGGCGAACCCGATGCCAAGCATCGCGACGGCGTCGGTCGCGCGGAAAGGTTGCGCGGGCACCAGCCCGACGTGTGCGAAGGGCGTCACTTCGACGAGCCATTGCGGGACCCCCAGCACCGAGCCGACCAGATACCACAGGAAGGCCGCGGCGAGCAGGCCGTAGGCGATCCCGGCACCGGCCCTCGGCGTGAGCGCATAGGCGAGCGCGGCAACACCCAGGAACAGCAGCGCGACAGGCAGGCAGTTGGCCCCGGCCTCGAGCATCCGCCCCAGCGAGACGTCGACGCCCTGCGAGCGGGCACCCGCCCAGGTCAGCAGCCCCGCCAGCAGCGAGATCGCAGCGGCTCCAAAGACAGCGAGCAGCAGCCGTCCGCCCAGCCAGCGGCGTCGCTCGACGGGCATCGCCAGCAGGGTCTCCAATCGCTCATCGGCCTCTTCCTGGCGGGCGGCGCCGACCTGCCCGCAGGCAAACAGCGCGACGGCGAGGACGAAGAAGATGAACACGAACGAGAGGTACCCGGAGGGGGTGGCGATCGAGCCGCCGCCGAGCCTGGCGAGCTCTCGCCGGACGGTCTCGGAGATCACCGCCGGGGAGATGCTCGACGAGACCGTCCCGAGCACGAAGGCGAAGACGCCTGTGCAGACCAGCCAGATCGCCAGGCTGGCCCGCTCTTCGCGCAGCGCCAGCGCGGTCGGCGAGCCGAGCAGCCGCAGCTGCGGATCGGCGACATCGCGGGTCGGGATCAGGCCGGTGCCGACATCCCGCCGGGCCGCGATGCGGGCGGCCAGCGCCAGGGCGATCAAGCTGGCACCCACCGGGAGCGCGAGCACGAGCGGGCGAGGGTGGGCGAACGGGCGCAGCTCCTCGGCCCAACCCAGCGGCGTGGCCCAGCGCAGCCAGCCGGCGCCGCCGCCGGTGTCCGCGACGACGCGCAACAGGAGCGACAGCGCGATCACGGCGCCCCCGAGCTCGAGCGCGACGCGGCGGGTGCCGGCGAGCTGGCTGACCAGCGCACCGATGCCGATGAACACCGGCACCACCGTTGCGGTCGCCAGGGCGAGGTAGGCCGAGCCGCCGAGCGGCAGGCCGCCCAGCACGAAGCCGGCGAACTCGGCGGCCCACAGGATCACAGCGCCGGCGAGAGTAGCTGCGATGGCCGCGGCGAACGCGGCTCGCCGGCCGAGGATCCCGGCGAGGACGAGCTCCGTGCGACCGGCGTCCTCCTCGGTGCGGAGTGCGCGCACGGCCGCGAGCAGGCCATACGCGGCGGCCACGATCGCCAGCGTGCCGCCGACGCGCCAGGCGCTGTACCCGGCGACGGTGACCGGAGCGTAGGGATAGCCGTAGAAGAAGCGCAGCGCGTCGTTTCCGGCGAGGCTGTGTGCGAAGTCCAGCCGCTGGGCGACGGTCGGATAGGCATGGCGGTAGCCCACCGGCTGGATGTAGGCGTAGGCGGCGAACAGGTAGGCGAAGCCGATCGTGCGGATGCGGGCGTCCCTGAAGGTCCGCCGCGCCAAGGCCGTGGCCGGGGACTGTCGAGCGGGAAGGGCGGACCCGGTCGCCGTCGAGGCCGCCACGGCGGCGCTACCCGCGGCCACGAGCGGGCGAGCCGTCGTAGTGGTGGAGGAAGACCTCCTCCAGCGACGGCTCGCGGCTGTTCAGGGTCAGCACCGGGTACGGGGCCAGCGCGGCGATCACGGGGCCGACCGAGCCCGCGACCTCCAGGCGCAGGGCATTGGCGCCGGCGCGCTGAACCTGGACACCGGGAAGCGGCGGCAGCTCGGGCGCCGGACCGGAGAACGTGACCTCGATCGTCTGGGCCGAGAGGTGGCGCAGCTGGGCCAGCGTGCCCTCGTCGACCAGCCGCCCGTCGCGCAGGATCCCGACCCGGTCGCAGAGCGCCTCGACCTCGCTGAGGATGTGCGAGGAGAGGAACACGGTCTGGCCTCGTCCCTTGGCTTCGTGGATGCTTTCACGAAAGGCGACCTCCATCAGCGGGTCCAGCCCGCTGGTCGGCTCGTCGAGGATCAGCAGCTCGGCCCGTGACGAGAGAGCCGCGACCAGCTGGATCTTCTGGCGATTGCCCTTCGACAGGGCTCTGACCTTCTTGCGGGTGTCGACGTGGAAGCGTTCGACCAGCTGGGCGCGGTAGGTCGTGTCGGTTCCGCCGCGCACCCGGGCGAGGAACTCGAAGGTCTCCTCGCCGGTCAGGGCGGGCCACAGGAAGGGCTCTCCGGCGACATAGGCGACCTGCCGGTGCGCCCTGACAGGATCGCTCCATCCGTCGATCCCGAACAGCTCCGCGCGGCCGGATGTGGGCCTGTGCAGTCCGAGCAGCAACCGGATCGTGGTTGTCTTGCCCGAGCCGTTCGGCCCAAGGTATCCGTAGACCTCGCCGGGCACGATCGAGAGGTTGAGGTCCTCGAGGGCCACCGTGTCGCGGTAGCGCTTGCCGAGTCCGCTGGCGCGGACCGCCGGGGTGCTGTGACGGTCCGTGCCGCCGGCTCCGTCCTGCCGAGAGCCGTCCTGGCTCGAGTCGGTGTCACCCATGCGCTCAAGGATCGGGGCGCCAGCCCGGCTGATCATCCGGGGTTTTCACCGAGCGCACCGAGAAATCGCCGCATTCCGCAGAAGCGAACGGCCGCCCCGGTCGGAGTTGCGAGGCGGCTCGGTAGAAGGCCACAAGGCGCAACGGCGGATTGCTGATGGCGTACCCGGGAGCGGGCCGTATCGTCCCCGTCATGTTGGTGAGGATCGTCGCGATACAGGTCGCTCCGCCATGTCGGGTCCAGTAGGCCGTGCCCCGCGCGACGAGCCTGTTCTCCGTCCCTCACGGCAGACGGAAGGCCCGGCCGCGGCGATGATCGCCGGGACGCACCTGACCGCGGTGCCCGATACCCGGCCAGCTCCCCTTGCTCGCGCCATCACGGTCGTCGTCGCGGACGACCACGCATTGATGCGTCGCAACCTGCGCCTCGTGCTCGAGCGTGAGAAGGACATCGAGGTGGCAGCCGAGGCGGACCACCTGGCGCTCGCGACGAGCCACGTGAACGGGCACCGTCCCGACGTGCTGGTGCTCGACCTGACGATGTCCAGAGGCTCGAGCTTCGAGGCGATCGTGCAGTTGCGCGAGGAGATTCCGAGCACGCGGATCGTCGTCGTGAGCGTCGACGACGCCCCCGGGTTCGCCCAGAGGGTGATCGCGGCCGGCGCCAGCGGGTACGTGCTCAAGGACCTGGCTGACACGGACCTCGTGCCGGCGGTCCGGGCGGCGGCACAGGGCGACGAGTACCTCAGCTCGCCCGTCGCCAAGCGCATCGCGGCACTGCGGCACGCGCTGGCCCGCGGCGAGCTGAGCCTCCGAGAGACGGAAGTCCTGCGGCTGATCGCGCTCGGACACACGAGCGTCGAGATCGCCCGGCAGCTGGAGCTCTCTCCGCGGACGATCGAGACGCACAGGGCACGGATCCACCGCAAGCTCGGGTTGCGAACACGAGCCGAACTGGTCCGTTACGCGCTGCGCTGCGGGCTGCTCTCAGCCTGAGAACGCGCGCCGGGGCGCGCGCTTCGATGCCCGGCCGCGAGCGCCTAGGTGGCGATCGGCTGAGCCGACTCTCCTCGGCGCTGGACCGGGATCCGGGCGCTGATCGTCGTACCCTGCCCGGGAGCTGAGCGGAGCTCGAGCTGGCCGTCCAGCAGCGCGACGCGCTCGCGCATACCCACCAACCCGAAGCCGCCGGTCGACTGCTGCGGGTCGAAGCCTCTGCCGTCGTCGCGAACCAGCAGCGACACGAAGCTGGGTTCCTCGTGGATCTCCACCACCGCCCGATCGGCCTGTCCGTGCTTGCACGCGTTGTTCAGCGCCTCCTGCACGATCCGGTAGAGCGCGGTCTCGAGCTCGCCGACCAGGCGTGGATGCCTCTCGCCGTCGGCCGACGCGAGCTCGACGCTGACGTCAACCTCGACCCCGTCGCGTGCGGCCCGCTCTGCCAGCGCCTCGATTGCCGCCTTCACGCCGAGCTCGTCGAGCGCGGCGGGACGGAGATCGGCGATCAGCGTCCGCAGGTTCGCGATCGCCTCCTCGAGCTGAGCGAGCGCCTCGCCGACCGCCTGCGTGAGGACCTCGGGTTGCTCCGAGCGCCGCGCCGAAGAGAGCCCGATGCGCAGCGCGCTGAGGCTCTGGAGCGTGTCGTCGTGCAGCTCGCGGGCCCAGCGTTGACGCTCGCCCTCGGCCGCCGCGAGGCGCTGGCGTTGGCGCTCGCTGGTCACCGACTGCGCGGTCGCGACGGCGGTCGCCGCGCTGCTTGCGAACGACTCGAGCAGCATCGAGTCCTCGGCGGAGAAGGCCGGTCCACCCTCGAGGCAGTCGACTGCCAGCAGCACGCCGAGGCTCTCGCCCCGGAAGGTCAAGGGCACCACCAGGCCGGCCCGCGCCTGCACGCCGAGCTGTCCGAGGCCGTGCTCCTCGAAGCGGGCCCGATTCAGCTCGTCCTCGAGATGCTGGGTGCGCCGGGTGCGCATCGCGTGTGCGGCCACCGAGTCCCTGAACGGGATCCGCGCGCCGATCAGCCCGCCGCTGATCTCTCCGGCGCCAGCGGCAAGCTCGAGCTCGTCGCCACGGGCAAGCTCGATCACCAGCACTCGCGCTGAGACGAGGGCTCGGGCGCGCTTGGCGACCAGACCCAGCACGGTCTCAGGATCCGTCTCACCGCCGACCGCCCTGGCGATCTGCGTCGTCGCCTCGAGCGCAGCCACCGTGCGGGCAAGATCGTCGCGGTCTTCACGCGCGCCGGTGTAGCGATTGGCGTGGTCGATCGCGACGCCGGCAAAGTCGGCGAGCACGGCGACGGCGTCTTGGTCCGCTTGGCTGAACTGCTCCCCGCCGGCCTTCTCGGTCAGGTACAGGTTCCCGAACGGGAGGCCGCCGAGCAGGATCGGTACGCCGAGGAACGTGCGCATCGTCGGGTGACCGTGCGGGAAGCCATAGGAGCGCGAGAACTCACCGACGTCGGCGAGCCGCAGCGGCACGGGATCCTCGATCAGCGCGCCGAGCACCCCGCGGCCACGGGGCAGGCTGCCGATCGACAGGCGGGCGGACTCCTCGATTCCGCTGGTCAGGAACCGGGCCAGTTCGGTGCGGGACTCGTTCAGCACCCCCAGCGCGGCGTAACGCGCCTGGGTCAGTTCCCGAGCCGCATCGAGGACGCGCTCGAGAACGATGTCGAGATCCAGCTCTGCGAGCACGCTACGGGCGATCTCGAGGATCCCTCGCGTCGCTCGGTCCACCTGACGGTCTCCCAACTCTGGCTGTCCCCTCGCGACGCGCAGCTTTGCCTGGCTCCTCTCCGCCCCACGATCGGCCAATCCATTAAAACAGCTTGGACGCGATCGGCGGCGACCGGGTGGCCTGGGAGGATCGGCCGTTCCGTAGTTCTCCCCCGCTCGACAGCGGATTTCTGACGCTTGCAGCCCGGCTCCCCGTCCATACGCTTCGGACATGGCCGGTGAGACCAGTCAGGCAGACAAGCTCCATGTGGTCGTGGTCGGCGCCGGTGTGGCGGGGCTCGAGACCGTGCTGGCCCTACGCGACCTGGCAAGCGATCGCGTGACGCTGACCGTGATCGCACCCAACGAGGACTTCGTTTACCGCCCGATGACCGTTCGCGAGCCGTTCGCCTACGCGTCCGCGCGCCGCTACCCGCTCGCGCCGATGATGAGGGAGCTCGGCGCCGAGCTGATCCCCGAGAAGCTCGGCTGGGTCGAGCCCGGCCGGCAGGTGCTGCATACGACCGTGGATCGCGAGGTCCCCTACGACGCGCTCGTGCTCGCGCTGGGCGGCCAGCCCCGCCCACGCTACCGCCATGCCACCACGATCGACGACCGCCACATGGACGAGGTCCTGCACGGCCTGATCCAGGACGTCGAGGGCGGCTACCTGGGCAGCATCGCCTTCGTCGCGCCCGGCCGGATGGCCTGGCAGCTGCCGCTCTACGAGCTCGCGCTGATGACGGCCGGACGTGCCTACGACATGAACATCAAGGTCGAGATCACGATCGTCACCCCCGAGGAGAGCCCGCTGGTGATCTTCGGCGCCAACGTGAGCGAACATGTCGCCGAGCTACTGCAGCGAGCCGGCATTCGCACGATCGGCTCCGCCTACGCCGAGATCCCCAAGAACGGCGAGGTCGTGATCAACCCCGGCGACCGGCGGCTCGAGGTCGACCGCGTCGTGGCCCTCCCCGAGCTCTACGGACCGGCGGTGCGCGGCGTACCGGCGGGCGAGCACGGATTCATCCGCGTCGATCAGCACAACCGCGTCCCCGACGCCGGTCCGATCTTCGCGGCGGGGGACGCAGTCGACTTCCCGATCAAGCACGGCGGCGTCAGTTCCCAGCAGGCCGACACCGCGGCCGAAACGATCGCTGCCATGGCCGGCGCGGACATTCAGCCGAAACCCTTCCATCCGGTGATCCACGGGATGCTGCTCACCGACGGGAAGCCGCGCTACCTCTCGGCGCAGATCACGGGCGGCCAGGGTTTCAGCTCGGACTTCAGCGACACGCCGACCTGGAGCCCGCCCAGTAAGATCGCCGCCCGCTACCTGGGCCCGTTCCTCGACGCGCTGGACCGTCAGAGCGCCCCGGCCTGACGCTCAGGAGGCGACTCGTCGGGCCTGCGAGGCGACTCGTCGGGCCTGCGAGGTACACGCCGCACCGACTTCACCCCGGAGCGGTAGCGTTCACGAGGAGCCGCTGCGGGCGCCTTCCTGCGCTCGAGCATGAGCGCGAATGTCGGGCAGGCCTGTGCGGCGCGGCGCGCCAGGTCGAGCAGCTCCAGCGGGACCGGCCGCCCGTCGACGATCGGGTAGCCCCACTCGTCCAGCGCGATCATCTCCGGCAGCAGCTCCGCGCACATCCCGTGCGCCTCACAGGCGATCGGGTTGACCCTGATGTGCTCGCTCATCGCATCAGCCCGGCAGCCTCGGCGCGGGTTCTCTCGGGGGGACCCGGCAGCGGCAGCAGCGGCTGTGCCGCGCAGGCGTTGCAGGGACCGTGGCGGGCGTGATCGGAGAACTCCTCGGCGAACACCTGCAGCGCGCTTGCGATGAAGCGCAGCGTGCCGTCGGGGTGGCGGCAAGCGCCGCGACCGCGCACGACCGACGACAGCCGGGAGATCTCCTCTGCGCTCTGCTGGCCCGAGCTGCCCAGGGCCCATGCCTGCAGCCGGGCGGCGATCGCGTCGAGCCCGTGCAGGCAGGGGCCGCACTGACCCGAGCTCTCCCGGGCCAGCCAGCGTGCGACGCGGACCGTCTCCGCGACCCCGCAGCTGCGAGTTCCGAGCAGTACGACAACGCCCGCGCCGGTCGATGCCTGGTGGGGCACGAGCCAGCCGTCGTCCAGGGTCAGCTGCTCGAACAGCCCGCCGTCGATCCAGGTGCCCGCGTAGCCGCCGACGAGGATCGCGCGGACCTGGTCCTCGAGGCCTCCCGCGGCCTCGACGAGCGACCGCAGCGAGGCGCCATGCTCGATCTCGTACACGCCCGGGTAGGCGACCGGCCCGGACAGGGTGACCAGCGCCGATCCCGGATGCTCGGGAGTCCCCAGCGACTTGAACCAGTCCGCGCCGTGACGTGCGATCAGCGCGACGTGCGCGAAGGTCTCGGCGTTGCTCAACATGGTGGGACGAGCGCCGACGCCGCTCTCGAAGATCATCGGCGGGGTGAAGGTCGGCGTCGCCGCGCCGCCGTTGAGATGGTGAACGAGCGCGGACTCCTGCCCGGAGACGTAGCTGTGCGGGACGCTCACCAGCCGCATCGAAGCCTCGCCCGGGTCACGCCCGCGTTCGGAGATCGCCTGTTCGGCGCAGCGAGCCGTCTCCGGCGAGGCCTCCGAGACGCACACCACGATCTGGCCCGCCGAGACCGCCTGGGCGGCCAGCGCGGCGCCGTCGAGCACGAGGTGAGGGACGGTCCGCATCAGCGTCCGATCCTTGAAGCTCGCCGGCTCGCCCTCGGCGGCGTTGACGACGACGGTACGTCGGCGGCCGCGGCCGCCGCGGACGGCGTGCATCTTCAGCGCCGTCGGGAAGCCTGCTCCGCCCCGGCCGCGCAGACCCGAACGTTCGATCTCGTCGATCAGCTCGGAGTCGCGAGAGCGCCGTCGCCTGGCCTGGATCGGCAGTGCTCCATGAACCTCGAGGTGCTCGGCGAGGCTGAGCGCTCCGCTCTCCGGCACACCGGCGAGCAGTCGGGGCAGCCTGGTCGCCTCGGTCAGCGCCGGCGCACTCATCGTTCCGCCTTGTGGCTCGTCGGCGCCGAGGCGGAGTGCAGGAGCGCCGCGGGGGTGCCGGAGCGACGAGCCCAGTCCGATCCGAGCGGCCCGCTGGGCAGCCACAGCAGCAGGAACAGCGAGAAGCCGCCGGTCACGGCCAATGCCGCGCTTCGCAGGCCCAGCCGCGACGGCCAGCCGGAGGCGACCCGGACGAGGACGCCGGCGAGCACGACGGCGATGCAGGCCAGGCTGAGGACCTGGAGCCAAGCGCTCTTGACGTCGCTGCCGGTGCCGAAGCCGTGCAGGAGGGCGATCGGCCAGCACGCGTAGGACAGCCAGTGCACCTGCCGCCACCGCAGGTGTCCCAGGCGGCGACGCAGCAGGCTGGTGATCGTGACAGCCAGCAGCATGTCGAAGGCGACCGCTCCCAGTCCCAGCCAGAAGGGCCTGTAGGCGCTGATGAACGGGATCACCGCGGCCGTCAGCGAGATCGGGGCGAAGCTGTCCAACACCGAGGTGAGGATGTGCACCACCAGGAAGACCAGCGTCAGCAGCGCGAGGTTGCGGTGCAGCGAATCGACCACGAACCGCGGCCACTCCGGCGTGCTCAGACGCTTGACGTCGAGGACTCCCAGCGCCACCGTCGCCGTCAACAGCACCATCGCCATCGCGCCGGTCGAGCGGGTCAGGTACCAGTAGGTGCTCGGCCCCGAGGCGGCCGCCACGACGCTCACGCTGCCACCGCCACGCGTGGCATCTCCCCGTCGCCGGACGGCCACCCGGCGACGGTGCGGACGGCTCCGTCGTGCTGGACCAGGCGCGCGGGCAGGCCCAGCGCGAGCAGCCAGTCGGGCGCGTCGCCGTCTCGCAGCAGCGCCCCCGTGCTGGCGATGTTGGCGTCGGTGCAGTCGGCAGCGGCGACGCTGACCGTCCGCCAGCGTGTCTCCGCCGGCTCCCCGGTGGTGGGGTCGATGATGTGATGCATGCGCCGGCCTGACCTGCTCCAGCTGCGCGCGACCGTGCTCGAGGTGGCCAGCCCGCCACCGGCGATCGAGACCGTCTGCCCGGGAGAGTCGGGACCGTCGCGATGATCGTCGGTGACATGGACCGGCCAACCGCCGTCCGGTGGCACGCCACGCGCGACCAGATCGCCGCCCAGCGCCAGCAGGACGCCACAGCCGAGCTGCTCGTGGACGTCCTCGCAGGCCATGTCCGCAGCCAGCGCTTTCGCCGTCGCGCCGAGGTCGAGCTTCGTGCCCCGCGGTATCCGCACGGTCCCGCGGGCACGATCCAGCTCGATCTCGCGCCAGGCCGGGCGCCGTCGCGCGATCAGGGCGGGCGAGGGCTCGCAGACGCATCGCCGATCCTCGGCGATCAGCTCCCAGTCACGGTCATAGCCTGCTCGCTCGAGCGAGAGGCCGATGCTGGGATCGAGCGCGCCGCCGGTCAGCGCGGCGGCGCGCAACGCGACCTCGAGGGCATCGAGGAGCAGGGAACCGACCGCGACGGGCCGGCCGGGCCTTGCGTTGACCAGGGACAGCTCGGAGTCGTCGCGAAAGCGACTGCAGGCCCGGTCGATCGCGTCGAGATGCCGGTTGACGATCTCGATCGCGCGCGTCAGCTCGCAGGCCGGGGAGAGCCTCAGCACGGCGCTGCTGCCCAGCGCTGGCCAGCTTGCGGTCGGCGTTCGGGCCGTCATCGCGCCGCTCTCCGCCGCCGGCTCCGCCCGTCGACACCGCGTCGCTCGGTGTGGCGCCGTGCCCGCAGGGTGCGCCCGCGTTCGTAGACGATCGACGCCGCGCAGCCGCCCAGCACGACGGCGGCCCCGAGGGCCACGATCGCCAGCCCGGGCGCCGCGATCAGGCCGATCAGCGCCAGCGTCCCGCCGAGGCACAGGTCGGCGAGCAGCAGGCGACGTCGGCGCACCAGCGCGGACCGGGCACGGCGCCGCTGCACCGCGGCGCCGCGGCCGTCGTAGGGGAGCTCGGGCCCGAGGGGCGGGGCCTGTGCTCGCAGCGGAGCCCGCTGGCTCACGCCGGGATCCTCCTGAAGACGGGCCTCGGCAGCAGGCGCATCACCGCCATCACCCATCGCAGGCGCGCCGGCGCCCAGACCGTGTCGGCGCGACGCCCCAGGCCCCGGACCGTCTCGCTCCCCACGATCGCCGCGGTCGTCGCCAGTGGCGGCACCGGCAGGCCCTCGGTCATCCGTGTGCGCACGAAGCCTGGGCGCACGACCATCACTCGAACCCCGTCTGCTCTCAGGTCGTCGTCGAGCGCCTGCGCAAGCGAGTCCAGACCCGCCTTCGATGCGCAGTAGACGGCGTTGGCCGCCCGTGGCCGCTCCGCCGCAACCGAGGACAACACGACGACCGTGCCGCCGCCCTGCTCTCGCAGCAGACGCGCGGTCTCGAGCAGCAGCGACCCGGCGCCGACGGTGTTGACCCGCAGCACCTCGACGGCGGCTGGGATGTCGTCGGGAAGTCCACCTCGCGCACCCAGGACTCCGACCGCCAGAATGGCGAGATCCACGCCTCCCAGCACAGCGAAGGCCCTCTCCAGCGCGACGCGGTGGCCGTCGGGCTCGAGCGCATCGAGCTGGATGGTCTCGGCGCGAGTTGCGCCGCCTGCACGGGCCGCCGCGGCGGCGGCGCTCAGACCCTCTGCGTCGCGGCCGGCGAGCACGACCTCCCTCGAGCCGGCTGGCGGCAGCTCGGCCAGGATCGCCGCCGCGATCTCGGAGGTCCCGCCGATCACCAGCACGCGGCGCAGCGCGGGCCCCGTGCGAGCGCGCTCCATCATTCGCTCAACCCCAGCCGTCGTGCCATGTCCGAGCACAGTGTGCCGTGCGGGTCGATCCGGGCGCGCAGCTCGCGAAAGCCAGACGCCTCGGGGTACATCGCCTCGAAGGCGGCGGGACGCATGCGGGCGTCCTTTGCGAGGTAGACCCGACCGGCGACGGAGGCGACGAGCTCGTCGGCCCTGTCCAGCGCCGACCGCAGCCCTGGGGCACCGGCGGGCAGGTCCACCGCCAACGTCCAGCCCTCGATCGGGAAGGACAGCATGCCGCCGCTTCCGGGCCCGAACCGCTTCAGAGCTGCCAGGTACGCCGGCAGGCGCTCGGCACGCAGCAGCTCGATCACTGCACGCAGCGTCGGCTCCGCGCCGCTGGGAACGGCGAACTGGTACTGGGTGAGCCCGGCTCGCCCATAGAGACGGTTCCAGCCATCGACGCGGTCGAGCGGAAACAGCTGGGCGCAGATGTCGAAGCTCCGGCCGCGGACACTGCGTGGGGCGCGGTGCCAGAGCGCCGCGTTGAAGGCGCGCACGGCAGCCGGTCTCAGGAACCCGCCCGAAAGGCCGGCGGGCACGCCGAGACGCGGTCGGGGGACGAGTCGCAGCTGCTCGGCGCCTGCCAGCTCGGGCCCTTCGCGGGAGCGCGTGACTACGGCGCGACCGAAAAGCGAGCCCTCGGCGAGCAGGTCCAGCCAGGCGATCGCGTGAGAGTGCTCCATGCTCCGCATCAGCGCGATCGCGTCCTCCAGCGATGCCACGCGGTCGATGTCGCCGAGCGCGTAGGGGCGGCGCAGCGGGATGGTTCGCAGCGTCGCGTCCACGACCACCCCGGTCAGGCCCATGCCGCCGAGGGTCGCGCGGAACAGCTCCGGCTCGGACCGCCTGGCGACCTCGACCAGTCGACCGGTCGGAGTGCACAGCATGAACGATGTCAACTGTGCGGCGATGCTCCCGGCATGCGGGTGGTTCTTGCCGTGTATGTCGCTCGCGATCGCCCCGCCGACGGTCAGGTGGCGCGTGCCCGGAACGACCGGGAGGGTCTGGCCGTGGGCGGCCAGCGCGACCAGCAGCCGCTCGAAGCTCGTCCCAGCACCCGAGCGGACCTCGGCCTTCTCCGTGTCGATCGCGCGGACGCCGGCAAGCCCCTGCATTTCGATCACGGTGCCCCCGGCGTTCTGGGCGGGGTCGCCGTAGCTGCGCCCGGCGCCCCGCGCGATCAGACCCCGTCCCGGGGGTGTGCCGAGCAGCAACTCTGCGAGCTCCTCGGGGGTCCGCGGTCGCACCATGCGCGCCATGCTCGGCGCGGTGCGACCCCAGCCGCTCAGCAGCACCCGGGACTCGACGGAGCGCGGCGGAGCGGAGGCGACCGGCGCTGACTCAACCGACGACATAGACCCCGGAGACGAACAGCGCGGCCCAAGCGGCGCTCATGGTGAGCAGGAAGCGGTCGCCCAACACGGTGTCCTCCGGCGCTTCGCCCTCACCCCGATCGATCAGCAGCCCGTAGCGGAGCAGCCACAGCACGAACGGAATGACCGTCAGCTCATACCAGGAGAGTCGCGGCTGATGGGAGTGCTGGAACGCCCACAGGCAATACGCGGTCGTGGAGACCGTCGCCGCCAGGCCGATCACGAACCTGAGGTAGCGCTCCGAGTACTCATCGAGCGCGGCCCGAGTGACTCCCGCGTTCCCACCGCCCCGCAGCTCGGCGTAGCGCTTGCCCGCCACCAGGAACAGCGCGCCGAACGAGGTCACCAGCAGGAACCAGCGCGAGACGGTCACCTCGGTCGCGACGCCGCCGGCGATCGCGCGCAGGACGAAGCCGCCGGCGATCGCGGCCAGGTCGGCGACCGCCACGCTGCGCCACCAGATCGTGTAGCTGCCGGTCAGCAGCAGGTAGGCCGCTCCCACCACGGCAAGCCAGGGCCTGACCGCGGCAGCCAGGCCGAGACCGCCGGCGGCCAGCGCCAGCGCTGTCACGGCGGCCAGCCGCGGCGAGATCTCCCCCGAAGCGAGCGGGCGGTTGCGGCGCCGCGGGTGGGCGCGGTCCTCGCTCCGGTCGTGCAGGTCGTTGAACAGGTAGGTCGAGCTGGACAGAGCGCAGAAACTCACGAACGTGAGCGCGAGCTTGCCCGGGACCTCGGGCGAGAAGAGGATGCCGGCGGCGCCCGGCGCGGCGAGGACGAGCAGGTTCTTCGTCCATTGCCGGGGCCTGCAGGCGCGAACGAGAGCGCGCAGCGGCAGCCGCCCGCGGGCGGGCCGCCGCGTCGCCGAGGCGAGCTTGCCCCGGAGAGCAGGAGATGGGTCGGCGCTTGGAGCGGCTGAGTCGGTTTGCGGCGGCACGGCTGCAGACATCGGACTACAACTAGCTCAGGCGAGGGTGTGGATCGGGTGAAAATGCTCTTAGATCCAGGCATTTTCACGAGTCGCGGGCAGATCGGACTCCTACGATGTCCGCAATGGACTCCCTCGCCGGCTCCTACCGGCATGCAGGCCCGGGGGCGCCGCAGCGGAGGCACTCCGAGCGAACCAGGCGGGCAACTGCACGGCGGGTCCGCCGCATCCTCGTGTGCGCCGCGCTGATCGCTCTGCTCCCGGCCGCCGTGTCATATGTCGGGGCTCTCACCGAACCGTCCAACTCGAGCTTCGGGATCCGTTCCGTCGAGTGGCTGCGCGACCATGGCGCCGCGCCGATCGTGGCGAAGGTCGAGTCGGTCTACTACTCGCTGACCGCGCCGGCGAAGGGCGGGCCGGCCCTCCGTGCCCTGCCCCGCACCGGTGTCCAGTCACCCCCTTCACTGACAGCGCAGGGCCCGGGTGCCCTCGTGGACCGGCCACGGCGGATCGCGCCGCTCGCGCAGCCCGCGCTCCCCGGCGAGGGCATCTGGAGCGCCACGATGGCGCACGAGAGCCGCAACGACCCGCCGCTGCTCGTCACGACGTTCCGCTCCGACCCCTCCGAATACCCGCGCTTGGTGGCGGGAGTCGCATGGATCAACGCCTCGAACACCAGGATCTCGCTCTACGCGGGGCGCCTCGAGCCATCGGTCGAACTGCCCTCGCGTGGGCCGATGGAAGTGCCCCCGGACGCGCGGGCCAAGCTGCTCGCCACCTTCAACAGCGGCTTCAAGCTGGCCGACTCGCACGGCGGCTGGGCGCTGAACGGTCGAACCTACGCGCCGATGCGCGAAGGGCAGGCGACGTTCGTGCGCTACGCCGACGGTCGCTACGACGTCGTCTCCTGGCACGGCGGCCCGCGGGTCGGCGAGTCGGTCGTCTTCGCGCGCCAGAACCTGCCGCTGCTCCTAGAAGACGGTCAGCTCAGCCGCAGGCTCGCCAACGGCTCGGAATGGGGCGCGACGGTGGGCAACGCCGTCCAGGTGTGGCGCTCGGGCATCGGCATCGACGCGCACGGCAACCTGCTCTACGCGGCCGCGAACTATCAGACCGCGAGCAGCCTGGCGAAGATCCTCCGGCACGCCGGCGCCGTGCGTGCGATGGAGCTCGACATCAACTCATACTGGATCAGCTTCAACACCTACGCTGCCCCTGGCGCCCTCGAGCCGGGCAAGCTGCTGTCCGAAACCGAACGACCGGCCACTCGTTACCTGAGCCCGGACGACCGCGACTTCTTCGCAGTGTTCAGCCGCTGAGCGCTCGCGCTGCCGCGTCCGCGCAGTTCAGGAGCCGCCCGAGACGACCGGTTCGGATGGTTCGGTGTGTTCCGGCGCCGGTTCCCGGGCTGGGGTTTCATGGGTTTCGGGGGCCGGCGTTTCGACGCCCTGGGATTCGGGCGTCGGTTGCTGGGCAGCAGCCGACGGTTCTTCGGCAGGCGCGCTCGAACCGCTGGCGGGGGGTTCGGTGGCCGGCGCAGGAGCGGTCTGCTGCGTGGTCGTCGCCTGCGGCGCCTGGGCGGGAGGCTGCAACGGTTTGTGCGCCGCCGCGCGGTGCCCCTTGGCCGTAAGGCGGGCGGCGGCCTTGTTGTGCCCCGGGAAGGCATTGGCGGCGACGTCGGTCAGGACGCCGGTGAGGAGCGCGCTGGCGGCGATGATCCAGCGGTTGGCGCTGCGCAGACGGCGCAGCGCGGCGTCGCGGGTGCCGCTGGTGTGGATGGCATCGCTGCGGTGGACGGGCTTCATGGCTGGTCGCCTCCTAATGATGATGCCCATGGTGGTAGTGCAGCCAGGGTCCGAAGTGGGGGATCAGCGCCAGCGCGATGATCAGCCCGCCCGCGAGCGCCGAGAGGAGCGAGAGCGCGCGCCCGGCGCTCCCGGGCTCGCGCGCAGCCAACGTCAGCCTCCAGATCCGGGCGCCGTGACCTGTCAGGGAGCGCGGCGCGTCCTCGACGCCGGTGGCCGGCGCCGGTTCGCCGCGGATGAGGTCGAAGAGCTCGCCACGGAGCTCGCGGCCCGAGAGCAGGCCGCGGCTGATCTCCGGTAGGTGGCCGATCACGTGCAGGGCGATGGCGGCGAGCCAGACGAAGAAGCTGACCTTGTGGACCAGCAGCAACGTGCCGCGCGAGCTGGGCCCGAGCGCGAGCAGCGCGACCCCGCTGCCGAACACGACGAGCGTGCTGAGCACCACGACGGGGCCCAGCAGGCGCAGGAACAGCGGCGGCGGCCCCTTGCGCAGGTAGGGAGGATCCGAGGTGTAGTAGCGGATGAACCGGTACCCGGTGCTGGCGAGCTTGAGAGTGACCGGACCGAGCAGCAGCAGGCCGAGAAAGAGGTGCAGCCAGATCAGCTGGCCGATGCGGATGATCGTGACGCCGAGGACGGCCAGCAGCACGAACAGCAGGGCGCCGGTCTGCACGGTGAGGCGCTCGTTGCCCGCGGTCCCGCCCGCGGTCAGTTGCGCCAGCCGCGGCCGACTCTCCCCCGCTCCTCCCCGCTGTGCGCGATCCCTCTCGGGGGCTCCGTCGCGGGTCCGCCGCGCTCGGCCCGAAGCGGGCCTTGTGTGTCGCGTCTCGGTCATCTCGGGCCACGGCAAGTCTGTGACGGGCGGTTAAGAGGCCGGTAACAGCCATGTGAGAACACTCTTGTATTCGCCGATCGCCCGATACACGCGCCGGAGGCCCGTATCCTGGGGTCGATGACGTCAAGCGGGGAGCGGAGCCGGCCCGCCTGGGTCGAGCCTTCCCTGGGCGGCTCGGCGGGCACGGAGATCCTGCTGATCGAGGACGAACCGGGGATCGTCGACTTCGTCCGGCGGGGCCTCGAGGCCGAGGGCTTTCGCGTTCTCACCGCGACCGACGGGATCAGCGGCGAGGCCGCGGCGCTGCGCGAGACGATCGCCCTGGTCGTGCTGGACCTGATGCTCCCGGGCCGCAGCGGGCTGGAAGTCCTGGCCGCGCTACGGGGGGCCAAGCCGGAGGTTCCGGTGATCGTGCTGACCGCCAAGGGCGAGGTGGAGGATCGTGTCGCCGGCCTGGACGCGGGCGCGATCGACTACATCGTCAAGCCGTTCTCGCTGGCCGAGCTGTCCGCTCGCATCCGCGCCCAGCTGCGCACGGCGGCCCTTGGCACGACGACCCGACTCGAGGCGGAGGACGTCGAGGTGGACCTGCTGAGCCGCCGGGTCCGGCGGGCGGGAGCGCCGATCGCCCTGTCCACGACCGAGTTCGAGCTGCTGGTCTATCTGGTCCGCAACCGCGGCCGTGTTGTCAACCGGGAGGAGATCCTCAGCGCCGTGTGGGGCTACCAGCA
Source organism: Solirubrobacteraceae bacterium (assembly GCA_052145475.1). Classification (GTDB taxonomy): domain Bacteria; phylum Actinomycetota; class Thermoleophilia; order Solirubrobacterales; family Solirubrobacteraceae; genus Palsa-744. The sequence continues at coordinate 54,753 of JBKQOO010000127.1, forward strand.
CGACCCGGCCACGAACATCGTCGACGTCTACATCGGGTATCTGCGCCGCAAGCTGCGCCAGGGCGAGAGACCCGCTCTGATCCACACGGTGCGATCCGTGGGCTACCGCTTCGGCCATGCGGGGCGCTAGGAGGATGACGCTGAGCCTGCGCTGGCGCCTGGCCGCGTGGGTCGCGCTGGTCGTGATCGTCTCCTCCGCGATCACCTTCGTTGCGGTCTATCGCGGCACCGCCACGCAGCTGCGCCATCAGATCGACGGCGAGATCAGGGGCGACAGCTATGAGTTGACCCACCAGCTGAGCTCCGCCGAGCACGGCTCGGCGAGTCGTTTTCGCGCCGCGGCGAGCGCCTACGTCCGAGCGCAGCCGTTCCGGGCCAGCTCGACGCTGCTGTTCGTCACGATCCCGGGAGCGGGAACGATCACGAACAGTCCCGAGCTGTTCACCTCCCAGTCCGCCGACGACGGCGAGTCCGCCGCGCAGCAGCTCCAGGAGAACCAGCAGGCTGCGCGGCTGCTGGACGCGCCGATCGGCTTCTCGACCGCCCAGCTGCCCGACGTGGGCAAGCTGCGACTGCTGATGCGCGCGGTGCAGCTTCACGGTCCCTCAGGCTCTGGCTCGCGCGCCCTGGTCGGCGTGGGCGAGCCGCTGGCGAGCGTGTCGCGGGCCCAGCAGGGCGTCGCGCGGGCGTTCATACTCGCGGGCGCACTCGCGCTGGCCGGCGCCCTGCTGGCCGCCCTGCTGATCGGCACGCGCCTGTCCAATCCGCTGCGCCGCATGGCGGCGGTCGCCGCGGAGGTGAACGCGGGCGACCTGGACCACCGGATCCACGACACCGACAGCGGCGCCGAGGAGGTACGTGTCCTGGCCAACGCCTTCAACCACATGCTCGATCGGCTGGCCGACTCGTTCGCGGGGCAGCGCGCCTTCGTCGCCGACGCGTCCCACGAGCTGCGCACGCCGCTGACCGTTATCCAGGGACAGCTCGAGGTGCTGGCGGCACAGGAGCGGCCGTCGCCGCAGGAGATCAGGCGCGTGGAGGAGCTCGTCCAGGCCGAGGTGTCCCGGATCACGCGGCTGGTCGATGATCTGCTGCTGCTGGCCCGGAGCGAGCAGACCGCCTTCCTGGAGGTCGAGCCGATCCCGCTCGAGCGGTTTGTCACGGAGCTCTGGGACGGCTTCACCCTGTTCGAGCAACGCCGCTTCGAACTGGGGCCGGTGCCATCGGGCACGCTGGAGGCTGATCCCGACAGGCTCGCCCAGGCGCTTCGCAACCTGGTCCGCAACGCGGTCGACCACACCGAGCCCGAGCGGGGCCGCGTGCTGCTGCATGTCGAGCGGGCCGGACCGGGTCGAGTGCGCTTCGTCGTCCAGGACGACGGGCCGGGGATCGCCGAGGATCAGCGCGAGCTCGTGTTCGATCGCTTCCACCGAACCGACACGGCGCGTGACCGCGCCTCGGGCGGGACCGGACTCGGGCTGGCGATCGTGCGCGCCATCGCCGAGGCCCACGGCGGCCAGGCGCGGGCGACCGAGAGCGCGGCGGGTGGCGCCCGGATCGAGCTGGAGCTGCCGGGCTTCAGCCCTGCACCGCGTGCTGCCGGCGCGGCGATCCCGCCGCAGGCCGGCAGCGTCTCCGCGGCCTGACCGGGCGCCGATCAGCGGGCGGTCGTGCCGTCCTGGGCATAGCGCAGGGAGCCGGGCGTCGTGAGGTCCTCCCCGGTCTCGAGCAGCGTCTTCAGCCCTGAGAGGATCATCGGCCAGCCTCCGTACAGTTCGGCGTTGGCGCCGTCCCCCAGCTGGTCGTGGATCACCAGCAGGCGACAGGAGTCGCCGACCGGCTCGATCTCCCAGGTGACACGCGAGGTGCCCTCGCTCTCGACCTGATCGCTCCACCTGGCGGTGAAGCTCTGCACCAGACGGCGGGGCGGATCGACCTCGAGGTTCTCGCCCTCCGAGATGAGCGTCTGGCTGCCGGGGTGGATCGCCTCGTAGCGTGACCCCGGCTCCCAGTCCGAGCTGACGCTCACGCCGAAGCTGTAGCGCCGGCGCAGCTCGGGATCGGTGATCGCCTCCCAGAGCCGCTCGGGAGTCGTCTTGATGTAGATCTCGAAGACCTTTTCCATCGCTTCCTCCTCGATTCTGCTCTTGAGCCCCGTCAAGGCCGCTGCCCAGGGCTCTGCGTATTTGCTCACCCATCTGTCGTGGACGAGCCGGATCGGAACGGGGTTCAGGAAGTGGAGCTTCTCGCGGCCGCGCCTCCTGGTCGTGACCAGGCCTGCGCCCTCGAGCACCCGTAGATGCTTCATCACGCCGAAGCGCGTCATCGGCAGGCGCTGCTCGAGAGCGCTGAGCGACTGCCCGTCCTCCCGGAACAGCTCGTCGAGCAGTCCTCGTCGGGTCGGGTCGGCAAGTGCCCGGAACACCTCGTCCATGTCACGTGACTATATGTGACCATATAGTCACCTGTCAAGTGCGTTGCCCGGCCAGGTCAACCTCCGCTGCGCACCCCGTCGAGCAGCGGTCGGTCGGCTCGGCGAGAATCACACGCCATGCTGCTCTACGACTCCGCCGTGTCGGGCAACTGCTACAAGGTGCGCCTGCTGCTCGCCCAGCTGG
>JBKQOO010000128.1:0-13575 GCA_052145475.1 Solirubrobacteraceae bacterium
CGCAAGGCTGCGGAAACGGTGCTGGCGCAGATGGAGACGGCGCAGCGCGGTGATCGCCTCGCCGCGCAGCGCGGGGGCGTCCTCGTCCTCGCGAGCCGCCCGGTAGGCGTCCAGGTAGTGAGAGGCGACGACCTCGGCGACCTCCTCGCCGTCGCCGGGGAAGGTCCGGCGCAGATACTCGGCGGCGGCGGTGTGGCGAGGCTTGCGTTCGCGGCGCGCCAGCCGCTCGTAGGCGACCGTGCGCAGCAGCTGCTGGCAGAAGCTGTACTGGCCGCGCTGTGGTGAGAACGGGTCGGCGCTGATCGAGAGCACCTGCTTGCGCACGAGCGCTGCCAACACCTCGTCGAGCTCCCGCTCCGGCACGTCGCCGAGCTCCGCGGCCGCCGCGCGAGGGAAGCTGCCGCCGAACACGCACATCGTCCGGACCAGGTGCCGCTCGAGTGGCGCCAGCGCGTCCAGGCGGGCCGCGATCAGCGAGCCGAGCGTCGCTGGGACGTCGAGCTCGCCCAGCTCCCCGTCCGCCACCAGGCGGCCCTCCTGTTCGCGCAGAGCGCCGCGGCTGACCAGCACACGCAGCGTCTCCAGCGCATACAGCGGCAAGCCCTCGGCGCGCTCGATCACCTGGCGGCGCACGCTCCGTTGGAGCCCGTCGACGAGCCCGTCCAGCAGCTCGCCCATCGCCTCGGCGGAGAGCCCATCGAGCTGCACGAGGGTGGCACCGCGACGCGCCGGAGGCCAGCCCTCGGGTCGTGCGGGGATCTCGTGGCGCGCGAGCGTGAGGATGAAGATCGGGCTCGACTGCGCCCAGTCCAGAACGTGCTCGATGAACGCAAGCAGGCCCTCGTCCGCCCATTGGAGGTCCTCGAACACCAGCACCACCGGCGCGTCGCCGGCCAGCCGCTCGAGGAACATCCTCCAGCCGGCGTAGAGCTCGGCACGCGGCATCCCCCCCTCGGCGAGGCCGAGCAGCACGCCGAGGCGCGGCTCCAGGAACTCGCGGTCCGCAGTCTCGGGTACCCAACGCTCGAGCGCCTCCTGCAACCGCCGGGCGATCGTCTCGACGGGCGCGTCCTGCGCAATGCCGAGCCGCTGGCGCACCATCTCGGCGAGAGCCCAGTAGGCGATACCTTCGCCGTAGGAGAGGCACGCGCCGCGGTGCCACAGGACCGTCTCGGCGAGCCCGTCGACGTACTTGTCGAACTCCCAGAGCAGGCGTGACTTGCCGACGCCCGCCTCGCCGGAGATCGCCACGAGGCGAGCGGCGCCGCGCTCGATCGTGCCGTGGAACAGGTCCTTGAGCAGCCGCAGGTCTGCCTCACGGCCGACCAGCGGCGGCTCCAGCCCGCGCTCGCGCCCGGCGCCCCTGACGCCGGCCACGACGCGCACTGCCCGCCACAGCCGCAGCGGCTCGGACTTGCCTTTGACCGTGTGCTCGCCGGCGTCCTCGTAGGCGATCGCGAGCGACGTCGCCTCGCGCGTGACGCCGTCCACGAACACGGCGCCGGGCTCCGCCGCCGACTGCGTACGCGCGGCGGTGTTGACGCGGTCGCCGACGACGAGGCCTTCTCCCGGCCTGTTCACGGACGCCGCCTGGCCTGTGACGATGCCGCCGCGTGCGCGCAGCTCGGGGATCCCGACCTCCTCGCCCATCGCGCTCACCGCCTCGACGAGCTCGAGCGCGGCGCGCACCGCGCGCTCGGCGTCATCCTCGCGCGCCACCGGGGCGCCCCAAACGGCCATCACCGCGTCGCCGATGAACTTCTCCAGGGTGCCGCCGTGTCGGCCGATGATCGTGCGCGCCACGTCGAAATAGCGCGCCAGCAGCTCACGAACATCCTCGGCATCGCGCGACTCCGACAGCGTCGTATAGCTGACGATGTCGACGAACAGCACCGACACCAGGCGCAGCTCTGTGACCGTCGGCTCCGCCGATACCGACTCGGCGAGCGGCGTGCCGCATCCAGCGCAGAACTTCTGCCCGGGCGCATGCGGCGTCGCACACGTCGGACAGCGGAGCTCGTGCGCCGCCCCGCATTCGATGCAGAACTTCGCCCCATCGGGGACCTCGCCGCCACAGTTCGCACAGATCACCTTGCACACCCGCCCGGGACGAGACAGCGTAGCTCGACGCTGCCTCTCGTCCACCCCCGGACCCTATGGCGTGGTCATCGTTCGATCAAACCCTGCGCAAACACTCAGGGCGAGTGAAGTGACGGAGACCTCCGCGAGTCCCATGGTGCGAGCGTATTCGACCGCGGTGGCCCCGGCAGCAGGCTCATGGGAGCGCGAGCGTAGTCGGCCTCGCCGAGAGTGTGGCCTTGCCCCGACGAACACGCACCGCCCTGTGGAAAACTGGTATGTGCGATGAGCCAGGTGCTGAGATTCTGGCACTGCAAAGTGGTGATCGGGCGCCATGAGCCGATGGTCGGGTTCAAGAACGAAGAGGCGCGCCATCTCCAGGGCGCGCGACCAAGACGAAGAGCAACCCGGCGAGTGCTACCAGCTCGCTTGCCACGAGCGCACGCCTACTCCCAGACACGACACCGTAAAGACCGCTCCCCAAGGCGCGACGGGCGAGTCCCCACAACATGACCGCGCCGCCCCCGCCGACGCCCCCAGGCCCCCTGGGCTCCGGCGACGGGCCGATCGAGATCGTCGAATATGACCGCTCCTGGCCGGCGGCCTATCTCGCAGAGTGCGGCCGGCTGGCCCCGCTGCTCCCCGGCGTACCAATCCTCCATATCGGCTCGACCGCCGTCCCCGGGCTCGCGGCCAAGCCCATAATCGACATGATCGCGTTCGTCGATGACCTCGATGCGAATGTTGCCGAGCTCGTACGGCGGGCGGGCTACCACCTCCCAGCACGGTTCAACGCGAACCTGTATCACCGCCGCTTCCTCTGCTACCCGACGCTCTCTCATCGCACCCATCACCTGCACCTCGTGGATGGACACGCGGGCGTCGATCAATGCCTACGCTTTCGAGAACGCCTCCGAGAGGATCCCGCGCTCGCCGCCCAGTATGCCGCGCTGAAGCGATCCCTCGCCAGCCGCTTTCGAGAGGACCGCATCGGATACACCGAGGCAAAGAGCACCTTCATCAAAGACGCAATCCGACATCCCGGCACCACCTCCGGCACAGACCCCGACCGGAGCTAGCCGGTCGCGCATGCGCGACCTGTTCCTCGGCGCCACGCCACCTCGGCCAGTACGTCGAGTTGCTCGAGAGTGTGTTGGGCCGCCGCTCCTGGCGAGTCACCCAGTCGAGCGAGCTGCCGAAACGCCGGCGGGCTGTTGGGCGACGGGCTCTGCGTCACTCGCCGGGCGATCCAGGCGGCGCTCGAGCTCGAGGATCTGCTGGGTCGTCTTCAGCACCGTGTCAGGGTTGAGGCTGATCGAGTCGATCCCCAGCTCGACCAGGTACTCGGCCATGTCGGGGTAGTCCGAGGGCGCCTGGCCGCATAGCCCGGAATGGATCTCGTTTCGCCGGCACCCCTCGACGGCCAGGCGGATCATCTCCTTGACGCCCTCGTCGCGCTCGTCGTAGTCGAACGCGACGATCTCGCTGTCGCGATCAACCCCCAGGGTGAGCTGGGTGAGATCGTTGGAGCCGATCGAGAACCCGTCGAAGCGCTCTGCGAACCGGTCGATGAGGATGACGTTGTTGGGGATCTCGCACATGGCGTAGATCTTCAGGCCATTCTTGCCGCGCTCGAGGCCGAGCTCGGCCATCGCGCCCAGGACCCGATCGGCCTCGTCTATGCGCCGCACGAAGGGGAGCATGAGGATCACGTTCGTGAGCCCCATGTCCTCGCGCACCCTCCTCATCGCCTGGCACTCCAGGGCGAAGCCCTCGGCGTACGCGGGATGGGCATAGCGCGAGGCGCCGCGGAAGCCGATCATCGGGTTTGCCTCATCGGGCTCGAAGTCGAGGCCGCCCACCAGGCTGGCGTACTCGTTGGTCTTGAAATCGGACATCCGCACCACGACCGGCTTCGGCCAGAAGGCCGCCGCGATCGTGCCGATGCCCTCGGAGAGGCGCCGCACGAAGAAGCTCGCGCCATCGGGGTAGCCACGGATCAGCCGCGCGATGCTCTCACGGACATCGGGGTCTGTGACCTTCTCCGGGTGGATGAGGGCGAGGGGGTGCACCTTGATGTACTCGCTGACGATGAACTCCATGCGCGCCAGGCCGACGCCATCGTTGGGCAGGAAGGAGGTCTTGAACGCGAGATCGGGATTGCCGAGGTTGATCATGATCTTGGTGGCAGGCCGCGGGATGTCGCCAACATCGGTGCGCTCGACGTGGAACGCCACCGCACCGCGGTACACCCGCCCACTGTCACCCTCGGCGCAGGAGATCGTGACCGGCTCGCCATTGGGGATGCTGGTGGTGGCGTTGCCTGCGCCGACGACGGCGGGGACGCCGAGCTCGCGGGCGATGATCGCTGCGTGGCAGGTGCGCCCGCCGCGGTTGGTGACGATCGCCGCCGCAGTCTTCATCACCGGCTCCCAGTCTGGCGTGGTGATGTCGGCGATCAGCACCTCGCCCGGCTTGAACTCCGACAGGTGGGTCAGGTTCTCGATCAGGCGGGCGCGGCCCGAGGCGATTTTCTCGCCGACGGATCGCCCTTCAGCGAGGATCTCCCCGCTCGCGTCGAGGCTGTAGCTCTCGAGCGCCGTGACTTGGCGCTGGGAGGCAACCGTCTCGGGCCGGGCCTGGACGATGTAGATCACGCCGTCGATGCCGTCCTTGGCCCACTCCATGTCCATCGGCCGGCCGTAGTGGCGCTCGATCTTGATCGCGTAGTCGGCCAACTCCAGGACGTCCGCGTCGTCGATGCAGTAGTGCTCGCGGTCGGCCTTCGCGGTGGGCACATTACGGGTGGTGTGCTTCGTGTCGCCTTCGACGAAGATCATCTTCACCGCCTTGTCACCCATCAGGCGGCGCAGCACCACGCGGTGACCGGCGTCGAACGTCGGCTTGTGAACGTAGAACTCGTCGGGGTCCACGGCGCCCTGCACGACGTTCTCGCCCAGACCGTAGGCGCCGGTGATGAACACGACGTCACGGAACCCCGACTCGGTGTCCAGCGAGAAGAACACGCCCGAAGCGGCGAGGTCCGAGCGCACCATCTTCATGATGCCGATCGACAGAGCTACGTCGAAGTGGTCGAAGCCCTGATCGATGCGGTAATGGATCGCACGGTCGGTGAACAAACTGGCGAAGCAGCGACGACAGGCGTCGAGCAGGGTCTCCTCCCCGCGGATGTTCAGAAATGTGTCCTGCTGACCGGCGAAGCTCGCCGTCGGCAGGTCCTCTGCGGTGGCGGAGCTTCGCACGGCGAGGCTGACGTCCTCCCCGTACTCCTCCCGCAGGCGCTCATAGCCGGCGCGGATCTCCCGTGCCACATCCTCGGGCACACCTGCGCCGTAGACGATCTCCCGCGCCCGCTTTGCCCGTCTGGCGAGGTCGGCGACATCGGTCGGGTCGAGGCCGTCCAGGGCAGCGCGCAGCTTGTCCCCGGTACCGGCCTCATCCAGCATGCGGCGATACGCCGCCGAGGTGGTGGCAAAGCCGTTGGGCACGCGCACACCTTCGCTCGAGAGCTCCCGGTACATCTCGCCCAGAGATGCATTCTTGCCGCCCACGAGCGGTACGTCGGCGATACCAATCTCCTCGAAGAAGCGGACGTACTGGCTCATGATGCCTCCCGTATTTGTCTGAGCAGTTGGACTGCCTGTGGGCTCTAGACAGGTGTTGTGCAGCGTGGCACACAAACCGGGCTGGTGTCCGGCGGTGGCCGCTGCCGCGCGGGCGCGCGCCCGGCCGAGACGAGCTGCGAGCGCTTCGGGGGTGCGACACCGGCTAGCCTGCCTGGCGATCCCGGTGGCGGCGTCGCGACGGTTGATCTCTCCCCGGGCGAGCTTTCGCGCTAACCAAACTGGCGGATCACGAGGCTCACCACGGGCCGTAGGCGCCGGCGTCAGCTGCCCGCAGCGCGTTTACATAGCCGGCGCGCTCGTACGCCGCCCCGTCGGCACCGGACGGCACCGAGAGCATGCCGCGCAGCTCGTCGAGCGTCTGAAATCCCTTGCGCGCCATCCAGGCGGACAGCCCATCGAGCAGCGCAGTCGCGTGCTCGGGTCCGTGGCGCAGCAGCGCCGAGGCGCTCATCACCACATCGGCGCCCGCGAGCAGGTACGCGGCGACGTCCTCCGGGCCCTCGACGCCGGTGGTGGCAGCGAGTCCGGCGCGCAGCCTTCCGCGCAGCAGCGCTATCCAGGTGCGGGCCAGCCGCGCGTCGGCTGGGCTTGAAAGCGTGACATCGGGCACGATGGCGAGCGTCTCGGGGTCGATGTCCGGCTGCAGGAAGCGGTTGAACAGCACCAGCGCGTCGGCGCCCGCCTCGTCCAGGCGCAACGCGATCTCCCCGGTTGAGCTGAAGTGCGGGCTCAGCTTGACCGCCACGGGCACAGTGACCGCGGCCTTGACGTGCTGCAGTACGTCGATGTGGCGCTGCTCGACATCGCGGCCGGAGATGTGCGGGTCGCCGGGAACGTAATAGGTGTTCAGCTCGATCGCGCGGGCGCCGGCTTCCTGCATCGCGCGCGCGTAGTCGGTCCAGCCTTCGGGCGTGATGGCGTTGAGGCTCGCGATCACGGGCACCTCGGCTGCGGCCGCGGCGCGCTCGAGCAGGGTCAGGTACCGACGTGGGCCGGCGTCCTCCCCGGCGCTTGGCGCAAAGTAGCCGAGTGCCTCGGGGAAGCTCTCTGCGGGGTCGTCCACGAGTCGGGCGTTGCGGGCGGCCTGCTCTCGCAGTTGCTCCTCGAACAGCGAGAACAGAACGATCGCGCCGACGCCGGCGTCGGCCAGGCGTCGGACGCCATCGACGGTGTAGGAGAGCGGCGAGGCGGATGCCACCAGCGGGTTGCGCAGCTGCAAGCCCATGTAGCTGGTCGAGAGGTCCATCAGCGCTCCTTGCGGGCGTCGGCCGGGAAGTCGTGCGCACCGCGGGTTGCCATCTCCTCGTAGGTCCGCCAGCGTTGGTAGACGGTCTGCTGCGCAAGGCCCAGCAAGCGTTCCGCCTCGAGGGGGTCGGTGTTGGCGAGCGAGCGGAAGCGCAGCTCTCCCTTTCTGTAATCGGCCAGCGGCATGCGCGGCCTGGGCGAGTCGAGCAGGAACGGGTTGCCGCCGGTCGCGCGCACCATCGGGTCATAGCGGATCAGCGGCCAGTGGCCGCTGGCGACGGCGCGGTACTGCTGGTCCAGCCCATCCTTCATCTCGTAGCCATGCGCGATGCAGTGGCTGTAGGCGATCACCAGCGAAGGCCCGTCGTAGGCCTCGGCCTCGCGGAACGCGGTGAGAGTGTGCTGGGGATCGGCGCCCATCGCGACGCGCGCGACGTACACGTTGGCGTAGGCGATCGCCTGCAGCGCGAGGTCCTTGGTTGGCATCGTCTTGCCGCCGGCGGCGAACTTTGCGACCGCGCCCAGCGGCGTCGCCTTGGACATCTGCCCCCCGGTGTTCGAGTAGACCTCGGTATCGAGCACCAGCACGTTGACGTCGTGGCCGCTGGCGAGCACGTGATCCAGGCCGCCGGAGCCGATGTCGTAGGCCCAGCCGTCGCCGCCGACGATCCACACACTGCGTCGAATGAGGTGGTCGATCACGCTGCGCAGGTCGGCGACCGCCGGTCCGTTCAGCCCGTCGAGCCGGCGCTCGAGCTCCGCGACCCGTTCGCGTTGCGAGCGCAGCTCTGACTCGCGCAGTTGCGGCGCCTTCAGAATCTCGTCCACCAGCTCTGCGCCCACCGGCTCGCGCAGCTCGGATAGGCGCCGGCGGGCCAGCTCGGTGTGGCGGTCGGCGGCGAGCCGCAGGCCAAGTCCGAACTCCGCGTTGTCCTCGAACAGCGAGTTCGACCATGCCGGCCCGTGTCCTTCGGCGTCGGTCGTCCAAGGCGTCGTCGGCAGGTTGGCGCCGTAGATCGACGAGCAGCCGGTCGCATTGGCGATCGTCAGTCGGTCCCCGAACAGCTGCGAGAGCAGCTTCAGGTAAGGGGTCTCGCCGCAGCCCGCGCACGCGCCGGAGAACTCGAACAGCGGCTCCAGGAACTGGGTGCCCCGCACGGTGCCGAAGTCCATTCGCGATCGGTCGTTGGCCGGCAACCCCTCGAAGAACGCGATGTTCTGACGCTCGGCGGTCAGCAGCGGCTCACCGTCGAGGAGATTGATCGCCTTGCGCACGGGGTCTCCGCCCGCCGAGACCGGACAGGCCTCGACGCATAGTCGGCAGCCGGTGCAGTCCTCGACGTACACCTGCAGCGTGTAAAGGGTGTCCGGGAGGCCGGGAGCGTTGAGGAGCGCCGAGCGGAAGCTCTCGGGAGCGCCATCCAGGTCTGACGGCTTGTAGTAGCGGGAGCGGATCACACTGTGTGGGCAGACGAAGCTGCAGTTACCGCACTGGATGCACAGCTCAGGGTCCCAGACCGCGACCAGCTCGGAGATGTTGCGCTTCTCATACGCCGTCGTGCCGCTCGGGTAGGTGCCGTCCACCGGCAGCGCGCTGACCGGCAGCTCATCGCCTCGCCCTTCCATCATCGTCGCGGTCACGGTGCGCACGAACTCCGGCGCGCTCTCCGGCACGACGGGCGCCGGCTCGCGCGTGGCGGTCACCAGCTCGGGCAGCGCCACCCGGTGAAGCCCCTGCAGGGCGCGGTCGACCGCAACCTGGTTGCGCTCCACCACCTCGGCGCCGCGCCTGCCGTAGCTCTTGGCGATTGCTGCCTTGATCCGCTCGATGGCCTGCTCGCGCTCGAGCACACCCGAGATCGCGAAGAAGCAGGTCTGAAGCACCGTGTTGGTCCTTCCGGCGAGGCCCGCCTCGCGCGCGATCCGTCCGGCGTCGACCACGTACAGCTCGACCGCCTTGGCGAGGATCTGCTCCTGGACGGGGCGCGACAAGGCGTCCCAGACCCGATCGGGGGGGTGACGGGTATTGAGCAGCAAGGTGGCACCAGGCGCCGTCCGGTCGAGCACCTCGGCGCGCTCGAGTAACCCGAGCTGGTGGCACCCGACGAAGCTCGCCTGAGAGATGAGGTAGGGCGCGCTGATCGGCTGCGGCCCGAAGCGCAGGTGCGAGACGGTCTGCGAGCCAGACTTCTTGGAGTCATAGACGAAGTAGCCCTGTGCGTGCAGGCGCTCCTCGGAGCCCAGGATCTTGATCGTGTTCTTGTTCGCTCCAACCGTCCCGTCGGCACCCAGGCCGAAGAAGACCGCGCGCACGGTCTCCGGCGGCTCGATGTCAAGCGAAGCGTCGTACGCGAGGCTCGTGCCGGAGACATCATCGGTGATCCCAATCGTGAACCGCCGTTTGGGCCGCTCGCGCCCCAGCTCCTCGAGCACCCCGGCGACCATACCCGGGGTGAACTCCTTCGAGGACAGGCCAAAGCGACCGCCGATCACGCTCGGCATCAGCTCGCGCTCACCATCTGCGTGAGACTCGCTCAGCGCCGCGAGCACGTCGAGGAACAACGGCTCGCCTAGCGAGCCCGGCTCCTTGGTCCGGTCGAGCACGGCCACGCTCCGCACGCTCGTGGGCAGCGCCTCGATCAGCGCCCGCGCCGGGAATGGCCGGTAAAGCCTCACCTGTGCGACACCGACCCGCTCGCCCCGCGCTTGCAGGAACGCGGCCGTCTCGCGCGCGGTCTCCCCGCCCGAGCCCATCACCACCAGCACGCGCTCCGCGTCGGGGTGCCCGCTGTAGTCGACCAGCCGGTAGCGACGGCCGGTGCGCTCGCCGACCCGATCCATCGCGTCCTGCACCACCGCTGGCGTGCGGGCATAGAACGGGTTGACGGTCTCGCGGGCCTGGAAGTAGACGTCCGGGTTCTGTGCGGTGCCGCGAATGAACGGCCGCTCCGGCGACAACGCCCGCGCCCGGTGCTCCCGAACCAGCTCCTCCGGAACCAGCGCCCGCAGGTCCTCGTCGGTGAGCAGCTCGATCGTGTTCACCTCGTGCGAGGTTCTGAACCCGTCGAAGAAGTGCAAGAACGGCACCCGGGTCGCAAGCGTCGCCGCCTGCGCCACCAGCGCCAGATCGTGGGCCTCCTGCACCGACGCCGACGCCAGCAGCGCAAACCCCGTCTGGCGCACCGCCATCACGTCGGAGTGGTCGCCGAAGATCGACAGCCCCTGCGCCGCCAGCGAGCGCGCGGCCACGTGCAGCACGGCCGCCGTCAGCTCGCCGGCGATCTTGTACATGTTCGGGATCATCAGAAGCAGGCCCTGAGAGGCGGTGAACGTCGTCGCCAGCGCCCCGCCCTGAAGCGCGCCGTGCAGCGCGCCCGCAGCGCCCCCCTCGCTTTGCATCTCCACCACCGCCGGCACGGTGCCCCACACGTTCACCCGCCCGTGGCTTGACCACTCGTCCGCGAGCTCGGCCATCGGCGAGGACGGCGTGATCGGATAGATACAGCAGAGCTCATTGCAGCGATAGGCGACCGACGCCGCCGCCTCGTTGCCGTCGACCGTCGCGCGCATCAGCGTGGCTCCGGGAACATCTCGATCGAGTGCACCGGGCACTGCTCAAAGCACGCCCGGCAGCCAGTGCAGCGGTCATAATCGAATCGGTAGCGCAGCCCGGGGCCCAGCTTGATCACCGCATCCTCGGGGCATGCACCCAGGCACCCGTCGCACTCGCAGCAGTTCCCGCACGACAGGCACCTGTTGGCCTCGAACGTCGCCTCCTGTGCCGACAGTCCCCCGACCACCTCCGCGAAGCCCGCGACGCGCTCGGCCGGCTCGAGCTCGGGTTGGCGGCGACGGGCGGCATCACCGAAGTACCACAGGTTCAGCATCTCGAAGGTGGCCAGTGGGTGCTTTGCTGGGCGCTCGAGCTTCCCGTCCCGCAGCCACGCGTCGATCTCCAGCGCGGCGCGCTTGCCGTGCCCCACGCCGACCGTCACCGTGCGCTCGGCCGGCACCATGTCCCCGCCCGCGAACACGCCCGGGCAACCGGTCATCAGCGACGTGGACACGCGGACGCTGCCGTCGCGCTCGAACTCCACCCCCGGCACCGCCCGGAGGAAAGCGGTGTCGGTCTCCTGGCCGAGCGCCAAGATCACGGTGTCCGCGGCCAGCGTCTCAAACCGCCCGGTCGGCTGCGGGAACCCGGACTCGTCGAGCTCCATCATCTCGACCTGCAGCTGCGGACCGTCGAACGCCGTGATCGTTCGCAGCCAGTTGATCCGCACCCCCTCCCGCTCGGCGTCCTGCGCCTCCTCCTCGTGCGCCGGCATCTGCTCACGGGTCCGGCGATAGACGATCAGCGTGTCCTGCGCACCCAAGCGCCGCGCCGTCCGCGCGGCGTCCATCGCCGTGTTCCCGCCGCCATAGACCGCGACGCGGCGCCCGATCGCTGGCCGCTCGCCCGACGCGACGCCGCGCAGAAAGGAGACTGCGTCCACGATCGGCCCCGCATCCCGGGCGGGGATATCCACTCGCTTCGACAAGTGCGCACCGACCGCGACGAACACCGCGTCAAAGCCGCCCTCGCGACGCTCGGACTCCAGATCCGCGACCCGGTGGTTGCTGGTGAGCTGTACGCCCAGCGCCGCAATCCGCTCGAGCTCCCCACTCAGCACGTCACGGGGCATCCGGTAGGCCGGGATGCCGTAGCGCATCATCCCGCCCGGCTCGGGACCCGCGTCGCGGATCTCGACCTCGTGACCGAGCCGCGCCAGGTGGTAGGCAGCCGAGAGTCCACTCGGTCCGCCACCAATCACCAGCACCCGCTTGCCACTGGGCGCCGGCGGAGGATCGAACAGCCACCCTTCTTCGAGCGCCAGGTCGCCCAGGAAGCGCTCGACGGCGTGGATCGAGACCGCGCTGTCCAGGTTGGCGCGGTTGCACTGGCTCTCGCAGGGGTGGTAGCAGACCCGACCGTGGATCGCGGCGAACGGATTGTCCGCGGTAAGCGCACGCCAGGCCTGCTTGTGCGCGCCGGCCTGCACGTGCGCGAGCCAGGCCTGGATGTTCTCCCCCGCCGGGCAGGCGACATTGCACGGCGGCAGCAGATCGACATACACCGGACGTTCCTCGCGGACGGGGCCGGCACGCGAGCGGCCGTGCACCAGGTCCGGCAGCGGCGCGATATCGCTCGGCGACCTGCCGGCGGTGGGCGCGGGCGCCGGGCGGCGCTCGGATCGCTGAAATCGCCGCGGTTGCGTAGCCACGCCTTTCAATGTACGCCCCGAAGCCTCTACGAAGACCGCACACTCGGAGCCCGGGCGGGGCGGCGTGAGCCGCCCCGACCCCCGTGGAGGCCAGCCGCGTATGAGACGCCTTCATTGCGCAGCAGAGCAGCCGTCGCCGTCTCGAGGTCCCGCAGCCCCTCTCTGCACGAGGACGAGCAGTCTCGGGCCGCTCGTCGGAGACGCCTCCTTCGCCATGAGGGAGCGGAAGGGTGCCGAGCCGTCGCTGAGACGGATCCCCGTCGTCCGAGGCCGTCGCAAGCAGAGACCGGCCGGGGGCCAGACGCGGATCGCACCGCCAGCGCCGACCGCGACGCCCGCGACCGAGCTCCGGATGATCCCTGCCGGCATAGAAGGAGGTCAGCGGTTCGATCCCGATTGGCTCCATTTCTGGAGACCAACCTCGTCCGAGCCCAACCGACCGAAGCCGTTGGGCGGCTTTCGCTTCCGGCGGATGCAGGCAACTGTGTGCACGCCGTAACGACGCCTGGGTTTCGTCCGATCCGCTCGTCTGCTCCGGTGGCCGCTCGGACGCTCGCTTTCAGCCTTAATTGCGGCGTGGGGCGGCCGGGGGCAAGGCCCCCGGCCTTGAACCCCTACGGGTTGTGCGCGCTCACTCCGGGCGGAGCGAGGATTTTGTCGATCCCGTTGACGCCGAGCGTCCCGAGCATCCCCGTCGTCGGCGAGTTGAATTCAAGGACTTCCGTGCCGACCCACGGCAAGAGTGTGCCCGTGTACGTCGTGGACGCGACGGAGCCTTTGCACTGGAACTTCAGTTCGATGCCCGTGATTTCGTCCGCGATCGGCGCGCTCCCGACGAGTTTCGACGCCCACGGGAGGCCGAGGGCAGTCACGACAAGCGGTCTCACGGTGCCGCTTTTCGTGGTGGGGCACGGCGGGGGAGTGCATTTCGTGACTTTGAACGCCTTCATCGTGTCGATCCCGGCGGCGCCCCCGACCGGGTTCTCAATTACCTCGGTATCGGCGACGGTACAGGTGACCGAGGTGCCGGTGAACGTTTCGTTGAATGTGAGGATGCCGCCGGTCTTGGTAGTGACTTTTTTGCCTTCCGGAATCGGCGTGGTGCCGATGTACCAGTGGGGTTCGGTCGCCTGGGCGACGGCAGGAGCCGCCACGCAGGCAGCGACGAGGACGAAAGGCGCGAGCCTGAGCAGGAGCCTGTTGCGCATAGTTCCCTCCCTCTCCATAGCGGGGGCGGATGTGGCTTGCGCGCTCCCGGAGGCCCCCATGCAGCCGGGCGCACCACGCCTGCAAACGTATAGCCGCATCAAGGGGATGTCAATGGCGGCGCCCCGCAAGGG
>JBKQOO010000129.1:0-31955 GCA_052145475.1 Solirubrobacteraceae bacterium
CGGCCTGCGCGCTCATGCCCTTGCTCCGACTGGGACCCGGGGCCGGCATGAGCGCGCAGGCCAAGCCGGGCCAGGACGCAGGGAGCGTGGCGTGCTCGGCACGCGAGCGAGCGAGGACGCCGATCCGGCGCCGGCATGCGCACTCATGCCCTTGCTCCGAGCAGGCGCTCGACATGCTTGGCCAGCACGTCGACCTCGATGTTCACGCGGGTGCCCTCCCGCGCCGCTCCCAGCGTCGTCCGCTCGAGCGTCTCGGGGATCAGCGAGACGGCGAAACAGTCGCCGCGGAGCGCGCTGACGGTGAGGCTGACGCCGTCCAGCGCGACGGAGCCCTTCTCGACCAGGTAACGGGTCAGCTCGCCGTCGGCCTCGATCTCGAGCACGCGCGAGATGCCCTCCTCGTGGGTCCCGGCGACGACACCGGTGCCGTCGACGTGGCCCTGGAGGACGTGGCCGCCAAGGCGATCGGTTGCGCGCAGTGCCAGCTCGAGGTTGACGGCGTCGCCGGGCTCAAGGGCGCCGAGCGAGGAGCGCGCCAGCGTCTCTGGCATGGCCTGGGTTCGAAAGCGCCCGTCCTGCACCGCGGTGGCCGTCAGGCAGACGCCGTCGACGGCGATCGAGTCGCCCTCCCGCAGCTCGGCCGCCAGCGCCGTGCCGATCTCGAGCGTGGCGCCGCCCGCGTCGAGATCGAGCTCCTCGACGCGCCCCAAATCCGCGATCAAGCCGGTGAACATCTCAGCTTCGCCCCCATGTCATGTCTCGCTCACCACTCTCGCAGGCGCGCCGAGATCAGCAGGTCCTCGCCGATGCTCTGGCAGCTCATCGTCATGGCGCGGACGGCCTCGGCGATGCGCTCGACCCCTTCGCCCTCGAGCGGGTCCCGGGCGGCGCTGCCGCCCAGCAGCGTCGGCGCGAGGAACAGCCTGATTTCGTCGATCTCACCCGCGTCCAGGAAGGCGCCCGCCAGATGCGGCCCGCCCTCGAGCAGGACCGAGCTGACGCCCATCGCGCCGAGTTGATCCAGCGCCGAGCGCACTCTGGCCGGCTCGTTCTCCCCCGTCGCGACGATCACCTGCACGCCGGCCGCCTCGAGCGCGTCCGTGTCCGCCCGGGCAGCGGCCCGCGAGACGACGATCGTGAGCGGCACCTCGGCGACGGCCGCGACGAGCTGGGAGGCCGGCGGCAGCCGCGCGAGCGAGTCGAACACCACTCGCCGCGGCTGCGCCTCGGGCTCGGCCGGCAGCCCGCTGGGGCGCGCGGTCAGCAGCGGATCGTCTGCCAGAGCCGTTCCGATTCCGACCACGACGGCGTCGACCGACGCACGCCAGTTGTGGGCCAGGTCGCGACTGTCCTCGCCGCTGATCCACTTCGAGTCGCCGGTGCGCGTCGCGACCTTGCCGTCCAGCGTCATGGCCGACTTGAACAAGACCCAGGGGCGCCCGACCCGGGCGTGCTTGCGGAAGGCCTGGTTGAGCATCCTCGCGGCTGCCGCCACCGCGCCGTCGGCCATCACCACCTCGATCCCCTCGTCGCGCAGGATCCCCAGGCTGCGGCCCGAGGCCTTCTCGGTCGGGTCGTCGGAGGCGATCACGACGCGGCGGATGCCCGCCTGGAGGATCGCGTCGGTGCAGGGCGGCGTCTTGCCCTCGTGGCAGCAGGGCTCCAGTGACACGTACAGCGTTGCCCCCTCGAGATCCGCCAGCCCGCAGGCCTCGATCGCGTTTACCTCTGCGTGGGCGCCCCCGTAGCGCTGGTGCCAGCCTTCGCCCAGCACCTCGCCGTCGCGCGCGACGATCGCCCCGACGACCGGGTTGGGCCTGACCGCGCGTCGTCCCCGGCTGGCAAGCTCGATGGTTCGCTCCAGGTGGATGCGGTCGGTGTCGGTGCAGGCGGTCATGTCAGAAGCCAGGATAATGCGACGCCGTCCGCGGGACGGGGGCGCCTCAGGCGCGGCAGCGCCCGCCGTGCAGCCGATAGACCGTCATCACCGGTCCGGGCCGGCCGTATGCCCGCGGGTAGTAGTCGAAGCTCCAGTCGAAGTTGAACGGGACCATGCCCTGTCCGTGCGAGTACGGCGAGGCGCGGTAGACGACCTCACCCTGCGCGGCCAGGGCGCGGTAGTAGGCGATCGCCAGCGGCACCGCGCGCGGGTCGGCCAGCGCTCGCCCCGACTCGGTCGAGCCGGTGACGACCCAGCAGAAGCCCTTCGACTCGTAGTAGCCGATCAGTGCCGGGGCCAGCGTGCGCTCGTAGTCCTCGATCCCGAGCTTGTGCCGGCTCGCCGTGTCGAGCGCTCCGGCAGGGTTCAGGAACGTGTATTCGGAGGGCCACTTGCACCAGCGGTAGCCGTTGTAGGGCGGGCACCGTGCGGGCGCGTCCGAGCCGGAAGGTTCGCGCGCCCAGTCGTTCGGGGCGACCGGCTCGACGACGACCCGTGTTCCCGGCGGGATGTTGGCCAGCATCCAGTTTCGTGTCAGCGTGCGGGTATCGGTGCGCGAGAGCACCAGCCCGGCGTGGACGCTGTAGAAGAGCCCTTGCCCGAGCAGTGCCACGACGAGGATCGCTGCCAGCAGGATCGGCGCGATCGCCCCCGGCCAACGGCGCTCGGTGTCGGCGCCGGGCAGTGACGAGCGCGCCGGCCCGGCCGAGTCGGCTCGCCGCGCGATCGTCGAGACCAGCGCCGCGACGGCGAACGCCGCCAGCAGGCAGAGGATCGGGAAGATCGGCAGCAGCCAGCGGCCGAAGTAGCGGCCCTGCGTCCCCATGAAGGCGAGGAACAGCAGCGAGGCCGGGACCAGCATCCATCCGACTCGTGCGTCGCGGCGCCAGATCGCGACCCCCCCGCCCAGCGCCGCCAGCGCGGGCACCCACCCCAGGCCCCAGGTCAACGACCACAGGTAGTAGAGGAGCCCGCCGTCTTTCGGCGCTCCCAGCTTGCCCTGCGCTTCGGCCGACAGCGTCGACTGGTGCACCAGTTCGCGGTGGAAGCTGGGGTAGTCGATCAGCGCGTACGGATTCGCCAGCAGGAAGGCCCCCAGCGCGCAGACGGCGGCGAGCGTGACGCCACCGATGAGCCGGGCCGAGGGGGACGTCGCTCCGGCGCCGCGCCGCCCGGACCGGTCCGGAGCCGAGCCCTCGGCTCCGCCGGCCGCCGCCGTATCCCCGAGCGCCTCCTCGCCTGCGGACGGATCGGCCCGTTCCACGCTGGAGCGGCTTCGCGCCACCCCCTCGCGCCAGCTCGCAAGCGCCGTCGCCAGGTAGGGCACGAGCACGATCCCGGCCGTGTACTTCGTCGCACATGCAAGGCCGAGCCCGATCCCGGCCAGGGCGTGATCGCGCAGACGCCCTTTGCGCAGCACGCCGGCGCTGCCGAGCAGCGACAGCGTCGCGGGGGCCAGCGTGGGAGCGTCGTTCAGGGCCAGGTGGGCGTAGAAGACGGGCAGGAAGGCGACCGCCTCGATCGCGGCGGCAAGCAGCCCCACGACGCGTCCGAACAGGCGCGCGCCGGTCAGGTAGAGCAGCCAGACGGCGATCGTTCCCAGCACCGCTGCGGCGATACGGGCAAGGGTGTAGACCTCGGTGGGATCGAGCCTGTAGGCCCGCACCGCGCCGCCTGCGCCGCCGTAGGCGAGCGCGAACAGGAAATGCAGCAGATACGTGAAGGCGGGCGGGTTCGCGAAGTAGTGCGGGTTGAGCGTGCCTTCCTGGAACATCTGCACGGCGTGCGGCACGAAGTGGTCGGCCTCGTCGGCGTTGTAGGCGTAGGGAAGTCCTTGACGGACCCCCCACAGCCGCAACGCCAGCGCACCGCCGAGGACGACGGCCAGGGCCGCCCAGACCCGGCGTCGCGACGGACCGGCGCGACCGGCCGGTTGGGGGGCCGGCGCCTCAGCAGTTGCCATAGACCGCGTAGTAGCGGTTCGAGTAGATGCGCCTGAAACCGCTCAGCGGCACCTGATCGCGCGGATCGTCGCCGACGTCGACGATCGCCTCGAAGAAGATCGCGCTGCCCAGCGGGTATACCGCGACGCTGCCGGCCTTGATCCGGTCCTCCAGCGTGTGCGAGCCCTTGCCCACGTCGGCGCGGGCCTCGCTGCGGGCGACGATGTCGTGCTGGCCGACGGTGTCGAGGATCCAGCGCGCGTCGGGGATCAGCTTGTTGTTGGGCAGCGAGAGCAGTTTGCAGCGGCGCAGTTCGGCCGCGACCTCGCGGTCGTGCAGCGCAGAAGCCAACCCGGTGTGGAATTCCTCGTGGTAGGCGAGCGTGTTGCTCAGCGAGGAGAGGCTGAGCGTCGTCGCGGCCGAGGTGGCGCCATAGAGCAGCAGCACCGCCGCCCCGGCGATCCAGACGCGGCGCGCCCAGGTCCCCGGTTCGAGCATCGACCAGCCGCCCAGCGTGACAGCGCAGAACAACAGCAGAACGGTGGCCCCGCCCAGCAGGTAGCGGTCGATGACCGACGCCCCGACCGCGCCCTCCGCCAGGAACACGAGGTACAGCAGCAGCATCGAGACCAGCGGCACGGCCGCGCGGCGGGGAGCCATCCAGACGGCCAGCGGGATGCCGAGCAGCCCACCCAGCACCACCGGGATCTTGTCGATCCGTTCGGTGAAGGTCCAGACCGAGGCGACCACGCTGGAGAGGCCCTGGGTGCGTTCCAGTTCCTGGGCGAGGCCGGCCGTCGCGGTCAGCGAGTAGAGCGGGTTGCCCGTCACGATCGCGTCGAAGCTCACCCAGATCAGCGGCGCACTGAGCGCCAGCGCCAGCCGCCACAGCCGGGTGCGGTTGCTGCTGTGAGGCCAGCACCACAGCCAGTAGACGCCGCTGAGAACCCAGGCGTCGGGGCGCAGCAGGCCGGCCAGGGCCAGCGTGACGAGCACCAAGGTGCCGCGACGGGGACGTTCCACCTCGAACGCGATCGCCCAGACGATCAAGGCGATGTAGAAGATGTCCAGGTAGCCCTGGGCGGCGAGGTTCTCGACGAAGAAGCGGCTGAGCAGCAGCAGCGCGGCCAGCAGGCCCACGATCGGCCCGAAGCACAGCCTCCCCAGCCGGTAGAGCCCGGCGACGGCGGCCACGAACGAGACGATCGAGCCCAGCACCATCAGCCGCGCGCCGACGTTGCCGAAGATCGAGCAGATCGCGCCGAAGGCGATCGCGAGAGGGTGCTCGGTGGGCGCGCGGTAGACGCTGAAGTCGGGGAGGTGCAGGTGGAGCAGGTCCCTGCCCCACAGCAGCGCGTAGAACGAGTCGTAGGTGGGATAGGTCGGGAAGGCGAAGTACCCGACGAGCGCGCCGACGCCCATCAGGAGCAGGCCGATCAGCGCCCAGCTCGCGGCCGGCCGTCCACGGAGCACCGCCGGCATGGTCGTGCCCGGCCCTCGCCGGGTGGATATCGCGCTCTCCATCTAGCCTTGGCCGTACCTGGGCCGGCAGCGAGCCGGCCGGTGGGCGGGCTCAAAACCTTGGCGCCAAGACCGTGACCTGCGCTTTGGGATACTGCCGAGAGCCAAGTCTAGGCAATCCACGGCCATGAAGCTCATCATCCAGATCCCCTGCTTCAACGAGGCGGAGCAGCTGCCGCAGACGCTCGCCGACCTTCCCCACGAGATGGCCGGCTTCGATCGGGTCGAGTGGCTCGTGATCGACGACGGCTCGACCGACGAGACGGTCGCGGTCGCCCGCGCCCACGGCGTCGACCACCTGGTCAGGCTGACGAACAACAAGGGTCTCGCCGCCGGGTTCCAGGCGGGCATCGACACAGCATTGAAGCTGGGGGCGGACGTGATCGTCAACACCGACGCCGACAACCAGTACTGCGGCGCCGACGTCGCGCGCCTCGTCACGCCGATCCTGGAGGGCCGGGCCGACATGGTCGTCGGCGACCGCGAGGTCGTGGGCATCACGCACTTCTCGCCGCTCAAGAAGACGCTGCAGCGGCTCGGCTCGTGGGTCGTTCGGCAGGCCTCCTCGACGTCCGTGCCGGACACCACCTCGGGCTTCCGGGCCTACAACCGCGAGGCGGCGATCCAGATGATGGTCGTCTCGAAGTTCACCTACACGCTCGAGACGATCATCCAGGCGGGCAAGCAGCTGGTCGCGATCGACCACGTCCCGGTCCGCACCAACCCGCAGACGCGGGAGTCGCGGCTGTTCCCCTCGATGGGCGCCTACGTGCGGCGCAATGCCGTCTCGATCTTCCGGATCTACGCCCAGTACGAGCCGCTGCGGGTCTTCTGGAGCCTCGCGCTGGTGATCGGTCTCGCCGCGGTCGCCGTCTGGATCCGCTTCGCGGTCGCCTACGCGGAAGGCGACGGCAAGGGACATGTCCAGTCGCTGATCCTCGGCGCGGTGCTGTTCATCGCCGCCGTCGTGCTGTGGGCGCTGGGCGTGATCGGCGACCTGCTGGCGGCTCAGCGCGTGATGACCCAGCGGACATACGAGCGGGTGCGGCGGATCGAGCTGGAGCTCGGCGTCGAGCCGTCCCACTACGAACCGGGACAGCTGCCCCAGCCGTCAGAGGGCGAGCAGCCGATCCGCAGGGAGGCGGTGCGGCTGTGAGCGGTGTGACCGTGACCAAGGACGGCATCGTCACGGGCAACACCTACGACAAGTACGGGTCGGGCAACCCCGTGGTCAGGCGGCTGATGTCGCGGTTCGAGACCACGCTGGAAGAGCTCTTCGGGCTCGCCGCGCCGGCATCCGTGCTCGACGTCGGCTGCGGCGAGGGCGTGCTCGTCCATCGCTGGGCGCAGCGACGCCCCGACGCCCAGCTCGTCGGCATCGACCTCGAGGAGGAGTCGATCCAGACGGGCTGGGCCGAGCACAAGGCGCCGAACCTCCAGTATCGGGTGATGGAGGCGAGCGATCTGCCCTTCGCCGACGGCGAGTTCGAGCTGGCCAGCGCGATCGAGGTCCTCGAGCACGTCCCCGACCCCGAGCACACACTCGCCGAGATGGCTCGCTGCGCCTCCTCGCACCTGCTCGTGTCGGTCCCCCGCGAGCCGCTGTGGCGGATGCTGAATATGGCGCGAGGCGCCTACTGGTCGGCGCTGGGCAACACGCCGGGACACCTCAACCACTGGTCCAGGCGCTCGTTCGTGAGCCTGCTCTCGCAGCACGGGGAGGTCGTCGAGGCGCGCTCGCCGTTCCCCTGGACGATGTTGCTTGTCCGTCTCTAAGGCCCCTCCGGCAACCGGCCGCTCCTACCTCAGCGGCGCCCGGATCCTGTCGATCGGGATCGCCTCGACGGGCCTGCTCACCTTCGCCTACTTCTCGATCGCCAGCCACGTCCTGAGCGGCCGCGACGCCAAGCTCGTCGACCTGCTGTGGTCGGTGATGTTCGTGATCATCTCGGTGATCTACCGGCCGATCGAACAGCTGCTGTCACGCACGATCGCGCAGCGCCGGGCCCGCGGCCATACGGAGCACACGCTGCGTGTGCCGATGATGATCCAGGCCGGTTTCGCGCTGACCTTCCTGGTGGCGGCGCTGCTGCTGCACGAACAGCTGCTGGAAGTCTTCGACCAGGACCAGACGCTCTACGTCATCCTCCTCGTCGGCACGCTGGCCTATGCGGCCAGCTACTTCGCCCGCGGCTGGCTTGCCGGCCACGAACGGTTCGGCCTGTTCGGCGCGCTGGTGCTGATGGAGTCGCTGTCGCGGATCTGCTTCGCGATCGCGGTCGCGATCGGCCTCGCCAGCGGCCTCAACGCCGTTGCTCTGGGCATCGCGGCCGCGCCGTTCGTGTCGCTGGTCGTCGTGCCGGTGGCCTTTGCCCACCAGGCCAGCGAGCGGGCCCGTGCGGCGCTGGCGGCGCCGATCACGGTCGACGAGGCCGCTGCCGCGCTGGCCGGCCCGGGAACGGAGGGGGTTCAGGAAACGGCCGCCCACGACGGCCTCTCGCTGCGCCGCGGCGGCGGTTTCGCGCTGGCCGTCTCGGTCATCATGCTGTCCGAGCAGACGCTGCTCAACGCGGCCGTCCTGACCGTCGACGCGACCGCCCGGGACGCCGCTCTGGCGGGCATCGTGTTCAACGTGCTGCTGATCGCACGGGCGCCGCTGCAGCTCTTCCAGGCGATCCAGACCTCGCTGCTGCCGCACCTCACGGGGCTCGAGACGACGGCCGGGCACGAGGCGTTCGCGCGGGCGATCCGGGTGACGGTGCTGGCGATCATCGCCTTCGCAGCGGTCGTGTCGCTGGCGCTGCTGGCGGTCGGCCCGGTCGTGATGGAGCACGTCCTGTTCGGGCAGAAGACCACCTACAACCGTTTCGGCCTGGCGCTGATCGGCGTCGGCATGGGACTGCACCTGACCTCGGGCGCGCTCAACCAGGCCGCGCTGGCGCGCGACCGGGCGCGCTCGGCGGCCGGCTGCTGGCTGCTGGCAGCCGTGATCTTCGTCGTGTGGATGCTGACTCCGGTCGTCTCCGAACAGGTGCTGCGGGTGGAGATCGGCTACGCCGGGGCGACCGCTCTGCTGGCGGCGGCGCTGTGGCTGCTCTACCGGCAGGGGACGAGCCGATTGGAGGGGCGCGGCGGGCCGGGCGGCCCGAGCCTGGGCGCCCCCGCAGACGGGGCGCCGCGCGCGCCTCAGACCTCGGCCAGCGAGTCGACGATCGCGCGGTAGGCGGCGCCCGGATCGGGCTCGCCGAAGATCGCGCTGCCGGCGACGAACACATTTGCTCCGGCCGCCCTGCAGCGGGGCGCGGTGATCGGCTCGATGCCTCCGTCGACCTCGACGGCCGCGCCCTCGCCCAGCAGGGCGCGCAGACGGGGCAGCTTCTGCAGCGAGTGCTCGATGAAGGCCTGGCCGCCCCAGCCCGGGTTGACCGTCATGCACAGGGCCAGGTCGATCGCGCCGGCGATGTCCAGCAGCGTCTCGGGTGGCGTGGCGGGGTTGATCGCGACCCCCGCGCAGGCGCCGCCTTCGTGGATCAGGCTGACCGCCCGGGCAAGGTGCGGGGTCGCCTCGGCGTGAATCGTCACCGAGTCGGCGCCGGCACGGACGAACTCGGCGACGCTCCGCTCGGGCCGCTCGATCATCAGGTGCGTCTCGATCATCCCGCCGGCAGCCCGCACCGTCTCGGCGAGCGCGGCGACGATGTCGGGCCCGACCGTGATCGGCGGCACGAAATGGCCGTCCATCACGTCGACGTGGATCACCCGCGCGCCCGCCTCGAGCACCTCTCGGACCTGCTCGCGCAGGCGCCCGAAGTCAGCCGAGAGGATCGACGGAGCGACCTGCACCTCGCCGAGCAGCTCGCGCGCGCGAGCCGAGCCGCTCATACGGGCTGGAGCATGGAGTCACCGCAGTTGTTGCACTTCAGGATCGCGGTGGTGGACATGCGCACGATGGTCGAGTGCTCGCCGCAGTTGGGGCAGACCGAGGTCAGCTCGAAGCGGTGCAGGCAGTAGACGCAGCGATAGCGGCCCGGGAGGTTGGTCGGTCTGAGCCAGGGCTCGCCGCAGTTGGGGCATTGCGGCCCGAGGTCGATCGGCGCCTTGGCGGGCGCGGGTTGGGTCGGGTGCTGATCGCTGCCCTCCATGCTCACCGCCGCCGCAGCCGGGCGATGAAGAAGCCGGCCGTGTCGTGCCTGTGGGGCAGGGTTAGCAAGGCACTCCCCTCCGCCGGCAGGACGTCGACGCCGCCGGACGCCGGCGGGCTCATCGCGAAGTGAGGCATCTCAGCGGCCAGGTCGTCGAGACCGAAGTCGGGATGGGAGGCAAGGAAGTCCGCGATGATGCACTCGTTCTCGAGCGGTGAGATCGTGCACGTAGAGTAGACAAGCACACCGCCCGGACGAAGCGCCAGCGCGCCACAGTCCAATATTCGGAACTGGTCGGCCCGCATCTGCTCGATCGCCGCCGGGCTGGCCCGCCAGCGCAGGTCGGCTCGTGCCTGAAGCGTGCCCAGGCCCGAGCAGGGCGGATCGACGAGTACGCGGTCGAACAGGCCCTGCCCGCGCGGATCGCGGGCATCGCCGTGCTCGACCTCGATGATCCCGGCGCGCATCCTGGTCGCCGTAAGGCGCAGCGCCTGCGCCCGCCGTGCATTCGCCTCGACCGCCACCAGCCGTCCGTCACCCTCCATCAACGCTGCCAGATGGGTGCTCTTGCCGCCCGGCGCAGCGCACAGGTCGAGCACGCTCTCGCCCGGCCGGGGCGCGAGGCTGCGGGCGACCAGCATCGCCGCGCGCGACTGCGCCGTGAAGGCCCCCTCCTGCCACAGCGGCGAGCCCTGCACGTCGAACGGCTCCTCGAGCACCAGCGCCTCCGGGATGCGAGGGTCGCGATGGGTCTGCACGGGCAGCCGCTCGGCGAGCGACGCCGCATCGCAGACGAGCGTGTTGGCGCGCAGGGCCAGCTCTCCCGGCTCGTTGTCGCGGGCCATCAGGGCGCGCGCCTCGGCTGCGCCCAGCTCCTCCCACCACAGCGCCGCGATCCACTCCGGGTGAGAGTGCTTGACGGCGGCCCGCTGCGGGGACTCCTCGCCCAGTGCGCCCAGCAGCCGTCCCGGGCCTTCCCGTGCGGCCCGCCGCATCACCGCGTTGACCAGCCCGTGCCCGCCCCGGCCGGGGGCCTTGGCCAGCTCGACGGCGTCCGCGACGACGGCGTAATCGGGCGCGCCCTGCAGGTAGAGCAGCTCGTACAGGCCCAGTCGCAGCGAGGCCCGAACCTGCGGGTCCAGGCGATCGACCGGGCGGCCGGCGAGCTGCGCGATCAGGTGGTCGCTCGTGCCTGCTCGCTGCACTGCTCCGTAGGCCAGGCGCATCGCCAGCGCCCGGTCTCGGGGGTCGAGGCCCTCCACCTCGGCGAGCAGTGCCTTCTCGGCGTACGCCCCGTCCTCGAAGACCCGTCGCAGCACGCGATGCGCGCAGGCGCGGGCCGGCGCGACGGCGCCACCGGTGCGGGTGCTCATGGCGCCCATGATGGGCTATCCGCTCCTGCTTGCCGGCGCCGGCGAGAGCACCTCGGCGAGATCGTCTGCCAGGCGCTCGCACTCGTCGAGCTCGAGCGAGGCCGTGGTGATGCGAACCGCCGGCGAGCCGCGCCCCAGCCGGTAGCGCGCGCCCGGGGCCACCACCCAGCCGCGCTGCGCCAGCGTCGACATCACGGCTGCTTCCTCGCCGACCTCGACCCACACGTTGAGGCCCGACGCGCCCGCCGCCGCCACCCCGCGCCGGCCCAGCGCATCGATCAGGCGCTCGCGTCGCTCGGTGTAGAGCGTGCTCGCCCGCCCGATCAGGGCCTGCACGTCCGGGTCCGTCCACAGCTCGAGCACCAGCCGCTGCAGGACGTGGCTGACCCACCCCGGGCCGCACAGCTGCCTGCCCCGCACACGAGCGATCGTCGCGCTGTCGCCGCCCAGCACGGCCACGCGCAGGTCGGGGCCGAGCGACTTCGCCACCGAGCGGGTCGCAGCCCAGCGCCGCCGGCCGCGCGTCAGTGTGTGCAGGGGGCTCCCCGCCACCGGGCCGAGGTGATCGTCCTCGACCAGCAGCGCGTCGGGATGAGCGCCCAGCACGGCGCGCAGCTGGCTCGCCCGTCGGGCGTCGAAGGCCGCTCCCGTGGGGTTCTGGCCGCGGGGCGTGACGACCACGGCGCGAGCGCCTGCCGCCAGCGCCGCCCCCAACTGCTCCGGGATCATGCCCCGCTCGTCGATCGCGACCGGCTCCATCTTCAGACCCTGCGCCCGCAGCAGGTCGAACAGCGCCGCATACCCCGGGTTCTCGACCGCTACGCGGTCTCCCGGGCGCAGCCAGGCCTCGAGCACCCGCTCGATCGCGTCCAGCGCGCCGCTGAGGACGCACACCTCCTCTCCCGGCACCCCGTCGGCCAGCAGCTGGCTGCGCGCCAGCCCGGCCATCGGGGCGAGCTCGGGCGCCTCTCCGTAGAGCCGTGTCGGCTGCTCGCAGCGCCCCAGCGCGCCGGCCAGGTCGGGCAGCAGCGCGGGGTCGGGGTTGCCCAGCGAGAGGTCACGTGCCCCGGGCGGCACGGGCATCGCGCTGGGTCCCGCCGCGACGGGGGGCCGCTCGCCGATTCGGCTCCCGCGCCGCGGCTCGGTCACGACCACGCCTCGCCGGCGAAGCTCGGCCAGCCCCGCGGCGACCGTCGCCGGGCTGAGGCCGAGCTGGGCCGCCAGGCGCCGCACCGACGGGAGTGGCTGACCCGGTGCCAGAGCACCGCCCGCGACCCCTGCCTCGATCTCGGTGACGAGCCCGGCAGCGCTACGAGCTCGCATCCGGTACTGTTTTGATGCAGTCACAAAAGTGTACTATTACAGATCAGGAGGACGAGGTGCAGAGCCCTTCAAGCCAGGCGTCCACCCCGGAGCCCACGTCCGAGCGGTCCACCGCGGAGCCCACGTCCGAGCGGGTCAGGCTGCGCCGCAAGCGCGAACGGGGCAGCTACGACCGCGAGCTGATCGAGGCGATCCTCGACGAGGGGCTGATCGCCCATCTGGGGATCGTCCAGGACGGAGCGCCGATCGTGATCCCCACGCTGCACGCACGCCGCGGGCGGGTCGTCTACTGCCACGGCTCGAGCGCGAGCCGCACGCTGAGGGCGCTGGCCTCGGGCACGCCCGCGTGCCTGACAGTGTCGCTGATCGACGGGCTCGTGCTGGCGCGCTCGGCGATGCACCACTCGGCCAACTACCGCTCCGCGATCCTGATGGGCACCGCGCTGCCGGTGACCGACCCCGCGGAGCGCCTGGCGGGCTTCGCGGCTATCGTCGAACGCATCGTCCCGGGCCGCTGGGGAGAAGTGCGCCCCCCGACCGAGAAGGAGCTGAAGGCCACCGCGCTGCTGGCATTCCCGGTCGAGGAGGCCTCGGCGAAGGTCAGGACGGGTCCACCGCTGGACGACGAGCAGGACTACGCCTCGGACACCTGGGCGGGCGTGATCCCGCTGGCTCTGCGTCCGGGGGAGCCGCAGCCGGACCCGCTGTTGCGAGACGGGATCCCCGTGCCGGCGCACGTCAGCGGCTACCGGCGGGGCAGGCCGTGACCCCTCAGGTAGGCGCCCGCATCCATCGCCCGCCCGCCCGGCGGCTGCACCTCGAGCAGCTCGAGCGTGCCCGGATCGCAGCCCAGCAGCAACCTGCCCTCGCTCGCCGCCAGCTCGCCCGGGGCGAGTGCCGGCTCGTCCGCCAGCGCGGCGCGGCGCACGCCGATGATCAGATCGGGCTCGATCTCCAGACGAGCGCCGATGTGTGGCTGCAACGCCCTCACGCGCCGCTCCTGCTCGAGCGCCGGTCCAGCCGGGTCGAGCAGGCGATCGACGGGGCCGATCTTCTCCGCGTAGGTGACCCCGTCCTCGCTCTGCTCGACGAACGGCGGCCGAGCGTCCAGCGCGCTGAGCAGCAGACGGCCACCCAGGTCCTGCAGCCGCGCGGCGAGGCTGCCGTAGGTGTCCTGGGGCCCGATCGGCTCGACGCCGCTCAGGCAGACCGGGCCGCTGTCCAGGCCTGCTGTCAGGCGCATGATGCTCACCCCGGTCTGCTCGTCGCCGGCCATGATCGCCCGCTCGATCGGGGCTGCACCCCGCCAGCGCGGCAGCAGCGAGGGGTGGACGTTGAGGATCTCGCAGGCTGACAGCAGCGGCTCGGCGATCAGGGCGCCGAAGGCGCAGACGACGATCGTCGGGCGTTCACCCACCGCTGCGCCGGCGCCGTCGATCAGCTCCAGCACCTGCGCATCGTTGATGCGCACGGGTTGCGCGAGCGCGAGCCCGAGCCTGCGAGCCGCCTCGGCGACCGGCGGGCTGGCCAGGCGGCGCCCCCGGCCGCTCGGCCTGTCTGGACGGGTGATGACCAGCGCGGGCCGGTGACCGGTGTCGGCGGCCAGCCGCTCGAGGACCGCCGCGGCGAACTCCGACGTGCCGAGGTAGACGGTGCTCACGCCGGGCTTCCCGCTAGGCGGCGTCGGGTGCCCTCATCGCCTCGCGCATCGCGCGCATTGCCTCCTTGCGCGCCTCGCGCGATACGCGGTCGAAGACCAGGATCCCGTCGAGATGGTCGACCTCGTGCTGGATGATCCGTGCGTCGAGCCCCTCGGCCTCGACCTCGACCGGCTCGCCCCGCTCGTTCCGGGCCCTCACCCTGACCGCGGCAGCACGCTCGACCTCGACGTGTACGCCGGGCAGGCTCAGGCAGCCCTCTTCGGCGATGTCGCGCTCCTCGCTCTCCCACTCGATCTCGGGGTTCACCAGCACCGTCAGGGGATCGTCGCTGTAGGCCTTGTAGACGAGCAGCCGGTGCAGCACGCCGAGCTGGGTGGCGGCCAGCCCCACCCCCAGCGCGTCGTGCATCAGCTGACCCATGCGCTCGGACTCCGCGGCCAGCTCGTCGTCGAAGCGCTCGACCGGAAGCGCGACAGCACGCAGCACCGGATCGCCGAACTTGCGAACGTGGCGCAGCGCCGCGTCGCGCCGGGCTCTGGTCTCGGCATCGAGCTCCTCGACCGCCGGAGCGTCCTGCTCGCGCTCGACCTCGACATCCTCGTCGGCGCTCGGCGTCGTGTCCGTTTGCAGCTCGGTGTCCTGTTCGGCCATTGCGGCCTGATTTTATGAGCCGGCGGCCAAGAAGGCGGGCCGTCGGGCCCCTATTGCGGATCGACGTCGACGCTGAAGCTCACGCCCCCGTGGCTGCGTCGGGCGGCAACTTCGGCGACCGCCTGCCCCACCGCCCGCACCGCGTCCCGCCGGCCACGCGCCTTCACCACCAGCACCTGGCGCTCGCGACCGCGCAGGCGGAACAGCGGCGCCGGCCCCAGCAGGACCGGCTCGCCGCCGCGGTGAGCAGGCGGGGGATCGGCGGATCCCTCCCGGCGCAGGCTCGCGAGCAGTGCCTGGCGCACCTCCAGCGCAGCCTCGCGGGCGGGTGGTGTCTGCTCCGCGGCGCAGACGATCCTGATCAGATGGGCGAAGGGCGGATAGCCCAGCGCGCCGCGCCGCTCCAGCTCCTCGGCCACGAAGCCGGCGCTGTCGTGGCGGGCGGCGTGACGGATCGCGCGAGCCTCAGGCGCGATCGTCTGGACGAGCACGCGGCCACTGCTGCCGCGTCCGGCGCGCCCGGCCAGCTGTGAGATCAACGCGAAGGTCCGCTCCTCGGCCCGGAAGTCGGGAAAGCGCAGCGTCGCGTCGGCATCGAGCACGACCCCGAGGGTGACATCGGGGAAGTCGTGGCCCTTCGCGACCATCTGCGTGCCGATCAGCGCCCCGCAGCGGGCCGCCTGGAACGCCCCCAGCACGGCGCCCGGCTGGCCGGCCGCTCCGCTCCCCAGCACGTCGGCGTCCAGCCGGAAGACGGGGAAGTCGCCGTCGTCGAGGATCCCGGCCAGCTCGTGGGCGAGGCGCTCGGTCCCGGCGCCGTGACGGGCGACCGACGTCGAGGAGCAGTCCGGACAGGCGGCCGGGGTCGGCTCGCGGTGACCGCAGTGGTGGCACGCCAGGTAGCCACCGGCACGGTGCAGGACCAGCGCCACATCGCAGTCCGGACAGCTCCAGACCCGCCCGCAGGAGCGACAGGACATGAAGTTCGACCATCCCCGCCGGTTCAGCAGCACGATCGCCTTGCCCCCCTCCTGGCGAACCTCGGCCAGGGCTGCGGCGGTCAGGGGATGCAGGCCGTCGCGCTGGCCGCGCATGTCCAGCACCTCGACCGGCGGCAGTGGGCGACCGTCGACGCGACTGGGCAGCGCGATCACCGGGACGCGGTGCACGCTCTCCGGGCGGGGTGTCGCGCTCCCCATCAGCAGCAGGGCGCCGCTGCGCGAGGCGCGCTCGGCGGCGACGTCACGCGCGTCGTAGCGCGGATCCCCCTCGTGCTTGTAGGAGGCGTCGTGCTCCTCGTCGAGCACGATCAGCCCGAGCTCGGCGATCGGCGCGAAGATCGCCGAGCGGGGTCCGACGCAGACACGCGCCTCGCCCTCGCGCAGGCGGCGCCACTCCTGGTAGCGCTGACCGGGAGTCAGGCGGGAGTGAAGCACCGCCACGGTCTCGCCGAAGCGCTCGGCGAAGCGGGCCACGATCTGCGGCGTCAGGGCGATCTCCGGCACCAGCACGATCGCGCCCCGACCCTGCTCCAGCGCGGCGGCCGCCGCCCGCAGGTAGATCTCGGTCTTGCCCGATCCGGTCACGCCATGCAGCAGGAACTGCCTGGCGCCGCCCGCGCCCAGCGCCGAGAGCAGCGGCTCGAGCGCCGCCCGCTGCTCGCCCGTCAGCGGCGGCGGGCTGGGCCGCGATATGCCGACGGCGCGGTGGCGCGGCCGCGGCACGACGCGACGCTTGCGGCCACTGAGCCGGCGTGCGGCGCCCGGCGGCAGCACCAGGCTGAGGGCGCGGGCTCGGGTCGAGCAGTACTCGGCGGCGATCCAGTCGGCCAGTGCGATCAGGTCGGGGGGCACCCCCGGGTCCAGGACCCGCAGCGGCGCCAGCAGCTTCTCGCCGGCGACCTCGCTCGAGTCGGCCAGGCCGACGACCACGCCCAGGATCTGCCGCCGACCGAACGGCACGACGAGCATCGAACCGGGCTCGACGACCGCGCGCATCGCGGCCGGGAGCCGGTAGTCGAACGGCCCGAGCAGCGCGCGTGCCGTGGTGATCGGCTCGACCTGAGCGATCGCGCCCTCGGCCTGTGGCTCGGCGAGGTTCAGGGTCGGGGCGACGGCTGCCACCGCCCCGACCCTAGAGGTCGCCGCGGTCAGAGGCCGGCGGCGGCCCGCAGCGCCTGCGCCTTGTCGGTCCGCTCCCAGGTGAAGTCGTGATCCTCGCGGCCGAAGTGGCCGTAGGCCGCCGTCTTCTGGTAGATCGGCCGGTGCAGTCTCAGCTCCTCGCGGAAGGCGCCCGGCCGCAGGTCGAAGACCGCGTCCACGGCCCGGGCGATCTGCGCGCGGGTACGGCCCTCCTGCTCGGTTCCGAACGTCTCGACCATCACCGAGACCGGGTGTGCGACTCCGATCGCATAGGCCACCTGCACTTCGGCGCGTTCCGCCAGGCCCGCGGCGACGATGTTCTTGGCCACCCAGCGGGCCGCGTAGGCCGCCGAGCGATCGACCTTGGACGGGTCCTTGCCCGAGAAGGCGCCGCCGCCGTGCCGGGCCATCCCGCCGTAGGTGTCGACGATGATCTTGCGCCCTGTCAGGCCGGCATCGCCGACGGGCCCGCCGATCACGAAGCGACCGGTCGGGTTGACCAGGAAGTTCTTCCGGAGCTTGGCCGGGTCGAACAGGTCGCTGGGCAGGATCGGCTCGACGACGTGCTCCCAGAGATCCTCCGGGATCAGCGACTCGGCTCCGTCGGCGTGCTGGGTCGAGATCAGGAGCTTTTCGATCTCGACCGGCTTGCCGCCGTCGTAGCGCACGCTGACCTGCGTCTTGCCGTCGGGGCGCAGGTAGTCGAGCGTTCCGGCCCTGCGAACCGCCGCGAGCCGTTCCGCGAGCCGGTGTGCCAGCGCGATCGGAAGCGGCATCAGTGCGTCCGTCTCGTTGGTCGCGTACCCGAACATCATCCCCTGATCGCCTGCGCCGGCCACGTCGAGCTCGTCCTCGTCGTTGGCGTCGGTGCGCGCCTCGTAGGCCTTGTCGACGCCCTGGGCGATGTCGGGCGACTGCTTGTCGATCGCGTTGAGGACCGCGCAGGAGTCCGCCGAGAAGCCGAGGTCGGCGTCCGTGTAGCCGATCTTGCGGATCGTCGCGCGGGCGATCTCCTGGATGTCGACGTAGGTGTCGGTGGAGATCTCTCCCGAGACGACCACCAGGCCCGTGTTGACCAACGTCTCGCAGGCGACGCGCCCGTACGGATCGTCACTCAGCACGGCGTCGAGCACGCCGTCGGAGATCTGGTCGGCGATCTTGTCGGGGTGTCCCTCCGTCACCGACTCGGAGGTGAACAGGAACTCTGTGTCGGAAAACTCAGTCATGGCTGGGTGGGTCAGCTCCAGGTTCGTGGGCGCACCGGCACGCCGGTTCCGCCGGGCTTGGCAAAAGTCGGGGAAGTCTACGCGGCCCGAGCGCGGCCGCGCTCGCCGCGCTCGACGAAGTCGATGATCAGCGGCACCCCGTCCATCCCGTAGCGCGCCCGCAGCCGGTTCTCGATGTAGTAGGCGTAGTCGCGCGTCACTCGCGCCCGCGAGTTGACCTGGATCGCGAAGCGCGGCGGCCGCTGGCCGATCTGGGCCATGTAGAGCAGCTTGAGCCGATGCCCGGTGGCGCCCCGCCTGGTGCCGACCGGTGGCTGACGAGCCTGCGTCGCCTCGGAGAGGAAGCGGTTCAGCTCGGGGGTCGGGATCCGGCCCGACATGCGGTCGCCGAGCCCGATCGCCTCGCTCAGCAGCCGCGAGACGTTTCGCCCCGTCTTCGCGCTGGCGGTCAGCACGCGGGGACGCAGGCGCAGCTTCTGCGCGACCCGAGCCCGCTCGTGCTCGAGGTCCAGGCCCTCCCCGGCATCGCCGGCCGGCTGCAGATCCCACTTGTTGAGCACCAGCGCGGTCGCGCAGCCGGCCTTCATCGCCAGCTCGGCGATCCTCAGGTCCTGCGCGGTGACGCCGTCCTCGGCGTCACAGACGACCAGCGCCACGTCGGCCCGCTCGGCCGCCCGCTGGGAGCGAAGCGCGGTGTAGTACTCGACCGAGTCCTCCACCTTCGATTGCCGGCGCATGCCGGCCGTGTCGATCAGGGTCAGCTTGCGGTCGCCCACGAGCAGCGGCATGTCGATCGCGTCACGCGTCGTGCCGGCCAGCTCGGAGACGATCACCCGCTCCTCGCCCAGAAAGCGGTTGACCAGTGAGGACTTGCCCACGTTCGGACGCCCGATCACGGCCAGCCTGACCGTGTCGTCCTCCTCGTCGTCCTCGCCGGGGGGCAGGAGCTCGACGATCCGATCCAGCAGGTCACCCGAGCCGAGTCCCTGCGCAGCCGAGACCGCCACGGGCTCGCCCAGGCCGAGGGCGTGGAACTCGGCCGCCTGCGGAAGATCGGCGACGTTGTCGCACTTGTTTGCCGCGACTATGCAGGGCAGCGGCGAGCGGCGCAGCAGGTCCGCCATCTCCTGATCGCCTGGACGCAGGCCGGCGCGGGCGTCGACGACCAGCACGGCCACCTCGGCCTCGGCGAGCCCCGCCCGGGCCTGCTCGCGGATCGAGCCCGACAGCGGATCGGGGTCCTCGAAATCGACCCCGCCGGTGTCGATCAGCTTGAAGCGGCGTCCGTTCCACTCGCAGTCCAGCTCCTTGCGGTCGCGGGTCACGCCGGGGCGCTCGTGCACGACAGCCTCCCGACCCCCGGTCAGGCGGTTGATCAGCGAGGACTTGCCCACGTTTGGATAGCCAACGACGGCGACCTTCATCTGACCCAGTATGACCGGGCGGGGACCGCTGCCCCGGGGGCGCCCGGCGTGCCGGCGCCCAGTCGTCGTGCGCGGCTCAGCCCGGGCCGCGGCCGGCGAGCGCGGTGATCCGCTCGACGACCTGCTCGACCGACAGGCCCGTCGTGTCGAGCCTGAGCGCTCCCTCGGCCGGCCGCAGCGGACTCGCCGCCCGGCTGCGGTCCCGCTCGTCGCGGATCGTCTGCTCGGCCAGCACGCCGTCGAGGTCGGCCCCCAGCTCGACGGCACGCCTGCGGGCGCGCTCGGCCGGGTCGGCGTCGAGGTAGACCTTGAGCGCCGCGTCGGGCGCCACGACGGTGCCGATGTCGCGGCCCTCGGCCACCCAGTCGCCGCGGGCTAGCAGCTCGCGCTGCTTGGCCACCAGCGCCTCGCGCACGGCCGGGTCGGCCGCGAGCAGGGAAGCGCGCTCGGTCACCTCGGGGACGCGGATCCGAGCGCTGACGTCCTCGCCGTCCAGCATCACGACGCCGCCCGGCTGGTCCAGCTCGATCCGGGCCTCCCGGGCCAGCCCGGCGGCATCGGCGCCGGGGCTGGCGAGCGAAAGCAGGGCCACCGAGCGGTACATCGCGCCGCTGTCCAGGTAGGTGTAGCCCAGCGCTGCGGCCAGGGCGCGGGCGACGGTCGACTTGCCCGCCCCGGCAGGACCGTCGATCGCGATGACCATCTCGGTACGGGCCCTCAGCTCGCCTGGGCGGCGAGGCTGAGCAGATCCTCGTGGAAGCGCGGATAGGAGACGGCGGCAGCGTCCATCCCGGACACCTCCACCCCCTCGCGGGAGGCCAGACCGGCGATCGCCCCCATCATCGCCAGGCGGTGGTCGCCCCGGGAGTCGATCACGCCGCCACGCAGCCCGCCGCTGCCCGTCACGGCGAAGCCGTCCTCGGTCGCCTCGATCTCCGCCCCCAGCCCGCGCAGGCCCTCGACCACGCCGGCGATCCTGTCCGACTCCTTGACCCGCAGCTCCTGGGCGCCCTGGACGATCGTCTCGCCCTCGGCGAAACAGCCGAGCAGGGCCACGAGCGGCAGCTCGTCGATCGCCAGCGGCACCTCGTCGGGCTCGACCACCGTCCCCTCCAGCGCGCCGTGCGCGACATCGAGGTCGCTGACCGGCTCCAGCGCCGTCAGCTCGTCGTCCTCGCCCTCGAGGTCGCCCAGCACGATGCCCCGCATGCGCCTCAGGATCCGCAGGAACCCGGTGCGGGTCCAGTTGACCCCGACGTCGGAGAGCAGCAGCCGCGATCCGGGCACGAGCACGCCTGCGGCGACGAGGAACGCGGCCGAGCTCGGGTCGGCCGGCACGCTGACGGAGTCCAGCTGCAGCTCGTCCGTGTTGACGACGGTGACGTGCCGCCCGTCGCGGTTCACCGTGACGCCGGCCCGCAGCAGCATGCGCTCGGTGTGGTCGCGGCTGCGCGAGGGCTCGCCGACGGTCGTGGCCCCGTCCGCGGCGAGGCCGGCCAGCAGCACGCACGACTTGACCTGCGCGCTGGCCACGGCCAGCTCGTAGGAGATCGAGCGCAGGTGACGGCCGTGTATCACCAGGGGCGCGAAGCGGCCGTCCCGCGCATCGAGCTCGGCGCCCATCTGACGCAGCGGCTCGGCGATGCGGTCGACGGGACGCCGGCGGATCGAGGCATCCCCGTCCAGCGTGAAGGAGCGGCCCTGCTGGGCGGCCAGCCAGCCGGGAAGCAGGCGCAGCAGCGTGCCGGCGTTGCCGACATCGATCGGCCGGCCCGGCTCATGTGCCTCGCGCAGCCCCGTGCCGCGGATCACGACCTCGCCTCCCCGCTCCTCGACCAGCGCGCCCAGCGCCCGCACCGCCGCCAGGGTCGAGGTCGTGTCGGCCGCGTGCAGGTAGTTGTCTATCCGCACGGGCTCCGAGGACATCGCCCCGAGCAGCGCGGCGCGGTGCGAGATCGACTTGTCGGCCGGTGGCGTGAGCTTGCCGATGAGGCCCCGGGCGGGCTCGAAGCGAAGGTTCATGCGGTCGCCCTCATGCTCTCACGACGGGAAAGCCGAGCGCCGCGACCAGCTCCTCGGCGCGTGCCGCCTGCCCCTCGCCGCCGACCCACAGCGCGACGACGCCCTGGCTGTTGTCGGCCGAGGGCGAGAGCACCAGGTCGCCGATGTTGACGCCGCTGCGGCCCAGCGCGAGGGCGATCTCGGCGATCACGCCCGGGCGGTTGGGGACGTGGACCCGCAGCTCGTGGACCGACTCGCCCGACAGACCTGCCGCGAGCAGGGCGTCGCGGTCGCGGCGGGCGCTGTCGTTCCAGTCGGTCAGGCGCTCTGCCTCGCCTGCCGCCAGCAGGCCGCGCAGCTCTTGCAGGCGACCGGACAGCTCGTCGATCGTGTCGAGCAGCGCGTCGCTGTTGGCCAGGTAGATGTCGGTCCAGATCGCGCTGTTGGCGCCGGCCACCCGGATCGCGTCGCGGAAGCTGGGGCCGACTGCCGGCAGGCGCTCGGAGCCCTCGCGAGGGGTCGCGATCAGTCCGGCTGCCTGAGCGGCGAGCAGGTTGGCCAGCACGTGAGGCAGGTGCGACACGCAGGCCATCAGACGATCGTGCGTCTCCGCGTCGATCGCGCTGGGGCGCGCGCCGAAGCTGCGTAGAAGGGAGTGCAGGCGCTCGTAGAGCACGCCTGCGGTGCTGCCGGCCGCCGGCGTCAGGTACCAGGTGGCGCCCTCGAACAGATCCTCGCGGGCGTGCTGCACGCCCTCGGTCTCGGCGCCTGCCAGCGGGTGTCCCCCGACGAAGCGCTCATCGCCCGCCGCGTCGGCGACGACCCGCTTCGTGGAGCCGACGTCGGTGACGACGCAATCGGGGCCGGCCGCGGCGAGCGCGGCGGACACGGTCCCGGCGAGCGCGCCCACGGGCGCGGCCACGAACACCGCGCCCGCTTCGGCGACGGCCTCCGCGACGCCGCCGGCGCCGCGGTCGATCGCGCCG
This sequence comes from Solirubrobacteraceae bacterium, assembly GCA_052145475.1. Classification (GTDB taxonomy): domain Bacteria; phylum Actinomycetota; class Thermoleophilia; order Solirubrobacterales; family Solirubrobacteraceae; genus Palsa-744. Next base: position 22,332 of record JBKQOO010000129.1, read on the forward strand.
AGTGCCAGCGCACGCTCGATCACGGCCGGGTCCGGGTCGTATCCGACCACATCGGCGCCGGTACGCCGGCGCGCCGCGAGGCCGATCGAGCCGCCGATCAGCCCGACGCCGAGGACTGCGACCCTCATCCGCTCAGGGCCGCGCCGTCTGCGCCCGAGGGACGTTGCGATCGCGAACGGACTCCGCCAAGCCCTCCAGCACCTCGACGGTCGTCCCCCAGCCCACGCAGCCGTCGGTGATCGACTGGCCGTAGCGCAGCTCGGCCCCCGGCCGCAGGTCCTGGCGGCCGGCGACGAGGAAGGACTCCAGCATCACTCCTGCGATCGCCTCGCTTCCGCTCGCGATCTGCCCGCCGACGTCGGCCGCGACGCCGGGCTGGCGTTCCGGGTCCTTGCCGCTGTTGTCGTGGCTGAGGTCGATCATCACGCGCCTCGGCCTGTGCGCGGCCTCGAGCAGCTCGAGCGCCGCCGCCACATCCGTCGCTCCGTAGTTGGGCTGGCCTTTGCCTCCGCGCAGGATGATGTGACAGTCGGCGTTTCCGCGCGTGTACAGGATCGCGGGCCTGCCGCTCGGATCGATGCCGGCAAAGGCGTGCGGCTCGGCCGCGGCGCGGACGGCATCCACGGCCACCTGGACGTTGCCGTCGGTGCGGTTCTTGAAGCCGACCGGCATCGACAGCCCGGATCCGAGCTGGCGGTGGATCTGGCTCTCGGTCGTGCGCGCCCCGATCGCACCCCAGGAGACCGCGTCTGCGATGTACTGCGGCGTGATCGGGTCGAGAAACTCGCAGCCGACCGGGACCCCTGTGTCGAGAACGCCCAGCAGCACGCGCCGGGCCAGGTGCAGCCCGCCGTTCACGTCGCCTGAGCCGTCGAGATGCGGGTCGTTGATCAATCCCTTCCAGCCCGTCGTCGTTCGCGGCTTCTCGAAGTAGACGCGCATCGCGATCAGCAGCTCGCCGCTCAGATCGCGGGCCAACTGCCCGAGTTTCGCCGCGTACTCGAGGGTCGCGCCGGGATCGTGCACGCTGCACGGCCCGACCACGACCAGCAATCGGTCGTCGGCATGCTCCAGGACCCGCTGGACGTCGCGGCGGCCGCGGATCACGACGTCCGCCTGCTCGCCGCTCAGCGGCAGCTCGTCGAGCAGCGCGTCGGGCGCCAGCAGCGGCACGACCCGCTCGATCCGACTGTCGCGAACGTAGTCTGCCGGGCGCATCTGGGCACCGGGTACCTCAGACAAGGGCCGGCTCTCTGCCGCTGAGCGCCTTGCCGGCCAGCGACGCGGCCCGCTCGAGCGCCTGCGAGTACTCGGCGAAGTCGCCGGCGCGCAGCTGCTGCGGTCCATCGCAGATCGCCTCGTCCGGGTTCGGGTGCACCTCGACGATGATCCCGTCCGCGCCGACCGCGGCGGCCGCCAGCGACAGCGGTCCGACCAGGTCCCTCCGGCCTGCGGCATGGCTCGGGTCGACGATCACGGGCAGGTGCGAGAGCTCCTTGAGCACCGGCACGGCCATCAGGTCGAGGGTGAAGCGGTAGGCGGTCTCGAACGTGCGGATCCCCCGCTCGCAGAGCATCACGTTGGGGTTGCCCTCCTTCAGGATGTACTCGGCCGCCATCAGCAGCTCGTCCAGGGTGGAGGACAGGCCGCGCTTGAGCAGGGCCGGCCGTCCGGCCCTGCCGATCTCCTCGAGCAGCGGGTAGTTCTGCATGTTCCGTGCGCCGATCTGGATCACGTCGGCGACCTCCAGCACGGCCTCCAGGTCGGCGACGTCCATCAGCTCGGTGACGATCGGCAGGCCGGTCTCGGCCTTCGCCTCGGCCAGCAGCCGCAGCCCCTCCTGACCCAGACCCTGGAAGGCGTAGGGCGAGCTCCGCGGCTTGTAGGCACCGCCGCGCAGCAGCGTCGCGCCGGCCTCCTTGACGGCCCGTGCCGTCTCCATCGTCTGCTCCCGGGACTCGACCGTGCAGGGACCTGCGATCAGCGCGAAGCTCGACCCCCCCACCTTGCGGCCGTCGATGTCCAGCACGGTGCGCTCGCCGTGGGTCATCTGGGCGGAGGCGAGCTTGTAGGGCTTGAGGATCGGGACGACACGATCGACCCCCGGCTGACCCTCCAGGCCGAGGCTCTCGACGTTCACGTCCTGCTCCAGGTCGCCGATCGCCCCGATCACCGTCACGCGGGCCCCCCGACTTCGATGCGCGAGCGCTCCGGCGCGCTCGATCCTGTCGACGACCGACGCCACCTCCTCCTCGGTGGCGGTCTCTTTCATCACGATCATCATCTACTCATCCTTTCACTGACGCCTGGGCATGTTAGAGGTGCGGCCGTTCCGTCATGTGACGGAGCCGTGAGGGGCGCGGAGCGCCCGTCGGGGCGGCGCCTGGTCCCGTGGAGGGACCTTGGGAACGAGCCCGCTCACGTCGGGCGTCGGTCCTGGGCGCCTAGCTAAATCGCCAGGCGTGGGCGAACGACCAGGCATAGGCGAGGGAGGTGTGAGGCGATGTCTGCACCGTGTCAGCCATTGGTCGTTCCAGCAGTTTGTAGCAGACAGGCAGGCCGCGGTAAAGGCGAAACGGGCCGCTTCCGTCCCTACAGCACCTGGGCGAGCGCGTCGAGGAAGCGCATGTTCTCCTGGGGCAGCCCGTATGTCACGCGCAGGGCGGGGACCGAGCTGCCCAGGGCGCTGCCGCCGCGCACCAGCACGCCGCGCTCCAGCAGGCCCTGCATGACGGCGGCCTCGTCGCGCTCCGCGCCGAGGTGGAACCAGCAGAAGTTGGCCTGTGACTCGGCCGGGTCGAGGCCCAGCGCGCGCAGGCGCTCGTCCATCGAGATCCGCTCCGCGATCGTGCGGGTCACCCGATCGACCACGACATCCTGATGGGCCAGTGCCTCGACCGCGGCCGCCTGGGCCAGGGCGTTGCAGAAGAAGGGCTGGCGCACCTGGTCCAGCGCACGGGGCAGCTCGTCCGAGCCGCACAGGGCGAAGCCGACGCGCAGGCCGCACAGGCCATGGACCTTGGAGAAGGTGCGCAGCAGGATCAGGTTGGGGTGGGCGTCGAGCAGCCCGATCGAGGCGTCGGGGTCCTCGAGCAGGTTGAAGTCGCAGTAGGCCTCGTCGAGGATCACGCAGACGTGTCGGGGCACCTCGGCAAGGAACCCGGCGATGTCGGCCAGCGGAACCGCGGTGCTGGTCGGGTTGTTCGGGTTGCAGACGATCACCAGCCGCGTCGCGACGGTGATCTCGCGCAGCATCGCGGGAAGGTCGTGGCGATCCTCGCGATCGAGCGGAACCGTCACCGCGCGCGCTCCCGAGGCGGCGGCGAGATGGGGATAGATGGAGAAGGAGGGCCAGGCGTAGAGGAGCTCGGCACCCGGCTCGAGCAGAGCCTCGCCGGCCGCGAGCAGGATGTCGCAGGAGCCGTTGCCGATCGCGATCCGCGAGTCGGGGACCTCGTAGCGCTCGGACAGGCGCCTGCGCAGCAGCGAGTTGGAGGGGTCGGGATAGCGGTTCAGGGTTCCCGTGGCCGCCTCGATCGCCTCCCGCACGGCCGGCAGCGGCGGGAACGGGGTCTCGTTGCTGGCCAACAGCGTCAGCTCGCCCTGGGTGGCATAGCCGCCGGCGGCCGGGTAGACGGGGATCCGACGGATCCGCTCTGAGAACTCGAGAGCCACCAGCCTATTGTGCAGCGTGGAGGTCGGCGCGCAGGGCTCTGGTCTCGCCGAGGTAGACGTGCTCGGGCTGGTGGTCCTCGGGCGCCCGGTAGTGGATCAGGACGCGGATCACCCCGGGCATCGACCCGGGGACGGGGATCTCCTGGGCGCACAGCAGCGGCACTCGCTCGAAGCCCACGGCACGGGCGGCGACGGCCGGGAACTCCGCGTCGAGGTCGTGCGTGGCGGTGAACACGCAGCTGACCACCTCCTCGGGAGCGAGCTGGTTGCGCCGCATGATCTCCTGCATCAGCTCGGTCGTCGCGTCGAGGATCTCCTGCGTCTCGTTGCGCTTCACGCTGGTGGCGCCCCGCAGGGCGAACAGTGCCATGGCCGCGATTCTGTCAGAGCGTGCTGGAGCGCAGGCGATCGACCTCGGCGTCGCTCAGGCGCCGGTGCCGGCCCGGGGCCAGCCGGCCCAGGCGCTGCGGGCCGAAGGCGATCCGGGTGAGCTCGAGCACCGGGTGCCCGACCGCCTGGCACATCCTGCGCACCTGGCGGTTTCGCCCTTCGCGGATCGTCAGCTCGAGCTCGCCGCCGGCCAGCGCCGTGACGCGGGCCGGCGCGGTCGGCCCGTCCTCGAGCTCCACGCCCTGGCGCAGCGAGCGCAGCGAGGCCTGCGCGACCGGCCCGCCCCCGACGCGCACCCTGTAGGTCTTCGGAACCTCGAAGCGGGGGTGGGTCAGGCGGTTGGCCAGCTCGCCGTCGTTGGTCAGCAGGATCAGGCCGCCGCTGTCGATGTCCAGGCGCCCGACCGGGTACAGGCGCAGGCCCGCCGCGTCGATCATCCCGGTGACCGTCGGGCGACCGTGCGTATCGCTCGCCGTGGAGACGACGCCGACGGGCTTGTTGAGCGCATAGACCACCCTCGGCTCCGGCCCCTCCACGATCCGGCCGTCGAGCTGCACCTGCGCCCCGGGCACGACGTCGCGGGCCGGGTCGGTGACGGTCTCGCCCTCCAGCGAGACCCTTCCGGCCGCGATCAGCTGCTCGGCCGAGCGCCGCGAGGCGACGCCGGCGTGGGCGAGGAACTTGGCTAGCCGCATGGCCTGCTGCGGGGGATCGGGCTCATGGGCTGCAACCATAGGGTCAGGCCGCCGCAGGCGGTCATTGGAACATGGACCTGCAACTTCTCGAGACGATGCTGGCCGCGCGCGGCGAGCCGCGCTTCCGCGCGGCGCAGGTGTGGAGCTGGGCTGCGCGCGGCGCGAGCAGCTACGAGCAGATGACCGACCTGCCGGCCGGGCTGCGCAGGGCGCTCGCCGAGGACGTGCCGTTCTCGTGTCTGACGCCGGCCGAGGAGGCCCGGGCGGCAGACGGAACGGTCAAGGCGCTGTTCACGACGGTCGACGGGCGTCCGCTGGAGGCGGTGCTGATGCGCTACCGCGCCCGCGCCGGCGAAGGCGGGTCGCGGACCGGGCGGCGCTCGATCTGCGTCTCCTCGCAGTCGGGCTGCCCGCTGACCTGCAGCTTCTGCGCGACCGGTGCGATGCGCTTCGCCCGCAACCTCTCCAGCTCGGAGATCCTCGACCAGGCACTGCACTTTCGTCGCATCGAAGCGGTCGACCATTGCGTCTTCATGGGCATGGGCGAGCCGATGCTGAACCTCGACGCCGTGCTGGGTGCCTGCGAGCGACTGCCCGACCTGGGGATCACCCACCGGCGCACGACGATCTCCACCGTCGGCTGGATCCCTGGGATCGAACGACTGGCCGAAAGCGAGATGCCTGTGCGCCTGGCCCTGTCGCTGCACGCTGCCGACGAAGCGCTGCGCTCGGAGCTGATGCCGGTCAACGAGCGCTACCCGCTGAGCGACGTGATCGAGGCCTGCCGTGCCTTCCATTCGCGCCGGCGCCGGCGGGTGTTCATCGAGTACGTGATGCTGGCCGGGGTCAACGACCGTTACGAGCAGGCCCTCCAGCTCGCTCGCACGCTGCGGGGCGACGGTCGGGGGCCGTCGATCTTCAAGGTCAACCTGATCCCCTACAACCCGACCGGCACGGCCTTCGAGGGCTCCGGCCGGGACTCGATCGCGGCGTTCCGCGCGGCGTTGGAGTCGCGCGGCGTGCCCGTGACCGTGCGGCTGACACGTGGGCGAGACATCGACGCGGCCTGCGGCCAGCTCGCGGCGGCCGAGGCGCTCGGTGGGGTCGCGTGAACCGCATCGCACGCGCCCGGCCGGTTGCGTGACGCAAAGCACACCGCGGTGAGATCTCAGTGGTAGTTTTGCCCTGCGGCACGGATCGTGCCGGCTGAAGGGGGGCTGGTTGGTCCGTGTCATCTCTGACCTCTATTCCCTGGGGGGAATCGACATGAGTACCACGGGTATCGACGAAGCCAAGCTCGAAGCGTTCATGGGCCAGGCCCTTACCGACATGGGCGCGAACATCAGCGCGCCGCTGATGCTGATCGGCGACAAGCTCGGCCTCTACAAGGCCATGGCCGGGGCGGGCGCCGTCAGCTCCCAGGAGCTGGCCGAACGCACGGGCGTCGCCGAGCGCAGCGTCCGCGAGTGGCTGCGCAACCAGGCCGCCGGTGGCTACGTCTCCTACGACGCCGGGAGCGACCGCTACACGCTGCCCGACGAGCAGGCGCTCGCGCTCGCCGACGAGGACAGCCCGTTCTACATCCTCGGCGCCTACGACCTGATCGCCTCGCTGTACGCCGACGAGGACCGCATCACCCAGGCCTTCCGCAGCGGCGAGGGCATGGGCTGGCACGAGCACGACAACCGCCTGTTCAACGGCACGGAGCGCTTCTTCCGTCCCGGCTACCGGGCCCACCTCGTCAGCGAGTGGATCCCCGCGCTCGACGGGGTCCAGGAGAAGCTGGAACGAGGCGCGAAGGTCGCGGACATCGGCTGCGGGCACGGCGCCTCGACGATCATCATGGCCGAAGCGTTCCCGAACAGCGAGTTCTTCGGCTTCGACTACCACGAGGCCTCGATCGCAAAGGCCCGAGAACGGGCCGAGCGCGCGGGCGTCGGCGACCGGATCACGTTCGCCGTCGCGACAGCCAAGGACTACCCCGGAGAGGGATACGACCTCGTCTCCGTGTTCGACTGCCTGCATGACATGGGCGACCCGGTCGGCGCGTCGGCGCACATCCGCGACTCGCTCGCGAGCGACGGCACGTGGATGATCGTCGAGCCGTTCGCCGGCGACTCCGTCGCCGATAACCTCAACCCGGTCGGGCGGATCTTCTACGGCGCCTCGACAGTGATCTGCACGCCCGCCTCGCTGGACCAGGAGGTCGGCTTGGCGCTCGGCGCCCAGGCGGGCGAGGCCCAGCTGAGCGAGGTGATCGAAGGAGGCGGCTTCTCGACCGTGCGGCGGGCGACCGAGACCCCGTTCAACCTGATTCTGGAGGCGAGGCCCTGACGGCGCGGGCGCGCGCCGGCGCTACTCCTGCAGCAGCGCGAGGATGTTCCCGGCCGGATCGCTGAACCACGCGATCGGCGGGCCGCCCGGCTGGCGTGAGATCCCGCGCTCGTCCTGGTCGAAGCCGTCGTAGAAGAGCATCTCCACGTCGCGGCTGCGCAGCTCGTCGATCGCGTACTCGATGTCCTCGACGGCGAAGTTCAGGATCGTGAAGGCGGCCGGCCGGTGGTCGGGCTTGGGGTAGACGATCGTCTCGGCGGCGCCGGGAAGGTGCAGGGCGAGCAGCCCATTGTCCAGTTGCTCCACGTCGAGCCCGAGCGTGCCGCCGTAGAACTCACGGGCGGCCGGGACGTCATCGACAGAGAAGCCGCCGAAGGCACGCTTCAGACCCAGCATCTCGCCAACCTAGCCGGCCCGCGCCTCGCCCGCTCGCAAAAGCCGGTCGCGCAGCTCGGCCTGCTCCTCCGGGCTGGGGTCCCAGCGGGCGACGTCGGGGAGCTGATCCAGGTCGCGCAGGCCGAACAGCTTGAGGAACTGTGTGGTGGTGCGGTACAGGACGGCGCCGAACTGGGAGTGCCCCGCCTCCTCGATCAGGCCCCGGTCGAGCAGCGTGGCGCTGGCAGAGTCGGCGCTGACGCCGCGAATCCTCGTGATCTCCGGTCGCGAGATCGGCTGGAGGTAGGCGACGATCGCCAGCGTCTCGGCCTGCGCCGGGGTCAGCGACGCGATCCGTGGCCGGCTGAAGAGCCGCCTGGCCGCCTCCTCGGCGGCAGGGTCGCTGCTCAGCGTCCAGCCGCCGCCCAGCTCGCGCAGAGCGATCCCACGCAGGCCCGGTGCGTACTGTTCGCGCAGCAGCGCCAGGGCGGTCTGTATCGCCCCCTCCCCCACGCCGACCGCCTCGGCCAGATCGGCCGGGCTGAGCGGCTCGGCCGACAGGAACAGCAGCGCCTCGACGGTCCGGGCGACGGCGGGCGTCTGCCCGGGCTGCCCGCCCGCCTCGGCGGGCTGGGCGGGCTCGCGGGTTGCCTCGGGCGCGCTCACCCGGCGATCCCGACCCTGGTGGCGTCTGCCGGCCGGCCCGGCGCGGGCGAGGCGCTGCTCGCCCTGACCGAGATCTCACCGAAGCTCTCCGGCTGCTCCCAGCCGGCCTCGCCAAGTTTGTAGAGCTCCAGCAGCGCGAACAGCGTCACCGCGACGGTCATCCGGTCGGCGCCTCGCACGGCCTCGTCGAAGCTGAAGGCGCCGCGCCGCAGCAGCGCGCGCAGGTGAGCAAGCCGCTCCGCGACGCTGACCCGCGGCGTGGCGATGTGCCGCAGACTGATCGCCGGAGGCATCGCCAGGAGCCCGCCGATCGCCGCGCCGAGCAGCCCGGGATCGGCCGAGCCGTCGGGCGCGGGCTGGATGCCACGGCGAAGCTCGGGGGGCAGCGGCGCGGCGCGGAAGCGAACGCCATGCTCGGCCGCCAGCAGCTCGCGCAGGTGCCCGGCGGCGGAGCGGTAGCGCTGCGCGTCGAGCATCCGTGCCAGCAGCTCCTCGGCCGCCTGCTCGGGCTCGATGTCCAGGAGCTCCTCCTCCTCGCCGCTGAGCATCAGGCGCGACTTCAGCTCGAGCAGCGCCGCGATCAGCACGATGAACTCGGTGGCCGTCTCGAGGTCCAGCTCGCCGCGCTGCTCGAGATGGTCGAGGTAGGCCAGCACGACGTCGGCCAGGGACAGCTCGAGCAGGTCGACCTCTTCCCGCAGCACCAGCGTGAGCAGCAGGTCGAAAGGCCCGCTGAAGACGTCCAGGTCGAGATCCAGTGCGGCCAGGCTCATCGGCTCACCGTACCGGGGCGGCCCGATGCCTCGCTCCGACGCCCATCGCCTCGCGCACCTCCGAGAGGGTCCCCTCGGCGATCACCCGGGCCCGTCCGGCCCCCTCCTCGAGGATCGACTCGAGTCGCTGCTCGTCGTCGCGCAGCTCCTCGTAGCGCTCCCGCACCGGCGCGAGGTAGCCCACGACCGCCTCGGCGACGGCCGCCTTGAACTCGCCGTAGCGGGCTGCGGCGAAGTCCGCTTCGACGCTCGCGGTGCTCACACCCCGGACGGCGGCGAGGATCTCGATCAGGTTGGAGATGCCGGGCTTCTCGGGCGATGAGGCGACCTCGCTGCCCGAGTCGGTGACGGCGCTCTTGAACTTCTTCTCGATCGCCTTGGGCTCGTCCAGCACGTAGACGGTACCCTGCTCGGAGCCGCCCGTCGTCGACATCTTGGCGGTCGGGTCCTGCAGTTCCATGATCCGCGCCCCGACCGGCGGGATCCGGTGCTCGGGCACGAGCAGGATCTCCCGTCCCGCGCCGAAGCGCGCATTGAAGCGCCGCGCCACGTCGCGCATCAGCTCGAGATGCTCCCGCTGGTCCTCGCCCACCGGCACCTCCTCGGCGCGGTAGGCGAGCACGTCGGCGGCCTGCAGGACCGGGTAGAGCAGCAGGCCGGCCGAGACCAGCTCGCGCTGGGCCACGGACTTGTCGCGGAACTGGTGCATGCGCTGC
>JBKQOO010000130.1:0-18258 GCA_052145475.1 Solirubrobacteraceae bacterium
CCCCCCACCGCCGGGGGCGGTTCGACGCGGTGCCGGGGAGCATCCGCGTCGAGCTCGATGTGGGTCAGCAGGTGCGTGAGGTCGACACCCCGCGCCTTCCAGTGATCGATCGCGCGGCCGACGCCGAGCAGGTCGACCCGGCCGGTCGCCTCATCGAGCGAGCGCAGGCCCAGCGAGGCAAGGATCTCGCGCACTTCCTCGGCGACGAAGAAGAAGAAGCTGACGACATGCTCCGGGGTGCCCTTGAAGCGCCTGCGCAGCTCGGGGTCCTGCGTCGCGATCCCGACCGGGCACGTGTTCAGGTGGCAGGCCCGCATCATGATGCAGCCCGTCGCGATCAGCGGCGCCGTCGAGAAGCCCATCTCGTCGGCGCCCAGCATCGCCGCGACGACCACGTCGCGACCGGTCTTCAGCTGGCCGTCGGTCTGCACGACGATCCGTGAGCGCAGGTTGTTCAGCAGCAGCGTCTGCTGGGTCTCCGCGAGGCCGATCTCCCAGGGCACGCCGGCCGCCTGGATCGAGGACAGCGGCGAGGCGCCCGTGCCGCCATCGTGGCCGGCGATCAGGACCCGGTCGGCGTTCGCCTTCGAGACGCCCGCCGCGACCGTGCCGACCCCGACCTCGGAGACCAGCTTGACCGATACCTCGGCCTGCGGGTTGGCGCAGCGCAGGTCGTAGATCAGCTGCTTGAGGTCCTCGATCGAGTAGATGTCGTGATGGGGCGGCGGCGAGATCAGCCCCACGCCGGGGGTCGTGTGGCGGATCGAGCCGATGTACTCGTCGACCTTGTGGCCCGGCAGCTGACCGCCCTCGCCGGGCTTGGCGCCCTGCGCCATCTTGATCTGCAGCTCGTCGGCGTTGACCAGGTAGTGGATCGTGACGCCGAAGCGGCCCGAGGCGACCTGCTTGATCGCCGAGCGGCGCCTGTCGCCGTTGGCGTCCGGGGTGAACCGCGACGGGTCCTCGCCGCCCTCCCCCGTGTTGGAGCGCCCGCCCAGCCGGTTCATCGCGATCGCCAGCGTCTCGTGCGCCTCCCTGGAGATCGAGCCGAGGCTCATCGCGCCCGTGCAGAAGCGCCTGACGATCGCAGAGGCGGGCTCGACCTGCTCGAGCGGGATCGGCTGGATCGCCGGGGTCCGGTCTCCGGCGCCGCCGATCTCGAGCAGCCCGCGCAGCGTCGCGCGTCGGGCGGCGTCCTCGTTGACCGTCCTCGCGTACTCGCGGTACTTCTCCATCGCAGGGCTGTCCCGCACGATCGCGTGGGCCTGCTGATCGCCCTTCAGGGCGCTCTCAACGTCGCCGTTGGCCGAGCGCACCGCGTGCTGGACGAGGGCGATCGTCTCGGGATTCCACATGTGGTGCTCGCCGTCACGCCGCCAGGCGTAGACGCCGCCGACCGGCAGCAGCGGGTCGACGCCGGTCCGCGCCACCGGGTAGGCGCGGGCGTGGCGCTCGAGCGCCTCGGTGGCGAGCACTCCCAGGCCGACGCCGCCGATCCGCGAGGCGGTGCCGGTGAAGTGCGCGTCGATCAGCTCGCGCTCCAGTCCGACGGCCTCGAAGATCTGGGCGCCCCGATAGGACTGGATCGTCGAGATGCCCATCTTGGAGATCGTCTTGAGCAGCCCTTTGCCGATCGCCTTGACCAGGTTCTGGGCGGCCTGCTCGGCGCCGATCTGCTGCTGGGCGCCGTCGGGCCCGCTCCGCACGATCCGCCCGTCCAGCACCAGCTCGTCGAGCGTCTCGAGCAGCAGGTACGGGTTGATCGCGCTCGCCCCGTAGCCGATCAGCGTCGCGAAGTGGTGGACCTCGCGCGGCTCGCCCGACTCGACGATGATGCCGGCGCGCAGCCGCGTGCCCTCGATCACCAGGTGGTGGTGGACGGCCGCGACGGCCAGCAGCGAGGGGATCGGCACCCTGCGCGGACCGAGCAGGCGGTCGTTGAGGATCAGGATGTTGCACCCTTCTTCGATCGCCTCGTGGGCCTGCCTGCAGATGCGCTCGATCGCCTCGCCCATCCCCGCGGGCCCCTTCTGCACCAGCCAGGTGGCGTCGATCGTGCGGGCTTTGTAGACCTCGTGGTCGACGTGGCGGAGCGTCTCCAGCTCGCGGTTGAGCAGGATCGGCTGGTCGAGCAGGAGCTTGTGGGCGTGCTCGGGCGTCTCGTCGAAGAGGTTGCGCTCGTTGCCCAGCGTGGTCGCGAGGCTCATCACGATTTCCTCGCGCAGCGGGTCGATCGGCGGGTTGGTGACCTGCGCGAAGAGCTGCTTGAAGTAGGAGAACAGCGGCGGTGCCTGGTCGGAGAGGACTGCCAGGGACAGGTCGTTGCCCATCGAGCCGACGGGCTCGGCCGCGTCGATCGCCATCGGCGTGAGCAGCACGCGCAGGTCCTCCTGGCTGTACCCGAAGGCGCGCTGGCGCAGGCGCAGCGGCTGGTCGGACAGCGTCACTTCGTAGGAGGGCGGCAGCTCGGAGAACGGCACGGCGTTGCGGGCAAACCACTCCCCGTAGGGCTTGGCCGTGGCGACCTCGTGCTTGACCTCCTCGTCCTCGACGATCCGGCCGCGCTCGAGGTCGACCAGGAACAGCTTGCCGGGCTGCAGGCGTCCGAGCCGGCGGATCTCCTCGGGCGGGATGTCGAGCAGGCCCGACTCGGACCCGAGCACGACGTGGCCGTCGGTCGTCTCGACCCAGCGCCCGGGGCGCAGCCCGTTGCGGTCGAGTGTCGCGCCGACCACGCGCCCGTCGGTGAAGGCGACCGAGGCGGGGCCGTCCCACGGCTCCATCAGGCAGGAGTGGAAGGCGTAGAAGCCCTTCAGGTAGTCGGGCAGGTCCTCGCGGTGCCTGTAGGCCTCGGGGATCATCATCATCGCCGCGTGAGGCAGCGAGCGGCCCGCCAGCATCAGCAGCTCGAGCACGTTGTCGAAGGTCGCCGAGTCGGAGTTGCCGGGGCTGACGACCGGCAGGATCTTCTTCAGGTCCTCGCCGAACAGCTCGCTCTGGAGCTCGCTCTCGCGCGCCCGCATCCAGTTGACGTTGCCCATCACCGTGTTGATCTCGCCGTTGTGGCAGATCACGCGGTAGGGGTGGGCCAGCTCCCAGCTCGGGAACGTGTTGGTCGAGAAGCGCGAGTGGACCAGCGCCATCGCGCTCTTGGTCCGCGCGTCCCGCAGGTCGGTGTAGAACGCGGCCAGCTGGAAGCTGATCAGCATCCCCTTGTAGTTGACCGTCCGCGAGGAGCTCGACGCGATGTACAACCCGCTCCCTTCGGCGGACAGCTCGCAGATCCGGCGGATCACGTACAGCTTGCGCTCGAAGGCGTCCTGGTCGGCCGCGTGCCACGTGCCGTTGGGGTGAGCCGGAGCGGCGCCGACGAACAGCTGGCGGATGACCGGCCGGCAGGCGGCGGCGACCTCGCCCGTGTGCTCCTCGCAGATCGGCACGTCCCGCCAGCCCAGGAGCTGCTGCCCCTCGGCCTGGACGGCGCTCTCGAGCAGCTGTTCCAGGCTCCTGCGCCGCGTCTGGTCGGTGGGCAGGAAGCACATCATCACGCCGTAGCGACCAGCCGGGGGAAGCTCGAACTCGACCACGCCGCGGAACAGCTCGTCGGGCATCTGCATCAGGATCCCCGCGCCGTCGCCCGTCCTCGGGTCGGCGCCGGAGGCCCCGCGGTGCTCGAGGTTCTCGAGCGCGGTGATCGCGCGCGAGATGACCTCGTGTGTGGGCTGGTTGTCCAGACGCGCGACCATGCCCACGCCGCAGGCGTCATGCTCGAAGCGAGGGTCGTAGAGGCCGACGGCCTGTGGGGGCTGTTTGCTGTACGTGGGCATGGAAAGTGCTCGTTGGTCGGTGCTTCCCCGTTGCACGGGCAGGCGGGCACCTGAGGCGGAGATGAAAGGGTATCAGTGCGTCAGGGCCTCAAACGGGCCGCCGGACGCGAATTGCAGGCCCCTTGCAACGGCTCTGGCAGGGCGCTCAGCGCAGCGCCGGCGCTTCGTCCTGGACCGTCTCCTCGCCCTCGTCGGGCAGCTCGCGCAGCGTCGTCTCCTCGGGCCAGGAGCAGAGCCCGGCGCGTCCCGGGCAGGTCAGGCACAGGCTCCGGCGGGGCCTTGGGCTGACCGCGAACGGGTCCTCCCACAGCGACTCCACCAGACACGCCAGCTCCTCTTCGAGGGTCGGGCGCTCGGCCAGGGTGTAGCGGGCCGCCGCGGGCTGGTCGGGACGCTGCAGGAACCAGTGCACGACCTCGACCGCCAGCGCGCCCTCGCGCAGCACCGCCAGGGCGTACAGGAGCCGCTGCACGGCGTAATCCTGCGCGACCATCCCCGCCGGGTCGACATCCGGCCCGAGCCGGTCGCTCTTGTAGTCGACGACCAGCGACGTGCCGTCGGCCTCCTCGCAGAGCAGGTCGATCACGCCGGTCACCAGCGGTGCGCCCGGCGCCAGCGTGAACGCGAACGGATACTCGATCCGCCGTCGCGTCGCTGCGGCGATGCGCGAGGCCAGCGGTGCCGACCGCGCACCCGCGATCAGGGCGGCGATCTCCTCGCGCTCCTCCCGTCCGGGCTTCAGGGCCAGCTCCTCCCCCACCTCGGCGACCTGCCGCTCGGTCGGCGCGGCGGGCCCGGTGAGGTCGTGCGTCTCCATCAGCCGGTGCACCAGCGTGCCTCTCGCCCGGGCCTCCAGGCGCCCGGCCGCGGCGCCCTCGGCCGCCGCGGCCTGCTCCTCCGGCATCCTCAGCACCCGTTCCAGGTAGTAGCGGTATCCGCAGCGTTCCAGCAGGCGCAGCGACGTGTAGCTGAGGCTGGTCGGCAGCGCCGGTGCCGAGCCGCAGGGAGGGCGTGGCGAGCCCGCGTCCCGCGTTCGGCCCGCCGGCGGTCCGAACCGCTCCCCGGGCGCGGCGGCTGGCGCCGGCGGCGCTACTGGCGGCTCGAGCAGCACCGTGCCGTACCCGGCAGGATCGCTCAGCGTGACGCGAACCGGGACCCCGCCCTCGCCTCCGCCCGCCGGCAGGCTGTGCACGCCGCGGCCGGCCTTGCCCAACTGCGCGATCCCGGGGCACAGGGCCGGCCCCAGCCAGTTGATCGGCGGGCTGCTGTCGGTCTCCTTCGGCCAGGAGGAGTAGTCGACCGTCCCGCTCAGCAGCAGGCGGTCCCGGGCGCGCGTCATCGCCACGTAGAAGACCCGATCCTCCTCCTCGCGTTCGCGCGCCCGCTGCTCGGCGCGCAGCTGCTCGAATTCCAGCGTCTTGACGCCCTCGCCCTGCCCCGGGCGGCGCAGGCGCAGCCCGAGCCGATCGCCCTCGACGAACAGCCGATCGGAGGGGCTCGGCGGCTTGCGGCCGAGGTCGGCGAGGCACACCACGGGGAACTCGAGGCCCTTGGCGGCATGCACGGTCATCAGACGGACGGTGTCCGGCTCCACGTCCTCCACCGGCGCCTCCGGCTCGATCGCAGCGGCTCTTTTGAGGTGCTCGACGTGGTCGACGAAGGCGCGCAGGTCGCGGCCCTCCTGCGCTTCGAAGCGGCGTGCCAGGCGCAGGAGCTTGTGGACGTTTGCGAGCCGCCGCTCGGCCCAGTCGAGCCTCAGCACGTGGCGGTCGTAGCCGTTGCGGGAGATGGCCCGCTCGAGCAGCTGCGAGATACCCAGGCCCGTCGCCTCGGCTCGCTCGAGCTCGAACCAGGGACAGAACGCGCCGAGCGCGGCGCGGTCCGCCTCGCCCAGCTGCCCGGCCCCCTGCTCGCTGAGCGCGAGCGCGGTCTCCCACAGACCTGTTCGCCGTGCTCGGACCGCGCCGGCCAGCAGCGCCAGGCCGTCGCGCGAGCAGCCGACCAGCGGCGACGCGAGCGTCGCGTAGACGGCCTCCTCGTCGCGCGTGTTGGCGAGCGCGCGCAGATAGCTGTGAAGGTCGGCTATCTGCTGTCGGCCCCAGAAGGTGCCGACGCTGGCCAGCGTGCGCAGGCCCTGCAGCTGCAGGGCCCGCTCGAACGTCTCGATGTCGCCCGTAGCTCGCAGCAGCACGACGATCTCGCCCGCTTGCGCAAGGCCCGACTCGACGAGCGCGCGCACGCGCTGGGCCAGCAGCCGCGCCTCGGCCTGGCGTGCCGGCGGTGCATGGGGAAGGCCCGCCGAGATCGCCTCGCGGGATCGGTCGGTCTTCCACTCGTCCGTCGAGCTGGTCAGCAGCAGCTCGACGAGCGGAGCCTCGGTGCCGGCGTCGGCGTCATCGGGCTCGCGCGCACGCTCGAGCCGGGCGAAGTCGGCGAAGCGCGAGGCAAAGACCCCGTTGACCGCATCCAGCACCGCGTCGCGGCTGCGGAAGTTGCTCCTCAGGGCCAGCGCCGCGCCGGCGCCTGCCAGCTGGGCCCGGCGCTCGCGGAACAGGCTGACGTCGGCGTGGCGAAAGCCGTAGATCGACTGCAGCTCGTCGCCGACCGTGAACAGGTTGTCGCGCTCCAGCAGGCGCAGGATCGCCATCTGGCGAGGATTGGTGTCCTGGAACTCGTCGACCATCAGGAGGGCGAAGCGCTCCGACCAGGCCGCCCGCACCCCCGGGTTCCGCTGGAGCAGCTCTGCCGCGATCAGCTCGAGGTCATCGAAGTCGAGCGCGCCCCGCTGCTCCTTGAGCCGCTCGTAGCAGGCGCTGAACAGTCCGAGCATACGGTCGAACAGCGCGACCGCCGCCAGCGCGTCGACCTCGTCCCGGTCGGCTTCGGGCCCGGCTGAGCGCACCGGCAGGCGCGGCCGGCGCTGTCCGCGGCTGCGCAGCTGGCCGTGGAGCTGGTGGACGATCGCGCGCACGACATCCACCCCGTAGGCCGCCAGCAGCTCGACGGCGGCAGGATCCGGCACGGCGAGGAGCTCGGCCAGCGCATCCTCGAATGCCCGCTCCTGCAGCCGCCCCGCCTGGCCGGCATCGAGGATCGTGAAGTCGGGGTCCAGGGCCACCGGCAACGGGTGGGCACGCAGCAGGCGGGCGCAGAAACCGTGGAAGGTGCCGATGAAGGCGGCCTCGGCGTCGCGAGCGGCATCACGGTCGCCCCGCTCCAGCAGGCGCGCGCGCAGGCGGGTGCGAAGCTCGCCGGCGGCGCGTTCGGTGAAGGTGATCGCCAGCACCGCTCCGGGCGCCACGCCGTCCTCGCACACGGCCCGCACGAACCGCTCGACCAGCACCGAGGTCTTGCCGCTGCCGGCCGCCGCCGAGAGGAGCAGCGGCTCGCCTCGCCTGCGCACCGCCTCCTCCTGCGCCTCGGTCAGACGGCTGCTGCGGCGTTGGGGCCGGGACCGGCCGTCCGGCGTCGCCTCGATGTCGATGCGCAGCTGCTCCACTCTCAGCGCTCGCAGCGGCAGATCGTCGGGTACAGGCAGCCGCCGTTCCACGCGCAGCTGTTCGGCCGCGCCTGGAGCTCGCCGCGGCCCGCCTCCCCGACGGCGCTGCGCGCCTCCTCGAGCGCCTCGCCAAGCAGCTCATCCAGCTCATCCGGGGTGAAGCGGTCCGTGCTGGTGCAGTTTCCGGCCGCGTCATGGCCCTCGAGCAGGACGCCGCGTGCCTGGATGCTGTTTCCCCGCAGCGGCTGGTAGAGGCCCCCGACCACGCGCAGGCCGAGCAGCTGTTCGGCAGCCTGCATGTAGAGGGCCACCTGCAGCTTGCCGTCGGCGATCCAGCGCTGCCCGCGCGGCGCGTCGGAGCCCTTGTAGTCGATCACGACCGCCTCGCCGCCCTCGCCGACGTCGATCCGGTCTATCCGGCCCCTCAACCTCACGCCGCCTCCCAGCTCGAAGGCGGGGAGCCCGCTGGGCTCGCCGTGCTGGTCCGGATCGTCCTCGCTGAAGCCGAACCCGAGCTCGAACTCGCGCGGGGCCAGCGACCCCTCCAGCTCCGCCGCGTGCTCCAGATAGCGTTCGAGATCGGCTTGCAGGCCTCGCCGGATCGCGAGCGAGCGCTGCGGGCTCACGGACAGGGGATGCCGAGGCTCCGCCTCGGCGAGCGACGCGCGCAGGAGGCTCTGGGCGAGCTCCAGGTTCCCGGCCGTCACCCTCGTGCTCGCGGTCTCGCGCCCCAGTCCCGCGAGCGTCGCGTTCAGCGCCTCGTGCGCGAGGCTGCCGCGCGCGAACGGCTCCGGATCGGGCTCGAAGCGCCCCGGCGCCAGCAGCCGCTCGACGAACCAGGCGACCGGGCAGGCCACCCACTTCTCGATCGAGGTGGCGGACCAGACGCGCTCGCGCAGCTCGCCGAGGACGCGCTCGTCGGTCAGCCTGCCGCCTGCGCTCAACTCGGCCGGAGCGGCTTGCGCACCGGTGCCCTCGACCGCCCCGAGCGCGCGGCGCTCTCGCCCCTTTGAGAGCCGCGGGTCGAACAGGTCGCAGACGTCGTCCACGAACAGCGAGCGCGACAACGGCCCGGCGTCGTCGTCGGTCTCGTGCCAGCTGAGCGTCAGGCGCTCCTGCGGACGTGACAGCAGGGCGTAGAGGAGATAACGCTCCGCCGCGAGCACGTCGTCGGGCTCGCCGAGCAGCAGTCCCGAGGCCTGCGCAAGCCGGGTTCGCTCCCGCTCCCCCAGCAGCGGCTGGGCGCGGGCCCGCTGCGGGAACACGCCCTCCTGAAGGCCGGTGAGGAACAGCGCGCGGACGCGCCGGGCTCGCAGCTGCAGCGGGTCGAGCACGGCCACCAGGCCCGGGCCGGCCAGCTCGCCGCTGTTGACCTCGATGTCCGCCAGCACCGCCGCCAGCTCTGCGGCCGTCGACGCTGCCGCGTCCGGGGCGAGGCGAGCCAGGTCGCGGAGCTCCGCCAGGGCGGCGCGCCCGCCCGCCAGCGCTCGTGCCTCGTCCATCTCCTCGCCTCCCAGCACGCCGGCCTGCCCGCGCCGCGGCGCCGAGAACAGCCGGGTCAGCTCGCGGCCGGCCCTGTCGGCGAGAGGGTCCGGGCCACGCCGCTGGGCCTCGGCCAGCCGGTCGATCGTGTCGAGCGGG
Organism: Solirubrobacteraceae bacterium; assembly: GCA_052145475.1. GTDB lineage: Bacteria > Actinomycetota > Thermoleophilia > Solirubrobacterales > Solirubrobacteraceae > Palsa-744. The sequence continues at coordinate 8,968 of JBKQOO010000130.1, forward strand.
AAGAAGCGGTCTTCCCAATGCCTGCGGGCCTGCTCGAGTCGCGTCAGCCCGTGCCGGCGCAGATCGAGCTCGAGTCGATCGGCGAGCTCGGGCCGATCGAGCCGGCCCGGGGCCCGCAACCAGGCCAGCAGATCGGCGGGCGTGCCCGCGACCGAGCCGTCGGGCGCCGGCACGCAGCGCAGCAGCCCGATCAGCGCCCGGCCCACGGCGGTGTCGGCGAAGGGGCGCTTGACGGGCATCGCGAACGGGACCCCGAAAGCCCCGAAGACCTCGGCGACGAGCGCGGCAGCTCCCGCGGGATGACGCACGACGACGGCGATCTCCTCGGCGGGAGTGCCCTCGCGCAGCAGCGCGGCCACCCGCGCTGCGACCAGTTCGAGCTCCGCCCGTTCGCCGCCGCCCTGCATCAGATCGATCACGCCGGCCGGATCGACCCGCACGGCGTCAGGCTCGAACAGCGACCGCTCCAGGTGCGCCAGGACGGCCCGTGAGCCCGCCGCATAGTGGTCCGAGCGAGGCGGCAGCCGGCACTGCTCCTGCGCGATCGGGGCCAGCGTCTGAAAGGTCGTGGCGCGGCCCGCGAAGGCCGCCCGCCCGGGCTCGTAGGCGAGCGAGACCGTGACCTCCGCATCGACCACGCGGCCGAGCGTCTCGATCGCGTCGAGCTGGAGCCTCGTCAGGTCGTCGAAGCCGTAGAACAGCACCGGCGTCCCCCGCCACAGCGCCGGTCGCCCGCGCAGCCGGTCGAGCGCCCGGAGGGCGCGCTGCTCCTCATCGAGCCGCCCAAGCCGCTCGAGCCGGCGGCGGTACTCCCCGAACATCCCCGCGAGATCGAAGCCGAGCTCCTCGACGCTGTCGCCCATCGCCGCCTGGAGCCCCGCGGCGAGTCGCGCGGGCGACACGCGCCGAGCCTGCAGCTCTGCGTCAGCTCGCCGAGCGCCCGCAGGAAGCCCGGGCGGCGCCCGCTCCCCGCGCCCCGGTCGAGCGTCGCGATCAACCGTGCCCGAGCCAGGCCGCCCAGCGCCGGCTCGCTGACGCCGGCGCGGGCGACCAGCTCCTCGATCAGCTCCTCGAAGCGTTGCACGCGCGCTCCCATCGCGGCCTGCTCGCCGGCCAGCTCGCGCAGGTAGAACTCGACGTCGGCGCGGGTCGGGACGATCAACAGCGGCTCCTCGTGGTGGGCCAGATGACGGCGCATCGCGCCCATCAGCTCCCGTGCCTTGCCGGCATTCGCCGGGCCGGTGATCAGCCTTATTCCCATTCGGCCCATCCTGGCGCACAGGCCCGACGGGCCGCGCGATCCGCCTCGAGGCTAGGCAGCGCTGGGTTGCGCGACCGCGGCGGCCGCGTCCTCGGCTACCGCCTCGCCCTCCGCGTCGGGTGGCTTGGCCCCCTCACGCGCCCAGACCTCGTCGAACTCGACCCGCCATTTGCCCTCCTCGGTCTGGCTGAGGGCGAGGTGCGCGCGGAAGCTCCGCCCGCTGCGCCCGCGGAAGCCGGTCACGGCGCGCGCCGTGTAGCCGGTCCGGATCAGCTCCTTGGCGATCGCCACGGGAAGCTGCTTCCCCGCTTTCGCCTTCCAGATCACGAAGCCGCAGCCCGGATCCTCGCGCGCCCAACACGAGTAACCCTTGCGGTTCTCGACGATCTCATGGCCGCACACCGGGCATGGACCCAGCCTGGCGCGTGGTATGCGCACGTCCTTGAGGGTCTCGTCGAGCTGCTTGACCGTCTCGGTCGCAAAGCCGGCGATGTCGCCCATGAACTCCCGCCGCGAGTCTTCGCCGCGCTCGATCTTGCCCAGGCGCTGCTCCCAGCTCCCGGTCAGGCCGGGCGAGGTCAGCGCGTGCTCCCTCAGCAGCCTGATCACGTTGAGGCCCTTCTCGGTCGCGACCAGCGCGCGCCCGTCGCGCTCCAGGTAGCCCACCGTGATCAGGCGCTCGATGATCGCGGCGCGAGTGGCCGGAGTGCCGATCCCAGAGTCCTTCATCGCCTCACGCAGCTCGTCGTCGTCGACCAGCTTGCCCGCCGTCTCCATCGCGCCCAGCAGCGACGCGTCGCTGTAGCGCCGCGGCGGTTTCGTTTCCTTGCGCACGCTCTCGATCGAGGAGGTCTCGACCGGCTCGTCCTGCTCCAGGCGCGGCAGCTGCTGTTCGGTCCCCTCGTCCTCCTCGCCCCGGGCATCGCCATCGACCCTGCTGTCGGCCGCGACCTCGTCGTAGACCCCGCGCCATCCCGGGACGACGAGCAGCCTGCCGCGCGTGCGGAACAGGAAGCTGCCGCCCTCGGCTCCGCCCACCGTCGTCTCAACGCGCGTGTTCTCGAACACGGCCTCGGGATGGAAGACGGCCAGGAACCGCCGCACCGCCATGTCGTAGATGCGCCGGTCGTCCGAGCTCATCTTCTCGACCGGGTGCTCGGAGCGGGTCGGGATGATCGCGTGGTGGTCTGTGACCTTCTCGTCGTTGACGACCCGGGCCAGCGGCAGCACGTCGAGCCCAACCACGTACTCGGCCCCTTTGCGGTACTCGCTCTGAGTGCCGACGAGCTCCGCGATCGGCTTTATCTCCTCGACCATGTCGGTGGGCAGATAGCGCGAGTTGGTGCGGGGATAGGTCAGCGCCTTGTGCTCCTCGTAGAGCCGCTGCGCCGCCCCCAGGGTTCGTTTGGCCGAGAAGCCGTAGCGGTTGTTGGCCTCGCGCTGCAGCGTCGTGAGGTCGTAGAGCATCGGCGCTTTCTCGCGCTGCTCCTTCTTCTCGAGCTTGGTGATCGTGCCGGCGCGTCCGCGGCAGGCCGCGACGATCGCCTGCGCCTCCTCTTCGGTGCCGAGCCGCGGGCCCCTCGTCGCCCCCGGGCTGCCGCTCGGTGCCTGGAAGTGGCCCAGGTAGGTGCGCTCGCCGTCCTCGCCTGTGAGCGGGGCCGCCGCGAAGGTGGCGTCGACCAGCCAGTAGGGCTCCGGCTGGAAGGCTTTGATCTCCTCCTCCCGGCGCGCGACGATCGCCAGCGTGGGCGTCTGCACGCGACCGAGCGAGACGGCGCCGTCGAAGGAGCTGCGCAGGCGGATCGTCGCGGCCCGCGTCGCGTTCATACCGACGATCCAGTCTGCCTCCGACCGCGAGCGGGCGGCCTCCTCGAGGCGCTCGAACTCCTCGGCCGGGCGCAGCGATTCCAGCGCCTGCTTCATCGCGGCGGTGGTCATCGAGTTCAGCCACAGCCGTTTGACCGGCTTCTTGGCTTTCGCCTTCTCGTAGAGGTAGGCGAAGATCAGCTCGCCCTCGCGGCCCGCGTCGCAGGCGTTGACGACCTCCGAGATGTCCTCGCGGCCCAGCTGCTTTGTCACGACCGACATCTGCTTGCGCGAGCGCTCGTCGCGCACCACCAGCTTGAAGCGCTCGGGGACGATCGGCAGGTCCGACATGCGCCAGCTCTTGTACTTGGGGTCGTAGGCTTCCGGCTCGGCCAGCTGCACCAGGTGGCCGACGGCCCAGGTGATCACGTGCTCCGGGCCCTCGAGGTAGCCCTCCTGCTTCTTGAAGGGGCCGGGCAGCACTCGCGCGAGGTCCTGACCCACGGAGGGCTTCTCGGCTACGAGCAGGATCTTCGACATGGCGGTCAGCGTAGCGGCAGCCGGGGCTGAGCAAGCGGGCCGGGCGGTCAGCCCGCCGTGCAGGGCCCGGTGCCCACGGTCCCGTGGCGGCCGTCTTCGGCCTGGCGCAGCTCCGAGGCGACCGTCGGGTCGGCGACCCCGTAGCCGCCGTGGCTCCCGGCGCCGATGGTCGCGGCGAACACGGTCGTCAGCACTTCGCCGCTGTCGTTGACCAGCGGCCCGCCCGAGTTGCCCGGCCTGACCAGCCCGCGCAGCGGTGTCAGCAGCCGCGATACGGGCCCCTGGTCGTAGGCGTTCTCGGTCAGCACCCACTGGGTCCTGCCGATGCGCCCGGGCTGGACGTCGAACGGCCCGTTCTCCGGGTACCCGAGGATCGCTCCGCCGGTCCCCGGCGGGGCCGAGCGGGCCAGCTCGAGAGAGGGCAGGTCGAGGCCGGGCACGAGCAACACGGCGAGGTCGTTGGTGGGATCGAAGAGGACCGGCTCGGCGGTCAGGTCGTTGCCGCGGCCGTCGATCTGGACGGTCGTGTCCTGCTCGCCTGCGACGACGTGCGCGTTGGTCACCACGATGTCCGGTTCGGCCACCCACCCCGAGCCCTCGATGGCCAGGCCGCAGGCTGTCCCGAGCACCCGCACGACGCTGCCCGAGGCCCGCCTGACCCCCGGCAGCCGAGCCACGCCGGGGGTGGGCGCGGCCACGTCGGGGGTGGGGCCGGTGATCGACGGCAGCGGGTCGAGCCGAGCCAGCGCGTCGAGGATCGGGCCGGAGGGCGGCAGGATCTGGTTGAGGGCGCGCAGGATCGTGGAGCGCTGGATGTCGGCTCGCAGCTGCACCGCGCTGGGCGTCTGCGCCGCCACCGCGGCGACGATCCAGACGATTCCCAGCGCGAGGATCGCCCCCAGCGCCGCGCCGAGCGTGCCGTCGAGGAAGCCGATGCCCGGCACCTTCAGGGTGCGGCGCACCCTGAAGCCGACCCCCTCCAGCCCGCTGGCGAGGACCGCGCCGCCCAGCAGCGCACCGACCAGGCCGAAGGCGGGAGCGTAGGGCGAGGCCGAGCCTTTCGGCAGCAGCACCGGCGCGATCCGCGTGCCCAGGAAGGCGCCCCCCACGAAGCCGGCGAATGTGAGGGCGCCGACGATGAAGCCCTGCCGGAACCCAAAGAGGGCGAGGATCGCAGCGAGCGCGACAATAAGCCAGTCCAGCTGGGTCACCTGCCATGTTCTACAAGCTCCTTGACTGAGAACCGCCACCAGCGCCTGCGACGGGCTCGCCCGGTCCTGGTGCTCGCCGCAGTCGCGTTCCTGGTCGGAGCCCTCGCCGGAGTGCATCGCAGCCCCGCGCCGGCGGCGAGCCTCGCGGAACGGTTCGTGGCGGCATGGAGCCGGAACGACTACGCCCAGATGTACGGGGACATCTCCCCCTCCGCCCGGCGGGCGGTCACGGCCGGCGGCTTCGCGGCGGCCTATCGGGAAGCGCTCACCACGGCGACCGCCTCGAGCGTGAAGGTGACGGGCCGCGCTCACCTGCTCCCCGGCGGCGCCGTCGAGGTTCCGGTGCAGGTGCACACGCGACTCTGGGGCACGCTGTCGCTGCAGTACGTCTTGGCCACCGTCGGCGGTCCCGAAGGCCCGCTCGTGGCGTGGACGCGCTCGCTGGCCTTTCCCGGCCTGCGGCCGGGCGAGCTGCTCAGCCGCCGCACCGCACTGCCGCGCCGCGCAACGCTGCTGGCCCGGGACGGCACGGTGCTCGCCGAAAGCCCCCCCGAAGGCGAGTCGGGGCGCAGCTCGCCGCTGGGCAACCTCGGCACCGCCGTCGTGGGCGAAGTCGGCCCGATCCCCGTAGCACAGCGCCAGGCGCTCGAAGCCGAAGGCGTTCCCGGCGACGCGGAGGTCGGCGTGAGCGGCCTCGAGCTGGCGCTGGACTCGCGGTTGCGCGGCACGCCCGGCGGCGAGCTGCTGGCGGGGCAGCGTGTGCTCGCCTCGGCCCTGCCCCGGCCGGCGGCCGCGCTGCGGACGACCGTCTCCCCCGCCGTCCAGCAGGCGGCCGTCACCGCGCTTGGCGGCCAGCTGGGCGGGATCGTCGCGATGCAGCCCACGAGCGGGCAGGTGCTGGCGGTCGCGGGGATCGGCCTGGACGGGCTGCAGCCCCCCGGCTCGACGTTCAAGATGGTCACCGTCTCGGGCGTGCTCTCAGCTCACCTCGCCAAGACCAGCACGGTCTTTCCCTACGCGACCTACGCGACGCTCGACGGGGTTCGCCTGAACAACGCCAACGGCGAGGAATGCGGCGGCTCGCTCGAACTGGCCTTCGCGGTGTCGTGCAACTCCGTCTTCTCACCGCTCGGCGTGAAGCTCGGGGCGGCCCGGCTGGTGGCGATGGCCGAACGGTTCGGCTTCAACCGCGAACCCGGGCTGCCGGGCGCCGCGGCCAGCACGCTGCCGTCGGCCTCGCAGATCCAGGGTGAACTGGACGTCGGCTCGACCGCGATCGGCCAGGGCGAGGTGCTGGCCACGCCGCTGCAGATGGTCACGGTCGCGGCCACGATCGCCGACTCCGGGCACCGCCCCGCGGCGACGTTCCTACCGGACGCGAGCGACGGCGGCGGACAGGCGCTCAGCCCGGCGGTGGCCCGCACCGTTCGTCACCTGATGACCGAGGTGGTACGCGAGGGGACGGGGACCTCAGCGGCGATCCCCGGCGTGGTGGTCGCCGGCAAGACGGGCACGGCGGAACTGAAGACGGCCTGCAGATCCTCCAGCGTGGAACCCTCCGCACGCGAAGGCGAACACGGCGAACCCTCGGGCGCCCAGGCCTGCCAGGGCGGGGAAAGCGAAGCCGGCAACACCGACGCCTGGTTCGCCGCGTTCGCTCCGGCGGTCCACCCCCGGATCGCCGTATGCGTGCTGCTCGTCAAAGACGGCGCGGGCGGCGCCACCGCGGCCCCGGTGGCCCGCGAAGTGCTGGAAGCCGGCCTGCACGCGCGCCTCTAGCGAGGGCCCGGGCCGCCCGCGTCAGACGTCGAGCACCGCCTGGGCGAATTCGCTCGGGTCGAGCGGGTTCGGGATCTTCACTTCGAGTGGGCGGTTGTCCAGCGAGACGACCTGGATCTTGTAGAGCAGCATCGCCCCCTGGGTCGGCCCGAAGGCGGCCGTCGTGTCGAGCGCGGGAATCTGGCTTTTCGGGGGCACCAGGCCACCGCGGTAGGCGTAGCGGTTGCTCAGATCGGGCACGATCGGGTGGTAGACGTTGTTCTGCGTGTCGGTGATCGTGATGGCTTCGGCCGCCGGATGGCTCTCCGAGGTGTTGTTGTAGACCTGCATGAAGACCGCGAACCACTCCTGGCCCGGTTCCAGCTTGCGTTCGGCGGGGCTCAGGCCCTGCAGGTAGCCGGAGTCCTCGCTGTTGTTCGGATTCAGCTCGCGCGAGAGCTGCACCTCGTAGATCAGCGGACCGACGTTGAGATAGGGGGCGTTCTTGCCGGATTCCCCGGCGTAGGTGCCCGTCGTGACCTTGGTGTGCGAGTCGCCGCAGGCGCCCAGCGCGAGCATGGCGAGCACGGCTGAGGAGGCCAGGGCGAGTTTGCGCAATCGGCTTTTCATGCGCGCGGCAGTCTACCCACCGGCGACCGTGACGCGGCTTCCACGCTTCACCCTGTCGGACCCGGCGCCCTCCTCGAGGATGCCACGCAGACGGTGCAGGGCCCGCTCGCTCTGGCGTCGCAGCCAGGTGCGGCCGCCCAGGCTCTCCGTCAGGCGATCGGCCAGCGTCGCGGGCTCGGTCTGGACGGTGAAGCTGACGCGGGTGGCGCCCCCCCGGGCGACCGGCTCGAGCTCCCAGACGCCGACGGTGCGGATTCGGTTGTTCTTCCCCGTCCTGCCGATCTCGACGATCTTGTATGGCGCCTCGACCTCGGCGAACGTCGCGTCACCCCAGCTGAAGCGGTTGAAGGGCGCCTTGACGCGGAACCGCGCACCCGCCCCGCGACCGACCGAGTCGAGCCTCGTCAGATGCCAGTCGACCAGGTAGTGGTCGCTGAACTCGGAGTGGTTGGCGATGTCCTCGAGGTAGTGGAAGACCCGCTCGCGAGGAGCGGAGATGACGGTCGAGACGCTCACGGGGCCCATCGCCGGCAGAGTCTATTCAGAGCCCGCCGCGCCGCGCCGCCTCGCGCCGCGCGCGGGCTCGGCGAGCCCAGCGGGTCCGCCGGCCGGCGGGGTGTGGTCGGCCGCTCAGGCGGCGCGCGCGGTGAGGCGCACGGATTGCCCGTGCCCGCAGTGGCGCACGGTCTCGCTGGCCAGCGGGGCCTCGCGACGCAGCCGGCTGCACAGCTCGCAGACGATGCCGGCGGAGCGCTCGTCGAAGATGTGCACCCGCTCGCCCGTCAGCGGGGTCCGACCGCAGTCCGAGCAGCGGCTGCGGTCCGCCTCGAGCGCGCCGAGACCGCGGATCAGCAGAACCCGCTCCAGCTGCTCGACATCGGATGTGACGGTTGACATGGATCCCTGTTTCGGCGCTCCGATCCCGGCTCCTGCCGGGCGGCGGCTCGCGGTGGCGGTCTTGCGTCGGCGCTCCCGACGGGAAGCCGGAGCACCGATCGGGCAGCCTGCCTGAGGATCGGCGGGATCGGGAAGGATCGGGCGGATTTCGATATCCGGAACACCCACGCCGGGTCGAGAGTATTGTTATCATCGCCACGAGTTTCCCCCGGCGAGGGACCGCCCCGGCAGTGCGTCGAAAGAGGAGGAAGCAGTCATGGAGTCACTCAGCGCGGGCACCTTTGTCGGCTCCGGGTCATTTCGTTGCCGGCAGTGTGGGTACGCCCTCACACTCGAAGGCTCCGAAGTGCTCACGCCCTGTCCGAGCTGCGGCGGCCGGGTCTTCCTCCGGGCCTCCCTGTTCAGCACCGAGCGAATCCGCGCCACACACGAAGAGCCGACACACGCCGCGCTCGTGCAGCCCGTCCCGCCCGACATGGATGCCCGTGTCGAGTCGGCCCGCAACCGCCTCGACGCGCCGGGCGAGTACCTCGTCTACGAGGACAGCGGCGAGGTGCTGACGGTACCGCTGACACGCGAGTGGACACGGATCGGGCGCAGCCTGGCAGCCGACGTGCGCTTCGACGACCCGACCGTGTCGCGTCGCCACGCGCTGATCGTGCGCCACCCGGACGGCGTGCGGCTGCTGGACGACCGCAGCCTCAACGGCGTGTTCGTGAACGGAGCCCGGATCGACGGGCGCGCGCTGCAGGACGGCGACGAGATCATCGTGGGCCGTTACCGGCTCACCTTCCTGCGCGTGACCGCCGAATCGCACATCGTCACCGAACCAGGCTCCGGTCCGGTGCAGTCGCTCGGCTGACCCGAGCCGCAGGCCACGGGCCGGCCGCGGCAGCGTAGTATCGCCGGATGGCTCAGACGATCGCGGTGCTCTCCCAGAAGGGCGGGACGGGGAAGACGACGGCCGTACGGACCCTGACCGACGTCCTGCGCCGCAGCGGCGTGCGCACGCTGGCGGTCGACCTCGACCCCCAGGGCAACCTGTCCGACTACTTCGACCTTCCCACCGACGCCGAGCCGACGATCGCCGATGTCCTCGCCGGGCGCTCGGCCGTCGACGAGGCGATCCTGCAGGACATCGTCCCGGCGAACCTGAGCCTGGCCGAGGCCGAGCTGATGCTGGGCGGC
>JBKQOO010000131.1:0-4934 GCA_052145475.1 Solirubrobacteraceae bacterium
GTTTTTGGTCAACAACCGCAAGCCGGTCAGCGACCGGCCCGATCGCGGCTACGTCTTTCAGCCCGAGCTTGAGGTTGCCTGCGACGTCCCCTTCGTACCGCGTCCAGATCTGCGCGGCGCGTATGCCGACGATTGGGACGACCGGGTGTCGGACCTTCACTACGCGGATAACCCCGAGTACGCCACCGGCCACGGAATCGCGGCCGACTGGGAACTTCACGAGGGCCGATGCCTGACGCTTCGCACCCGGTGGATTCCGATCGCACAGGTCGAGGGCACGGTTGCGCCCGGCATCGATGACGTGGTGCTCGCCATGGACACGCTCGGCGACCTCAACGATGGCGACGCGGCCGCGGAGGCGCTCCTGCCGCTTGTCAGGCAGTACCGGGACTGGATCGCACGACGCCAGGGTGAGACTGCGGCGCTGTCACCTGCTCGCCGACGCGAGACGGCCGGGGAGTTGTTGCGGCTCGCGGGAGTTGCCGCTGATCGGATCGAGCGCGGCATCGCCGTGCTTCGAGAGGATCCCGATGCGCTTGACGCTTTCCGCGCGGCCAATCGCGCCGTGAGCCGGGCTCTGCGCCGCAGGCTGGGGATCACGGCGCCCGAGTGGCGACCGTTCCAGCTTGCGTTCATCCTCGTCAACCTGCCGAGCGTCGCCAACGCCGGTGATCCGCACCGCGAGACGGTCGACCTGTTGTACTTCCCGACCGGCGGCGGAAAGACGGAGGCATATCTGGGTCTTTCAGCGTTCGCGATCGTGTTGCGGCGACTTCGGCATCCCTCGGATGGCGGTAGAGCGGGGGCAGGAGTGTGCGTGGTCATGCGGTATACGCTGCGGCTGCTGACACTCGACCAGCTCTCACGCGCGGCGGGTCTCCTGTGCGCCCTCGAACTTGAGCGCGAGGACTCGCCGAAGCGGTACGGCACATGGCCGTTCGAGATCGGCCTGTGGGTCGGCAAGGCGGCCACGCCAAATGTGATGGGGCGCAAGGGTGACGGCCGCCAGGACAGCGCTCGCATCAAAGTGCGCCAGTTCAAGGCCGATCCTCACAACAAGCCGTCCCCGATCCCCCTCGAGGATTGTCCGTGGTGTGGCGAGCGCTTCAAGCCGGAGTCGTTCACGCTGCTGCCTGATGACGATGCGCCGCGTGAGCTGCGGATCGTGTGCACGAATCTCGACTGCGACTTCACCGGCGATCGTCCCCTCCCGATCGTCGCTGTCGATGAGCCGATCTACCGCCGCCTGCCCGCATTCCTCATCGCTACCGTCGACAAGTTCGCGACGCTCCCGTGGGTAGGCGCCTCGGGAGCACTGCTAGGCGGCGCAGACAGGTATGACAGCCACGGCTTCCACGGCGCAGCGGAGCCCAGGCAGGGCAAGCCGCTCAGCGCGGCGCTGCCGTCCCCCGATCTCGTCATCCAGGATGAGCTTCACCTGATCTCGGGTCCGCTCGGAACAATGGCGGGCCTGTACGAGACGGCGATCGACGGGCTCTGCGTGCGCGGTCTCGACGAGGGCGTGGCCGGACCGAAGGTGGTCGCCTCGACGGCGACGGTGCGACGCGCGCAGGACCAGGTCCAGGCGCTGTTCGGCCGCTCCCTGACACAGATCTTCCCGCCGCCCGGTCCAGACCGGCGCGACTCGTTCTTCGCTCGCACAGTGCCCGCCACCGACGCTCCGGCGCGTCGCTACGTCGGTGTCGCCGCCCAGGGCCGCAATCCCAAGGTGGTAATGCGCAAGGTCTGGCTCGCACTGATGGGTGCCGCCGAGCGGGCATACCGAGACGCCGGAGGCCACGACAACCCCAAGAACCCCGCCGACCCGTACATGACGATCGTCGGGTACTTCAACAGCCTGCGGGAGCTGGGCGGCGCCCGGCGGATCTTGGAGGAGGAGGTCCGCAATACGATTCGCAGCTACGGTGAGCGCCGCCGCATTGGTGAACAACGTGGGCTCTTCCAGGACCGCAGGACGTTTTCCGAAGTAGTCGAGTTGACCTCGCGAGTGCCAACCAACAAGGTTGCCGACGCGCGGCGCCGCCTCGGCCAGACCTTCGATCAAAAGGACCGGGTCGACTGCGCGATCGCGACGAACATGATCTCCGTCGGGCTCGACATTCCGCGGCTTGGTCTCATGGGCGTGCTGGGCCAGCCGAAGACCGCCGCCGAATACATTCAGGCAACGAGCCGTGTCGGCCGCGCCGAGTACGCCCCTGGTCTGGTCGTGACGCTGCTCAACATCCACAAGCCCCGCGACCGCTCGCATTACGAGCGGTTTCGCCACTTCCACGAGACGTTCTACCGTTCGGTGGAGGTCGGCAGCGTCACACCGTTCGCGGCACGCGCGCTCGACCGGGGCTTCGCCGGCACGCTCCTTGCGCTCGCCCGTCACATGGCGCCGCAGCTCACGCCGCCGCTCGGCGCGCAACGAATCGGCGACGTCCGCGCTGAACTTGAGCGACGTCTTATCCAGCTCTTCTCTGAGCGAGTCCGCCAGCAGCCGCTCGAGGACGAGGAGGAGCGCGCGGAGCGCCTGAGCAGCGTGCAGAGCAGGATTGTTGACCTCCTCGACTCGTGGATCTACGTGGTCGATGATTATTCAGCCAAGGGGATCCCAGTTCAGTACCAGCGCTACGAGCTAGGCAAGCCGAAGCCGCTGATGCGGGAGGTCCTCGACACCGACTTCGAGTCTGAGCACCATCGCAAGTTCCGTGTTGGACGCTCGCTCCGCGATGTCGAGCCAAGCGTCAACCTGTTCCTGAAGGACCTGAGCGGCGACTGGCTCACGGAGGAGTCATGAGCGCGCGCGCCCACGCACAGATCCGCCGCAGCCAGGCAATCACGACCTGGGGTCCCGGGGCGCTCATCGACTTGCCGAGACACTCAGGAATCGTCGGCGGGCTTGAGACGTGGCCGAAGGTGGACCTGCTCGACGAGATCGCCGACCCGCGCCTGACGCGCAAGATCTCACTATTGACCGGTGTCCCGGGCTCGCGCCTCTACGCGCCGCCCGCCGCCTCGACGGCCCCCGGGGAAACAACCCGTGGCATCGGAGTCTGGCGCTTCCCGGAGTGGATGCTGGTCCAGGAGGACTCGGCAGGCGACGGTAACGAGCGGTCTCGCCGGCTCGTGCACCGGAAGTCTCTTGATGAGAAGGGCAAGTTCGACGGACGCCAGGTCGTGCCGACTCGCTTTGTCCGGGCGTGTCCGCGCGGTCACGTCTCAGACCTGAATTGGCACTGGTTCGTCCACGGCTCGGAGGATGCGTGTAAGCAGCAGCTGTGGCTCGACGAGCGCGGCACGGGCGGAGACCTCGCTGACCTGGTAGTGCGTTGCCAGTGCGGCAAGTCGCGGCGCATGGCCGAGGCGGCCGAGTTGGAGTTGAAGCCGCTCGGTTTGTGTTGGGGTGCGCGTCCGTGGCTCGGCGCAGGCAGCCAGGAACAGTGTGGCCTTCCGAGTCGGCTGCTCATCCGCACCGCCGCAAACGCGTACTTCCCGCAGGTGATGAGCGCGCTCTCGTTGCCAGAGCATGGCACGCAGCTCGAAGAAGCGGTGCGATCGCTATGGGACGACCTGCAGATCGTCGAGAACAGCGCCGAACTTGCCTTCATGAGGAAGAAGCCGAAGGTCGCGACCAAGCTCGCCGACCACAGCAACGAGGAGATCCTCGCTACCATCGCCAGGTTGAAGCATGGCGGCAGCGATGAACAGCCGGTCAAGCTCGTCGAGCTCGACGCACTGCTGGCAGCGCCCGCAGGGTACGGCGACGATGTACCGATCGACCCCGACTTCCATGCGCGGAGGCTGCCGGAGTCCGCCTGGCGCTCTGGCTCCCTGACTGATCCGGTCGCAGCTATCGTCCAGCTGCATCGGCTGCGCGAAGTCCTCGCGCTCCTCGGCTTCACCCGTTTCGATGCGATCACGCCCGACATCCACGGCGAGTACGACAGCGATGTGCAGCGTGCCGAGCTTGCACTCGACCCCCAATGGTTCCCCGCTATCGAGAACCGCGGCGAGGGAATCTTCATCCAGCTCGACAGCGGCGCAGTTGCCGCATGGCTTGCGCGCCGCGCTGTCACCGAGCGGCTCGGCGAGCTGGCTGGCGGACACGCGAAATTCACGCGGCGGCGCAACGTTCAGCGGCCGTTTCCCGGCGGCCCCTACGTGCTGTTGCACACGCTCTCGCACCTGCTCGTGCAGTCGATCGCGATGCGGTGCGGCTACCCGGCCAGCTCCATCCGCGAGCGAGTCTATGTCGACTATGAGAACGGTCGTTTCGGACTGCTGCTGTACACCGCCAGCTCAGACGCTGAGGGCACGCTCGGTGGTCTGGTGACCCAAGCGCGGCACATCGGCTTCCATCTCGCGGTTGCGCTGCGTGCGGGAGGCTTGTGCTCTAACGACCCCGCGTGCGCCCAGCATTCTCCAGGCGAGGGGATGGGAGGGCGGTGGCTGCACGGCGCCGCGTGCCACGGATGCGCGCTCATCGCCGAGACCTCGTGCGAGATGCGCAACGACTACCTCGACCGCGCACTCGTCGTGCCGACGTTGTCGGTCCCCGACGCCGCCTTCTTCCCCCCCGTCCCATGATCGAGCGATTGCTCGGGCTTCCCGCGCACGTGCGCGAGCGGCTCGTAAATGCGCTCAAGACGGGACTGCTCATCACGCCATATGAGGAAGCTGCGGTGCGATCCGTCCTGGGCGGGGACGCAGCAGCCGTTAGGGTCGGGTATGCGCTGAATTGGCTGAACGATCGCGGAATCCAGGGACCCGCCGTCGCCTTGGCGCTAGAGACCGCTTCCCGCGCCGTGGCTGACATGCCGCATCCGGACCTTGTCTGGTCAGGCCCAGAGGTTCCGGGTCTGCATGCACGTGATACCCGTCGCGTCTATGAGGAGCTGGTAGCCTCTGCCGAGCGTTCCCTCTGGATC
>JBKQOO010000132.1:0-16219 GCA_052145475.1 Solirubrobacteraceae bacterium
CGACCGCGACGCTCTACCGGCACTTCGCCTCCAAGGACGAGCTCGTGCTCGCGTTCCTCGACCTCCGCGAACAGCGCTGGACCAAAGACATCATCGAAGCCGAGGCCATGCGTCGCGGCTCGAACCCCGAGGAGCGACTACTCGCCATATTCGATGTACTCGACGAGTGGTTCCATCGCGACGACTTCGAGGCGGGCTCGTTCACCAAGGTGCTGCTCGAACTCGGCCCTAAGCATCCCGCAGGCGGCGCCAGTGTTCGGCATCTCGAGCAGCTCCGCGCGATCGCACGCCACTTAGCCGAGGACGCCGGCCTGCGCGATACCGAGTCGTTCGCGCGCTCGTGGCACATCCTCATGGAGGGCTCGATCGTTGTAGCAGCCGAGGGTGACGTCGAGGCGGCGCAGCGCGGCAAGGCGATGGCACGCCAGCTCATCGATCAGTATCGATAGCGGTTTCCCGGCTCGAGTGGAATGATTCCCCGGAGTGGACGATCAACGCAAGCGCCGCATGGCGCAGAACGAGGCCTTGGCACGACGCATAAACGACAGGATCGAGTATCAGCGTCCACGCAACGGAGAGTCGGCCGACAGCTTCATCTGCGAGTGCACCCGCGTGGATTGCGGTGGGGTCTTGGACCTCTCGATCGGAGAGTACGCACGCGTGCGATCCCATCCGCGCCGGTTCGTCGTGCTTCCGGGGCATGAGGAACCGGGCGTCGAGTCGACCGTCGAGGTCTACGCCGGTTATCTGGTGGTCGAAAAGCGCGGCGAGGCCGGACGGATCGCGGAAGCCGAGGCGGGCGGCTAGCCAAAGCCCGCACTCGCGATCAAGCCGTCGTGGCGCTTTGCGAGTCGTGCGACCCTGGTCAGGTTGAACCCAGCGCTATCGGTGTGGGCGCTAGCGCGGCGCGACGAGCTGCTGCGTGCAACGCTTGAAGGGGCGGGCTGGCAGGTCTCGAGCGACGCGGTCGACGAGTCCGAAGCAGGAGCCTGCTGCAGGTCAGCGAGACCGCCGCTCCTCGTCCGATCCGGTCGTATGTTCGGGTGTCGCGCGGACGCTCGCTCAGCTTCGCTAAGCGGCGGTAGAGGGCACGCGGGATACTTGCGTGCCCGATGACCGTGGAGTCCGCGACACCGGGCGGGTTGTGAACATGCGATTTAGAGTCAACAAATGAGCAAGCTGAGACTCAGCATCACGATGTCGCTGGACGGCTACGTCGCCGGCCCGGGTCAAGACGAGGAGAACCCGCTCGGTGTCGGCGGGATGGATCTGCACGAGTGGTTCTTCCCGCTCAAGGCGTTTCGGGAGATGCATGGCGAGGAGGGCGGCGCCGTGAATGCCAGCTCTGCGGTGGTCGAGGAGCGCTTGGCGAACGCCGATGCCACGATCATGGGCCGCAACATGTTCGGGCCGGTCCGGGGTCCGTGGAGGGATGAGTCTTGGCGGGGTTGGTGGGGCGAGACTCCTCCATTTCACAATCCGGTGTTCGTGCTCACGCACCACCCGCGCGAGCCACTCCAGATGCAGGGCGGCACCACCTTCCACTTCGTCAGCGACGGGATCGAGTCCGCGCTGAGGCAGGCGAAGGACGCCGCGAAGGGACGCGACGTCTCGCTGGCCGGCGGCGCGGCGGTGGTCAACCAATACTTGGCCGCAGGGTTGGTTGACGAGATCGACATCTCGATCGCGCCACTGATCCTCGGTGCCGGTGAGCGCCTGTTCGAGGGGCTCGCCCACGGGACGCTCAAGCTCGAGCAGATCCGGGCAGTCGACGCGCCCGGCGTCACCCACATCAAGTACGAAGTCGGCTGACCTGCTTTCCGCCGGCCGCGCGTCACCCGCGCAGGTCCCGCTGAGACTTGGCGGGTAGAGTCATGCGGACGTTGGCGCCGGTCCTGATGCGCCGTGCGACAGAGCGCGGTGGAAACACCCACTGCGAATCACTCGCGAGACAAGGAGTCGATAATGGGCAAGATCGTCGTGCATGAGTTCATCAGCCTGGATGGCGTCATCGAGGCACCGACCTGGACGATGGACTACCCGTTCGACCCCAAGATGGGTGAGGCCATCGGCGCGCTCATGGCATCGAGCGAGGCTCTGCTGTTGGGACGGCATACCTTCGAGATGTTCGCCCCGGCATGGTCGAGCCGGACTGGCGAGGACGACCCCGGCGCTCCCTTCATGAACGAGTCACCGAAGTACGTGGTCTCAGCGACGCTGCAGCGTGCCGAGTGGAACAACTCGACGATCCTCGGCCCATATCGGCGGGAGGCAATCGGTGAGCTCAAGGACCGGATCGACGGCAACCTCTACGTCAGCGGCAGTGGCGCCCTCGTGCGAGCGATGCTCGCCGACGGTCTGGTCGACGAGTTGCACCTGTTCGTCTTTCCGTTGGTGCTGGGTGCCGGTCGGCGGCTGTTCGCCGACGCCGGCGACACCGCGAAGTTCACGCTTGCTCAGGCGGACGCCTACGACAGCGGGGTCGTGCACCTCGCCTACCGCTCGACCGAGTAGGGGCAAGCTCGGTCCTCGAGCGGTAGGCTGCAATGATGGGAAGGCCTACAGGCGTCGTGCTCTACGTACTAGGGCTGGTAGCCGTCGTGGTCGGCGTGGACGTCTTGTTCTTCAGGCATCGGTTCTGGGAGCGCCTGACGGTGAACGTCGGGATCGTGCTGGTGTTCACGGCGTTCTATCTGAGGTTCCTGAAGCGCGCATGAGCGGCACGCCCGATGAACGCAGCCAACGACAACCACGCTCGGAAAGGTCTTCGCGAATGGTGGGCTGCTCCCCCGCGATCAGGCATGCAGCGCATGATCAACCCATGGGTGTACCGCCACCTCCGCGCCTTTGGGGTCACGCGTATTGTCGGTGGCTTTGTCGCGGTCGCCGCGGGCGTCGTGTGCCTCTCATACGCCGCCTACGGATGGGCAGTCTTCTTCCTGATTGTCGGGGTGCTGAACTTCGCGGGTGGGTACTGGTACATCACTGTCGCTCGCGCCAAGCAGGCAATTCCACGGAAGCCGCGATGACGTCATCGGCCGTGTCGCCGACAAGCTGACAGGAACGCCGTTCGGGAGGCAGCGAGCTCGGGGCTCCTCAGCTGCCGCGGCGCTCTCGCCGTTCTCCTGCTCGGGATCCCCGCGCCAGCAGATCGTTCGATCTACTGGGCGCGATATTGCAGGTTCGTGCCGAATCGCACTACACTCAGAGCGTCAACCGTGGCGTGACGAAGGGAGAGTCTCCTTATGGAAGCGGATGAAGTACCCAGCTGGTGGATATTCGCCGGCATCCTGCTCGGCATCAGCGGTGTCCTGAACATCATCTGGGGCATTGCCGCGATCTCCGAATCGCACTTTTTCGTGCTGAACACGCATTACATCATCAGCGAACTGAAAACGTGGGGCTGGATCACCTTGATTCTCGGCATAGCGGAGTTGTTCGCCTCCGCGTCGCTGTTCGTCGGCGGCGCGTACGGGCGCTGGTTCGCCATCGTAATGGCGTCGCTGGTCGCGATCAGCTCACTGATGAGCATCTCTGCATATCCGTTCTGGTCACTGGCCGTCTTCGCGCTGTCGGTGATCATCCTGTATCAGCTCGTGAAGACGCCCGAAACCCGCGAAATAGCCTACGCCGGCCCCGCGGCGCCTGCGATCAAGCGGGCGCCGCGCACAGGGTGAAGCCCGCCCCGCGGACCGGCTCCGCGGCTGGCGCTGCGGCGAATCAGCTCCGGGCCTTGGACTCGTTGAGTTCCACCGCTGCCTGAACGAGACTCCTCAGCGCCTCCTCGTCGATCTTCTCGCCCTCCTGGAAGTCGATCGCGCGCCTCGTGTTCCCCTCGAGGCTCGAGTTGAACAGGCCCGAAGGGTCCGCCAGCGCCGCGCCCTTGGCGAACGTCATCTTCACGACCTTCTTGTACGTCTCGCCGGTGCAGATCAATCCGTCGTGCGACCAGACCGGGACGCCCCTCCATTTCCAGTCCTCGACGATCTCGGGATCGGCTTCTTTGATCAGGCTGCGAAGCCGGCTCAGCATCTCGCCGCGCCAGTCGCCCAGCTCCTTGACTCTCGCGTCGATCAGCTCGGAAGGAGACTTGCTCCTCTCTCGCCCGGTCTCGCTCATGCCGTCTCTCCTCCCGGCCCCGGCGCTCAAACCCGCTCGGAGCGATAGATCTCGATCAGCGCCTGCAGCAGCTTCCAGCCGATCGCCCCGTTCTCCTCCACGATCGGGCGGAAGTCCCAGAAGGTGACCCCCGAGCAGACGAGGTCGGTTGCGGCCTTCACGGTCGCGGTGCGCGTGCCCGCATCGATTAGAGCCATCTCGCCGAAGTGATCGCCGGCCTTCAGCGTCCTGCGCTCGATCCCATCGACGCTCACAGTCACCTCGCCAGACTCGATCACGAAGAACGCCGCCGCGCCCGAGCCCTGCTGTATGACGGTCTCGCCCTTGGCGATCCGGCGCTCCTTGAACACGCTCCCGATCTTGCGCAGCTCGCTCTCGTCGAGGTCGGCGAAGAGCGGAACACGCTGCAACGCGGCGCTCGGGACGCCGCTCATCCGCGCTCCGGTCTCGCTGCGATGGTCTGGCAGGCGCGGCCGGCGCTCACGCTGCGGCCCTCGTGACGGCCCGGCATTGAAGCAGGTAGAGCTTGCCCTCGCCGATCGCCCACTCGATGTCGCGTCCGGCGCCGTAGACCTCCTCGCAGCGGCCCGCCAGATGGTTGAGCTCGGCGAGCTGCTCGTCGTCCAGGCAGAGCTGCTCCGCCAGCTCCGGCGGTACCTGTTCCTCGAAGGTGCCGCCGTCGGGGAGCGAGCGGAAGGCCACGTCCTTGCGCCCGGCCCTGCGCTCCAGGACCTCGCCGTCGCGGCTGACCCGGTAGTTGTCGGGGATCACGCGGCCTGCCACGACCGCCTCGCCGAGCCCGAGGCTCGCCTCGATCACGCGCTCGTCCGCGCCCGTCACCGGGTTCTGGGTGAACATCACCCCGGCGGTGTCAGGATCCACGAGCGCCTGGATCACGACGCCCACGCTGGGGCGGGTGAACAGTCCCACCCGCTGGCGGTATGTGATCGCCGAGTCGGAGTTGGCCGACCACCACACCTCGCCGACTGCTGCCGTCAGCTCCTGTGCGCCGCGGACGTTCAGCAGCGTCAGGTGCTGGCCGGCGAAGCTCGCATCGGCGCCGTCCTCGTCCGCGGCCGAGGAGCGGACGGCGAGCGGGCCCTGCAGCGTGGAGACCGACTCGGCCACCCGGCGGATCGCCTCTTCGTCGTGGGCCGCCACCGCGTCGACCACCGCGCCTGCCAGCGCCACGCCAGGCGGCACCGGAAGGCCGTCCCGCAACGCTTCGCCCAGGCCCACGGCCTTCGAGCCGAACAGCGTCGTGTCGTCGGCCTCGGCCAGCGGAACCAGGTCGCTCAAGCGAACACCGTGACCTCTCCCGAATCGCCGTCCACGCGCACGCGCACGCCGTCGGGGATGCGCCCGGTGGCCTCGCGGGTTCCGACGACGCCCGGTATCCCGTACTCCCGGGCCACGATCGCCGAGTGCGAGAGCAACCCCCCGCTGTCGGTCACGATGGCGCCGAGCAGCGGCAGGAGGATGTTGAAGGCCTCGCTGGTGGACTCGGTCACGAGCACGTCGCCCCGGACGATCCTGTCGAACTCGGCAGGGCCCGCGATGCGCCGCGCCGGGCCCTCGTAGATGCCGCGGCTGGCCGCCAGCCCGCGCAGCACGTGCTCCTCGTGGTCCTCCTCGGAGTCGCCCAGCATTTCGGCCATCACGACGCCCATCGCCTGCATCACTCGCGCCGCTGCCGGTGGAAGACCGGTGGGATCCGGCGGCGGCGTGGGAGCGTCGCCGAGGAAGGGCGGCGCGTCCTTGGCCGTGTGCGTGGCCCGGTACTCGGCACGGGCCGCGAGCTCCTCCGCGCTCGGCTCCGCCGCGCCTGAGAGCAGCGCGCACATCTCATCGACGGTCGCATCGACCAGATGCTCCTGCTCACCCAGCCGTCCACTCGCCGCGAGCCGCGCTCCGGCCGCGAGTGCCGCCCTGCGCATCAGGCCCGAGGCCCAGATGTCGCTGAAGACCCCGCGTTCGTCGCGGAGCCTGTACATCAGCCTCGCCTCTCCGAGCAGCTCGTCGAACTCGCCGCGATTCTCCTCGGGGACCTGCTCGCGCACGCCGGCCGCGAGCTCCTCCACGATCGCCGCCTCGTCGTCGCGGCCCTCGATGGCGACGCGGATCGCTCGCAGCAGCACGTCCGGGAGCTCGAGCGCGCACGGACCAGAGATGTCGAAGCCGTCCAGCAGCCGCCAACCGACCAGCTCGAGATAGGCGTTCAGCGCGAGGCCGGCCTCCCCGTCGAGCGCGCGCCATTCGTCCAGCACCTGCGCGGCGTCGCGGTCGGACTCGAGCAGCTCTCGTGCGCGCGGGTCCGTGGCGGTCGCCGCGACGAGTTGCTCGAGCTCGGCCGACGCCCCGGCCGAGACGGGGGCCGAGCCGCGCAGCAGCCCGAGCAGGTCCGACGGCGACACCCCGCTCCAGGCACCCGCGTGGGCCAGGAAGTCCCCGGTGGGGATCATCGCGGCGGCGGTGAAGCGCATGTGCTGGGTGATCATCGCGGCGTGGTGCTCGTGGCAGCGCGTCAGGTGCGCGGCGAGCTCCTCGTCGCTCAGGGCCCCGGGATCGACGGCCTGGATCTCGCGGTGGGTGGCGATCGCCGCCGGCTTGACGAGCTCATCCCATTCGCGCAGCTGCTCACGCCACAACCGGCCGTCGAAGACCTCCTGCGCCCGCGCGATCCGCGCCGGGACCTCCTCGGGGGCCGCGGGGCGCATCATCGTGTAGGAGAAGCCGTTCGGGTAGGCCGTCTCGAGCGTGTCGATCAGCATCCCGTAGAAGCGGGTGAATTCGCCGAAGCCGCGTCTGAACGCCTCCGGATGCGTCTCGGCCCAGTAACGCGTCACGGGCCGCGGGAAGTGCACCGCGTCGAGTTTCCACGAGCCTGCCCCCGGCGGGTCGAACCGAAGGTCGCTCGCCGTCTCTGCCTGGATCATCTTCTGCCCCCCGTCTCGAGCTTGATGTCGGCGCGCGACGTCGCTGCTCGTCCCGCAGGGTCATTCGTACACGATCGCGACCGGTCCTGTCACGTCGGCCTCAGGAGCTGGGCCGGATGGATCCGTCGTCGCGAGAGTCCTCAGGCCGCTGCTTCTCGGCCTCAGCCGCCAGCAGACGTGCCTCTGCCTGCTCGAAGGCCTGCTGGAGCTCACGCAGGCGCACCGCGCTGGTCGGCCGTTGCCCGTAGGCCCTCGCTTTGTAGAGCTGGTAGCGCTCGCGGGCATACCGAGCTTTTGCGCGCAGGTCTTCGAGCTCGACGGACACTTCAGCTCGAGTGACGAGGTTGCAAAGGATCAGCACCCCGTGCCGGGTGCGACCATTCAGCGGCGGGCCAGTCGGCGTCCACTCTCGGTATCGGGCGGGGTGTAGTTGAGCTCGTAGTGGTGGTACAGCGCCGACTCGTCCGCCTGGGAGAGCTCCTCGCCGTGCTGCTCGAGGTTTGGCGCGCTCTTGATCTGCTCCTTGGTCACCGCGACCCGCAGCTCGTCGGGGCCGACCACGATCCCGCCGAGCGGCACAAAGGTCAGATGCCGGCCGATGAAGCCCTCCTTGACGGTGGCGAACTGCGGCTCGTCGTTCTCGACATCGACATAGACATCCTGGAGCTTGCCGATCCCCGCACCGTCCCTGTCGACCAACATCTTGCCGTGCCATTCGGCCACGTTCCACTGCGCGTCCTGCTGGACGTCGGTGCCTTGCTGGATATCGGTGTCCTGCTGATTCTCGGTCATCTCGAATCCTCCTCATCCGCGATTTGGAAGGCGCTCATGAGAGCTCCGTCGCGTGCTGGGCTGTGATCGCGTAGCGACCCCGAGCTAATCGTACGAATCTGGGGGCAGCGCCGTGGACGTTGCTCGCGAGCGTGGCCTTGACCGAGGTCCAGAGCACCGGTTCGTCCAGCAACGTCTCCACGCGGGCGTGAACTTCGCGCGCCTGCAGCGGCTGGTGGTTATCGCTCAGCACCCGGGTGACGGCGTTCACGATCCGTCCCTGCGGCGGTCGAGGATCGCGTCCTCGACTCCCCGGCCCGCAGCCGTCGGGCTCGACATCCCTCGGTAGGGTGCGCCGGCTCTCGATCTCTTCGACGAGATTGGACACGCGCACAGCCTCGTCCTGCACGACCTCCGCAAGGCCCGACAGAGGGTTGCCGTCGGCGCCACATGCGCCGTCGAGGTCCTGGGCGGCACCGTCAAGCGCCGTTCCCGCCCAGTCCGCGCGCTTGGCTGCGCGCCCGATCAACTCGTCGTTCCTCGCAGCCGCGTTGCTTCGTCCGACGCGACGGTCCAGTGTGGTGGCGGACATCGCAGATCCTCGTTCTCGCCCCCCTCCGGTGGTCGGACAGCGCACAAGAAGGAGAGAGACGAACGAGATCCGTGCAGCTGCCCGCGCCCCCGGCTCGATCGCATCAGCCGATCGGGCCAGAACTCGCGTACACCGATCATAGTCCCCCGCGTCCTGCTCGCCGGCCGCAGCCCGCAACGGAGCGCTCGGCGTGGTATCTGATGGGGATGCTCCCGGCCGACGAAGCCCTGCTCGACAATCCCGCCTATGCGTCGCTGTGCGGGGCGCACGCGCGCTTCGCACAGGTGCGTGGGCGCGTACGCCGCTACGCGCCCGACGTCGCCCCGTTCCTCGGTCTGCCCTCCTCACCGTCCGAGCAGGACTGGCGGGACGCAGCCGGCCTGGTCACACCCGGTGGTTATGTCGGCGTCCGCTACAGCGGCGGCGAGCTGCCCGAGGGGTGGCGGGCGGTCGCGGCTTTCGAGCTGGTGCAGATGATCGGGGAGCGGGTCGCCGGGGTCGATCTCCCGGAGGCGATCCCGCTAGGCGCCGCCGACGTGCCCGAGATGCTCGAGCTCGTCGCCCGGACCGAGCCGGGCCCGTTCCTGACCAGGACCGTCGAGCTGGGCGACTATCTCGGGATCCGGCGCGGCGGAGCGCTCGTCGCGATGGCAGGCGAGCGGTTCCGTCCGGACGGCTGGACCGAGATCAGCGCGATCTGCACGCAGCCCGATCATCGAGGCCAGGGGCTGGCCACCCGGCTGGTGGGGGCCCTCGTCGCTCGGATCCAGCAACGCTCGGAAGCAGTGTTCCTGCACGTGCTCGCCACCAACACGGGAGCGATCCGGCTCTACGAGGAGCTCGGCTTTCGCGTGCGGCAATCAGCGACCCTCACGATCGTGACACCCGAGGCTCTTCCGGACGCTCCGGCATAGGCGCCGGTGAGTAGCCGGCGAGCCGGACGCGCACGGCCGCCATGGCTACGATCGCGGGAGATGAGCTCCTCACGCCGCACGACGCCGCGGCAGCGGCAAGACGATCGGCCCGATCCGATCACGGTCATCGAGGACACGCATCCCTTCGAGGGGCACGACGGGAGGACCTTCTGGTGCATCGGGCCGGCGCCGGTCTACGAGGACATCGACGGCGAACGCCACTTCGCCGTCCTCGGCGATCCGCTGCCCCGCACCCGCGCGCTCTACTGCAAGGTGGCCGGCCTCCAGCACTACGCGCAGGCGACGCGAGATCCACGGTTGGCCCCGCGATCTCCCGTGAAGCTCATCGCCGAGCCCGACAACCCCCACGACCCGGACGCGGTCGGGGTCTGGGAGGGCGGCGGAGAGTTCCAGGCCGGCCACGTGCCGGCCGAGCTGAGCGCCGAGGTCGCCGCGCGGCTCCGCTCCGGCGAGCAGCTGGGCGGCTTGGTGCTACGGGAGATCCGCGAGGCCTCCAGGTCGGGTCCTCGTGTGGGGTTGCACATCCTGATCGCGCCTCCGGCCGAGCTCGAGGTGACGATCCTGCCCGACTGCTGAGCGCGGCCGGGCAGCGGTCACGGCGCTGCGGCGAAGTACGTGTGGTGAGCCGTCACGATGCGGTGGTGGTGGTTGACCAGGTTGGTGACGGCGACACGGTCGGTCGCGACGTAGATCAGCGTGCCGTCGCACTCGTCCTCGGTCAGCCACGTCGTGCCCTGCACGGCGCCGGCCGCATAGTTGCCCTTGGTGGCGTACGCGCCGTGGCCGCTGGCCCACAGCTTGCGCACCGTGTGGCTGCGCGTCGCATGGGTCGTGCTGGTGCGCGCGTGGTGCGCCCGCTCCCTGGCTGTCGGGCAGACCGTGAAGTTCCCACCCATCAACGTCGCGAGGACGCGCCCCTTGCCCTGCTGGAGCAACTCGAAGACGCCCGCATAGAAGGTGATCGTCTGCAGCCGCCCGGTCGGCCCGATCGTCGTCACGACGACCTTGCCGTTCGTCGCGTTCACGATCGTCCCGAACGGCACCTGCGTCAAGCCGTTCAGGGGAACGAACTGCGAGGAGCCGGGGAGTTTCACGAGCACGCGACCGGACACCGGAGCCAGGTTCCCGGTGCGGTCGAGCAGCGGCGGCGGGGGCGTTTCGTTGCTGCTGGCCAGGATCCCGGAGCGCGACAGCATGCCCAGCACCGAGGTGTTGGTCGTCGGGCCCGGTTCGCCCGGCGGGGCGAGGTAGGTGAATGATGGCCCGCCCGTCGACGTGCCGCCTGCGTCGCTCACGACGACTTCGCTCGCACCCGCCCCGGCCGATGTCGTCGCGGTGATCTCCGACCCGGAGACGACCTCGACCTTGCTCGCCGCGCCGCCGATCGTGACCGTGGCCCCAGGCAGGAAGCCGCTGCCCGTGATGGTCACGGCGCTCCCGCCTTCGGCGGGCCCGCTCCCAGGTTCGATCGTCGCGACCGAAGGAGCGGGCAGGAGGCTTTCCTGGACGCCCCACACGCCGCCCGCTTCGAGGTCATAGAAGGGTCCGCCGGCCAGCGCGACTTCGCCGTCCGAGGAGAGCGCGACGCTCGCGCCGAGATGCGCGTGGTTCGCTTCGGGGGCGAACGTCGCCTGTCCCGCTTCGGTCCATTCTTCGCCGAAACGGCTGAACTCCCATACCGTGCCGTTGGCGAGTTCGGTGCCGTAGCCGCCCGCCAGCGCGAGGTCGCCGGACCCGGACAGGGCGACGCTGCTGCCGAGCAGGCTCTGGCGGTGCGGGGGCGGGGCCGTCAGGTCCGTGCCGGGCTGGCTCCATTCACCGCCGGTTCGTCTGAACGCCCAGGCGGCGCCCACGTATTTGTCGTGGTCGGGCGCGCCGATCAGCGCGGTGGTTCCGTCGCTCGAGAGCGCCACGCTGTGACCGAAGTGTTCCTCGCCGGACGGTTCACCGCTCGTCAGCGCGGGGCCCTGCTCGGTCCATTCGCCACCGCCCGGTGCGAAGACCCAGGCCGCGCCGAGGCCCGCGCCATAGTCGGGCGCGCCGATCAGCGCGGTGCTCCCGTCGCCCGAGATCGCGACGCTGCGCCCGAACCGCGCTTCACCCGAGGGTTCGCTGCTGGTCAGCTTCGGGCCTTGCTGGACCCAGCCGCTTTCCGATCGCGTAAAGACCCATGCCGCGCCGCTGCCGTGGCCGTCCCACGGGCCGCCGATCACCGCTGTGTTCCCGTCGCCCGAGATCGCAACCGAGCGTCCGAAGTGTCCCGGACCGCTCTCTTCGCCGCCCTGGAGCTCGGGGCCGGGGACCCAGCTCGAGCCCGAACGGGTGAACAGCCACGCCGCGCCCCTGTCGCTGTTTTCTCCCGGCGCTCCGATCAGTGCGGTTTTGCCGTCGCCGGAAAGCGCGACCGCAAGTCCGAACTGGCAGGTCGCGGGTTCGCCGGGTTCTTCCGGCGCGCAGGGTTCGGTGGGTTCGATGCCCGTCAGCGGGCCACCCTCCCTGGTCCAGGTCGTTCCCGAGCGAGTGTAGATCCAGGCGGCCCCGCTGCGACCGTCGTGCGGGGCGCCGACGATCGCCGTCGTGCCGTCCGCCGAGAGCGCCAGGCCGGCGCCGAACTGGCTCCCTTCGCCGGCGGGCGAGGGAACAGTCGGGGCTTCCGCGAGCAGCGGATCGATCCGTACCGGATAGCGCGCGCCGCGAGTGTCGACGCGGAGCAGCAGGGTGCGACCGTGAAGCTCGAGCCCGACGCCGAGGCGATGGCCACGCGCGTCGGTGGCAGACAGCGCGCCGTAGCTGAGGGAAGGCGCGCCGGCGCGGGAGATCAGCAGGCTCGCTGAGCCCGGTGCAAGCTCGGCGCGGGCCGTGCCCTGCATCGACATGGCGATCGTGACGCTCTCGCCCTGAGCCGCCGGGGCGCCGTGCTGGAGCGTGAAGCCCTGCTCGAGACCGGCCGAGCCGTTGACGTACCACTCCGCCAGCCCGGGCTGGTCATAGACGACCCGATTGTCGCTCGAGCTGGGCTGTGCCCGGTCGAGACCGAGCCCGCGCCGACCGTAGTCGAGACGCCCGAGCGAGAGGCCGAAACGCAACGCTCCGTGGCTGACCAGCACGCCCGATCGAGCGAACCGCACACCCATCCGCTGCGCCGGGTTCTGGGCGGCGAGCAGGTTGCCCGACCGGGTCACGCGGTAATCCCCGAGCTGCGGCGCGGACGCACCGACGGTCCGGAGGCTGCGGGATGAAGCCGTCGCTGTCGCGCCATCGGAGCCGGCCGGGGATGAGCCCGTTCCGGCCACGAGCTCACCACCGAGCGCAGCGAGCACGATCGCCAACCCGACGGCCCGGCAGACGGCGCTCCGGCTCGGCCAGGCACCCGGGACGTGCCTGACGCGCCGTAGCCGGGTGCCGGCCGGGCCGGCAAAAGCCGGCGGACCGGTCAAAGCCGTTCCAGCAGTCGCGTCTCCTCGCAGGTGCATCAGTCCCCCCGGGCTGTTAGCCGAGTCGCCGATCATACCCGGGGCGATACGAACGTGGCTCAGTGCCTGGTCCTTCTCAGTCGTGGATGTGGAAGGGGAGGGTCGCGATCACGACGCCCTGCGTGCTCGACTTGAGCGTGGCCTCCAGCAACCGCCCCCGCTGGTTGTGCAGGATCTCGTGGCGGCGCTTGTTGGGGATGATCTCCGGGATCAGGACGGTGACGGTCGTGTCCTCGACGTGAATCGACTCGACATAGCGCAGGACGGTGCGGATCAGGCTGCGGTGCGGGTCGATCAGGACCTCCAGCGGCACGTTGCAGCTCCACTGGTCCCAGGCGGCCTTGAGCTGTTCGCGCTCCTCCTCATCGCCGGCCACCGCGACCGCGACGACGGTGTCGCCCAGCGAGAGGGCGGCGCTGAGCGCCAGCTCGGTCAACAGGCTGACCGTGGTCGTCGGGACGATCACGATGCTGTCCCTTGTGCGGTGCGGCGTCTTGGGCGTCCGGCCGAGACGCAGCTCCCTGCCGACCCTGGCGTAATAGCTTTCGGTGCGAGCGAACAGGAGCATCAGCAGCGGGATCACGATCGTCACGATCCACGCGCCCTCCAGGAACTTGGTCGTCAGGAACACGACCACGGCGATCGCGGTGATGGTCGCTCCCACCCCGTTCAGCATCGCTTTGCCGCGCCAGTGGGGTGGGCGGGCTGTGCGCCAGTGGCGCACCAGGCCGATCTGGCTGATCGTGAAGCCGATGAAGACACCGATCGTGAACAGCGGGATCAGCTTCTGGGTGTGCGCGCCGACCGCGATCAGCAGCAGCGCCGCGGCGAGCGCGAGCGCGGTGATGCCGAGGCGGTAGACGGGCCGCTCGGCGCGCAGGTAGAACAGGTGGGGGAGGCGGTGATCCTTGGCCAGCAGGCTCATCAGGATTGGCAGGCCGCCGAAGCTGGTGTTGGCGGCCAGCCCGAGCACCAGCGTGACCGCGAGGTTGGACACGTAGAACGGCCAGCCCGTGCCGAACGCCCCGGCGGTCACCTGGGCGAGGATCGTGACGCCGCCCCGGGGGACGACGTGGTGGGCCCGGATCACGATCGCCAGGCCGATCAGCATCACGGTCAGCAGCGCGCCGAGCGAGATCTCGGTGCGCTGCGCCAGTCTCACGCGGGGCTGCCGGAAGGCGGGCACGCCATTCGCGATCGCCTCCACGCCGGTGACCGCCGAGCAACCGGCGGCGAAGGCCTTGAGGATCAGCACGATGCCCAGCGCCGTGGTCGCCTGGATCGGGATGCTCGTCCCGATCGTCGCCGTCGGATGGGAGTGGAACGGCGCCACGAAGATCACCGCGAGGATGCTCACGATGAACACCACCGCCGGCACCGTCAGCAGCTTGGCCGACTCGGCGATCCCGAACATGTTCACGGCGGTCAGCAGCAACAGGCCGACCAGCGACACCGCCAACAAGTGGTGCGCGAGGACCGGGAAGACGCTGCCCAGGCTCGCCGCGCCCGCAGAGAGGCTGACCGCGACCGTCAGCACGTAGTCGACCACCAGCGACGCGGCTGCCAGCAGCGCCGGGATCCGCCCCAGGCTGGCCTTCGCCACTGCGTACGCGCCGCCGCCCTCCGGATGGGCGGCGATGACCTGCGTGTAGGAGACCACCAGCAGGCCCAGCATCCCGGTGATCACCAGCGTCAGCGGCAGCGTGTACTGCAGCGCCCCCGATCCGGCCGCCACCAGCACGAGGATCATCGCTTCGGGGCCGTAGGCGACGCTGGACAGCGCGTCGAGGCTCAGCGCCGCCAGGCCCCCGAGCACTCCCAGCTCGTGGCCCTCGTCCGCGTGCTTGCCGGCACGCCGATGCCGCGCCGGCGGACGCCCCCGTCCCGCCGCCTCCCGTGTGGGGGCGAGAAGCGACGACCCGACTCCATCCGCCGGCTCGTGTCCAGCCGGATCTCGAGTTGAATCGCTCAAGGCGGAAATGGGAGCCTGGCCTGCGCGAACCTTTGCACAGCAGCGGGATGGAAGGAGCCATGACCTCCCCTCCAGCCGGTGCGCCGCCGCGCTGGGCGGCAGCTACCATCGAGGACAACAGGCGAGTGCCGAGAGCCCCGAACGAGCGGGGCTCTCGCTTTTGGCGGAGGGGTCACTGCATGGCCGAGGGGCTTTCGGCCGGCGAGGTCGGCAAAGAGATCGGCGAGCACAAGGAGCGCGAGCACGAGGCTGCGTCCAAGAGCGGGCACGACCGCGTGCTCTCGGTCATCGAGGCGGTGCTGCTCTCGCTCGTCGCGGTGCTCGCCGCCTACTCCGGCTATGCCGCCGCGAAGTGGAGCACGGACGCCTCGGTGTCGCTGGCCCGGGCCTCGACGGCACGCACCAAGGCCAACCGCGCCGACCTCGAAGCACTCCAGCTGCGCACGCTGGACTCGGTCTCCTTCAACGCCTGGTTCTCGGCCTTCACCGCCGGCAACGCCAACGCCGAACGGCTGGCCGAGAAGCGCCTGCGCCCCGGCTACCGGCCGGCCTTCTACGCCTGGCTGGCGACCGATCCCGCCCACAATCCGGACTCGCCGCCCGGACCGTCCTACATGCCCCAGTACGTGATCCCGCAGGAAGTGGCGGCGAACTCACTCGACGCCGCTGCCGACGCGAGCTTCGCCAGAGGCTCGGCGGCCGGGGGGACGGCCGACAAGTACGTCCGCGACACGGTGTTCCTGGCGACCGTCCTGTTCCTCGTCGGGATCAGCGGCCACTTCCCGCTGCGCCAGGCCCGCTACGGGCTGGTCGGCGTGGGATCGGCGATCCTGGTCTTCGCGGTGATCCAGCTGCTCAGCCTGCCCGGTCTGCCCGGGGGGCTTTGACCCCCGGCGAAGAGGAGGTTCCTGCGGGCTTCTACCGATGCCGCCTCGCCGCCACGCCCTAGCGATCGGGTGTGCCCGCGCCAACGGGCCGGGCGGGACTCGATGAAGGGAGCGTTATGCCGTACGTCCAGGTTGGTGACGAGAACTCTGGCTCGATCAAGCTCTACTACGAGGACCACGGCGCTGGATCGCCGGTGGTCCTGATCCACGGCTACCCGCTGAGCGGACGCGCGTGGGACAAGCAGCTGGCCGTCCTGCTCGAAGCCGGCCACAGGGTCATCACCTACGACCGGCGTGGCTTCGGAAAGTCCAGCCAGCCGACCCTCGGCTACGACTACGACACGTTCGCCGCCGACCTGGCCACCTTGATGGACGAGCTGGACCTTCGCGACGCGACGCTGGTCGGGCACTCGATGGGCACCGGCGAGGTCACCCGCTACCTCGGCACCTATGGCTCGGGGCGGGTCGTTCGAGCGGTCCTGATCTCGCCGATCCCGCCCTTCCTGCTGCAGACCGACGACAACCCCGAGGGGC
>JBKQOO010000133.1:0-13342 GCA_052145475.1 Solirubrobacteraceae bacterium
GTGGGCTCCACCTATGACTTCGGCCACTACGGCGTGCTGCTAAGAACAACGTCAAGAACGAGTGGTGGCGCGCGATGCTTCAGGAGCGTGAAGACATCGTCGCGATCGACTCCGCGATCCTGCAGCACCCGCGCGTGTGGGAGGCCTCGGGCCACCTGGCCGGCTTCACCGACCCGCTCGTCGACTGCCGCACCTGCGGGCAGCGCTTTCGCGCGGACCACCTCTCCGAGCTGTCCTGCGGGCGCAAACCGTCGCGCCATCCCGGCGAGGCGGAGGAGTGCGACCTGACCGAGGCGCGCGACTTCAACCTGATGTTCGAGACGACCATCGGTCCCGTCAAGGAATCGGGCTCGACCGCCTACCTGCGGCCCGAGACGGCCCAGGGCATCTTCATCAACTTCAAGAACGTGCTGCAGTTCTCCCGCAAGAAACCGCCCTTCGGGATCGCCCAGGTCGGCAAGTCGTTCCGCAACGAGATCACCCCGGGCAACTTCATCTTCCGCACCAGGGAGTTCGAGCAGATGGAGATGGAGTTCTTCGTGCCTCCCGCCGAAGCCCAGCACTGGTTCGAGCACTGGCTGGCCGAGCGCCAGCGCTGGTACACCGACCTCGGCATCAGACCGGACCACCTGCGCCTGCGGGCTCACGACGCCGACGAGCTGTCCCACTACTCCTCCGCTACGAGCGACGTCGAATACCTGTTCCCCATCGGCTGGTCCGAGCTCGAGGGGATCGCCAACAGGGGCGACTTCGACCTCAGCCGCCATGCCGAGTTCTCGGGCGAGAAGCTCGAGTACTTCGACCAGGCAAGCGGCGAACGCTACGTCCCCCACGTGATCGAGCCGGCCGCCGGCGCCGACCGGGCAACGCTGGCCTTCCTGGTCGACGCCTACGACGAGGAACTGGTCGAGCGGGAGGGCGCCGGCGAGGGCGAGCTGCGCACAGTGCTGCGGCTGCACCCGCGGCTCGCGCCTGTCAAGGCCGCCGTGCTGCCCCTGGTCGGCAAGGACGGCCAGCCCGAGCTGGCCGGCGAGGTCCACGACGCGCTGCGCGGGCGTGTGCAGTCGGAGTACGACAGCGGCGGCGCGATCGGCCGGCGCTACAGGCGCCAGGACGAGATCGGCACGCCGTTCTGCCTTACGATCGACCACCAGAGCCTGCAGGACCGCACGGTGACGCTCCGTGATCGCGACACGCTCGCCCAGGAGCGACTGCCGATTGAGGGCATCGCCGAGGAGATCGAGCGACGGATCAACGCGCCCTGGAAGACACCGAAGCAGTGAAAGGAGCGGGATGGACTTCGAGCTGACCGACGAGCAGCGCCTGATCAAGGAGACGGCGCGCCAGTTCACCGACAACGAGATAGTCCTGCAGTCGCGAGAAAACGCCCGCAACCACCACTTCGACCTGGACATGGTCCGGAAGGTGGCGGACCAGGGCTACCTCGGCGCGGTGGTGCCGCAGGAGTATGGCGGGGCGGGCCTCGACTACCTCTCCTACGGGCTGATCGTCGAGGAGATCGGGCGTGGAGACTCGGCGATCAGGACTGTCATCTCCGTTCAGACCTCGCTGGTCTGCTCGGGCATCGTGCGCTGGGGCACCGAGGAGCAGAAGCTCAAGTACCTGCCCAAGCTGTGCTCGGGCGAGTGGCTCGGCTGCTTCGGGCTGACCGAGCCCGACACCGGCTCGGATGCCGCCAACCAGCGGACCAGGGCCACCAGGACCGACTCGGGCTGGCTGATCAACGGCAACAAGATGTGGATCTCGATGGCCAACCACGCGAAGGTCGCTCTGATCTTCGCCCAGACTGATCCGTCGCTCGGGACCAAGGGCCTGGCCTGCTTCCTCGTCGACACCGACCAGCCCGGCTTCACAGCCCAGACGATCGAGCACAAGATGGGTCTGCACGGGTCCGACACCGGCTCGATCGCCCTGGAAGACGTCGAGGTCTCCGACGAGGACATGCTGGGCGGTGTCGGCGACGGCTTCAAGGTCGCCATGTCCAACCTCGACTCGGGCCGCTACTCGGTCGCGGCCGGTTGCGTGGGCATCTGCCAGGGCTGCGTCGAGGAGTCGGTCAAATACGCAACCGAGCGCGAGCAGTTCGGACGGCCGATCGCCAGCTTCCAGCTCGTTCAGGCGATGATCGCCGACATGGTCGTGAAGACCGAGGCGTCGCGGATGCTGGTCTGGCGGGCCGGCTGGCTGAAGGACAAGGGCCTGCCCAACACGCTGGAGACCTCGATCGCGAAGCTGCACGCGACCGAGGCCTCGCTGGAGTGCGCCAACACCGCGATCCAGGTTCACGGGGGCGCCGGCTACGTCGACGACCACCCGGTCGAGCGTTACCTGCGGGACGCCCGCGTCACGACGATCTACGAGGGCACCTCCCAGATCCAGAAACTGATCATCGGTCGCCAGGTGACGGGCATCAGCGCGATGGTCCCAGCCTGACCGCCGAACCGCCGACCATGGCCGAGGGCAACCCGATACCCGGGCACAGCGGGGCCGGCGGCGAGCCGGCCCGGATCATCGGCGTCCTGGGCGCGGGCACGATGGGGGCCGGGATCGCGCAGCTCGCCTGTCGCAGCGGCGCCGAGACGCTCTTGTTCGATCCGATCCCCGAGGCGCTCGCGCAGGGCGCCGAGCGGGTGCCCGACGGCCTGCGGCGCGAAGCGGCCAAAGGCAAGCTGAGCCCCGAGCAGGCGCAGGCGGCGGCAGATCGCCTGCAGCCGGTCGGCGAGCTGGAGGCGCTGGCAGCCTGCGAGCTGGTGATCGAGGCGGTGCCGGAGCGGCTGGAGCTCAAGCACCAGATCTACGGGCGCCTGTCGGAGGTAGTGCAGGACAGCTGCGTGCTGGCGACCAACACGTCCTCGCTGCCCGTGACCGCGATCGCCGCCGGCGCGACGCACCCGGAGCGGGTGGTCGGCATGCATTTCTTCAATCCCGCACCCGTGATGGCGCTGCTGGAGGTGATCGCCGGGGTCCGCTCGGGCGAGCGGGCGCTGGCGATTGCGAGAGCGACCGGGGAGGCGATGGGCAAGACGGTGATCGACGCGACCGACGGCCCGGGCTTCCTGGTCAATCGCTGCAACCGTCCCTTCGGTCTGGAGGCGCTGCGCCTGCTGAGCGAGCAGATCGCCGACATCGAGACGATCGATCGCATCTGCCGGATGGAGGGCGGCTTCCGCATGGGGCCCTTCGAGCTGATGGACCTGGTCGGGGTGGACACCGGCTTCGAGGTCGCCAAGAGCTTCTACGAGCTGAGCTTCGGCGAGCCCCGCTGGCGCCCCTCGCCGATCAGCGCCCGCTATGTCGCCGCAGGCCTGCACGGCCGCAAGACGGGGCAGGGTTACTACGACTACAGCGCGACCGCTCAGGGCGGGCGCTACCGCGAGGAGGATCCGCCGCCGCTCGAGGCGCCCGCGGGCGCCGGCGAGGGAATGCTCGTGATCTCCGGCGAGGGCGTTCTGGCCGACGAACTGCGCGAGGCCGCCGGCCGTGCGGGCTACGAGGTGCGCAGCCCCCACCAGCCAAGCGGTGGGGTCCTGCCGTCGCTGATCGTCGAATGCGACCGGGAGCCCGCCGGGGCGGCGTCGGTCGGCGACTGGCAGGAGGCGGCGGAGCGCGGCGGCGCGCGCATGGTGCTGTGCGCCCAGGGCTCGCTCGCGGCGCTCGACCCCGACGGCAGCGCGGTCGGCTTCCACGTGCTGCCCTCCTTCGCCGACGCCGCCCTGGTCGAGCTGACCCGCTCGGAGAGCTCCTCCCCGCTGGCGGGGGAACGGGCCGAGCGGCTTCTGGGCGCGCTGGGCAAGCGCGTCGTCTGGGTCGGCGATGCGCCGGGGTTGGTGATGGGCCGGATCGTCTGTCAGCTGATCAACGAGTGCGCCTTCGCTCTCGGCGAAGGCGTGGGCGGCGCGGCCGACATCGACACCGGGATGCTGCTCGGCCTCAGCCACCCCCGTGGTCCGCTGGAGTGGGCTGACGCGATCGGCCTGCACCACGTGCTCGCGGTGCTCGACGCTCTTTGCCGGGAGTACCGCGAGGAGCGCTACCGTCCCGCCCCCGCGCTGCGCAGGCTGGTCGCGGCCGGGCGGATCGGGCGGGCGGCCGGGGCCGGTTTCTTCGACTATCCCGTCTGAGCCGTCTCACGAACCCGGCAGCGGAGCCGTTGAACCATCATGAGCGCCGCCCTCCCCCCCTTCCAGGGCTTCCTCGACGCCAACCGCGAGGCGGTCTGGCGCTTCCTGGTCTCCTCGGTCGGGCGGACCGACGCGGACGACTGCTTCCAAGAGACCTTCATCGCTGCGCTGCGGGCCTATCCGCGGCTGCGAGCAGACTCGAACCTGCGCGCCTGGGTGCTGACGATCGCGCACCGCAAGGCGCTCGACCTGCATCGGGCCAGGGCCAGGCGCGCCGTCCCCGTCGCCGAGCCGTCCGCCGTGGCAGAGCCTTCGCAAGCGACTGCTACAGGGCGCGACGAGGAGCTGTGGGACGCGGTGCAGGGACTGCCAGACAGGCAGCGCTCGGCCGTCGTGCTGCGCTACCTGGCCGACCTGCCCCACCGCGACATAGCGGCTGCGATCGGTTGCTCCGAGGACGCGGCCCGGCGCTCGCTGCACGAGGGATTGACAAAGCTTCGAAAGGTGGTGACGGCATGAGCAGCGATTCTCCGGCAGGCTCCGGCCAGCTCGAGCAGGCCCTGCGGCGCGCCGCGGGGACGGGCTCCGGGAAGGCCGGTCCGCCCGCCCGGATCAGCCGCGAGGCCGCCGGCGCGGCGGAGCGCTTCGCCCGGATCGCCGCGGACAGGGGCCTGGTCGACATCACCTACGCGAGCGTCGACTCGCCCTTCGGGCCGATGCTGGCCGCCAGCACGGGCCGCGGGCTGGTGCGCCTGGCCTTCCCCGAGGAGAGCGTCGAGTCGGTGCTGGAGAGCGTCGCCAGGCGGCTGTCCCCGCGCATCCTGCACGCCCCCGAGCGGCTCGATCCGCTGCGTCGCGAACTGGACCAGTACTTCGCGGGAAGGCGCCGATCCTTCCGGGCCGAGCTGGACTGGTCGCTGATCGGCCCGTTCGGACGGCGCGTCCTCGCCGTCACCGCCGCGATCCCCTACGGCGGGGTGCTGAGCTACGCCGAGGTCGCCGGCGAGGCGGGCAGTCCGCGCGGCTCGCGGGCCGCCGGCAATGCCCTGGGCGCCAACCCGATTCCGATCGTGATCCCCTGCCACCGTGTCCTGCGCACCGGCGGGGCGCTGGGCGGCTATGGCGGCGGGATCGACCGCAAGCGCTGGCTGCTGGAGCTCGAGGGCGCGCTCGAGCCCGCGGCGGGTTGAGCCGTTTGCCGGCGCCTCAGGGAGTGAAGGGCAGCGCGATCGTCGCCGGCCAGGCGGCCCGGTCGGCAGCGGCATCGTAGGCGCCTTCTTCGTCGTAGAAGAAACCCCACCACCAGAAGACGCCGGCGCCGCTCACGCGGCTGCCAGCCTGCAGGGCTTCGCCCAGGGCGGTGGTGGCGCTGGCCACGTCTTCGATCGCGGGACGGTGCCAGCGGTTGGGGCCGTAGGAGGGGATCATCGCGATGATCCTGGTCGCCGGGGCCGTGTTGGCCGAGTAGTAGGCGAGACCTTCCCGGATCCATCGCTGATAGCCCGCTTCGCTCGTGAATTCGCCGTCATAGAAGAGCGGGTCGACTTCGCTCAGATGGGCGGTGACTTCGTTCATGTATGCCGGCGGCCACGTGGCCAGGTGCGCCGGAGCGGTGACCGACAGGGGACCGTGGAAGCCCAGCCGGGCAAAGGCCTGGTCGATCTCTTCCAGCAGCATCACGAAGCCGGGCGAGTGCGGGTAGGGCTCGAAGTCGAGTTGCACCCCGCCGACGCCCATCGCCAGCACCGTTTCGATCGAGGCGAGCACGTTGGCCCTGACCGTCGGGTCTTCCAGGTCCAGGCCGGCGCCTGCGGTGTGACCGTCGAAGACCGCGACGAGCAGCATGTCGGTGCCGTGCCCTGCGTTGTAGGCGGCTGTCCGGGCGACCCACAGCGGGATCATCCGCGCCTCCTTGCGCGGGATCTTGATCGTCCCGTCCCGCTTCAGCTTGGGCATCGGCAGGATCGCCTGCCCGATTCCGAAGGACTCCAGCTGGGCAAGCGTTTCGTCGATCAGCGAGGCCGGCCTTTCGTTGTGGACGAAGCCGTTCGGGATGTAGGTCGGGGTCAGCTGCGGGTCGGCCGATGCCAGCGCGCCGGCCGGAAGGGCGAGCGCCAGCGCCGCCAGCCCGATCGCCGCCGCCATGACCGTCCGCGCCGCCCCACGGCGTCCGTTCCCCACGACCCGCATGCCGGAAGACTAGTGGTGGCCCGGCCCGCCCGCCCTCGGCGGGCCTGCCGCGATCTCCTCGCCGCGAGCTAGGAGACGGTGTCCGCCGCGGGCGCCCACTGCGCCTCGACGGGGTCGCCCAGCGGCATGCCCTCGGGGATCGGCACGCCGGGCGTGTCGCGCAGGTACCACTCTGCATCCAGTGCCGCCTGGCAGCCCGAGCCTGCCGCCGTGATGGCCTGGCGGTATGTGTGATCGACCAGGTCGCCGGCCGCGAACACGCCGGGACGGCGCGTCCTGGTCGAGCCCGCCTCGGTGACCACGTAGCCGTTCTCGTCGAGGTCCACCTGCCCCTTCACCAGCTCCGACTGGGGCTCGTGCCCGACCGCGATGAAGGTCCCCGAGACGAGTATCTCGCGCTCCTCCCCGCTCGGCACGTGCACGAGCACGGCGTGCCCGAGGGCGCCGTTCTCGCCGGCGACCAGTTCCTTGACCGTGTAAGGGGTCAGGAACTCGATGTTCTTCTGCTCGCGAGCCCGCTCCAGCATGATGCTCGAAGCTCTGAACTCGTCGCGGCGGTGCACGACCGTCACCTTGGCGGCGAACTTCGAGAGGAAGATCGCCTCCTCCATCGCCGAGTCGCCGCCGCCGATGATCAGCGTCGGCGCCGCTCTGAAGAAGGCCGCGTCGCAGGTCGCGCAGTAGCTGACCCCACGGCCCGACAGCTCCGCCTCGCCCTGCACCCCCAGCTTCTTGTGCTCGGCCCCCATCGCCAGCACGACGGTGCGGGCGCTGTGCTCGGTGCCGTCGACCCAGACCTTGTGGATCCCGCCAGGCTCGTCGGACAGCTCGACCCGCTCGGCCTGCTCTGTCACGAGTCGCGCGCCGAACCGCTCGGCCTGGTCACGGAAGCGCTGCATCATGTCCGGTCCCATCACGCCCTCGGGGAAGCCGGGGTAGTTCTCGACATCGGTCGTCTGCTGAAGCAGCCCGCCCCAGGCGAAGCCCTCGATCACGAGCGGCTTCAGGTTCGCACGCGCCGTGTACAGCGCCGCCGTGTAACCCGCCGGGCCACTGCCGACGATGATCACGTTCTCGACCTCGCTCATCGCTTCTCCGTTCCTCGCCTGCACGGCGCTCCGCGCTCCGCACTACTTTACTTTGTATAGCGTATCAGTCCTGCTGGGTTGAGCCTGTCCCCACGCCGCGATCGAACCCCTGTCGTCGCTGCACGCCCTCCACCTCATGACGCGGCGGCTGCGGGCGCCGACTCCGCCGCTTCCTTGTGCGTCATCGCGGGTGGCTCGACCTGTTCGACGCGCCAGCGCGCGACGGTCCGGCGCAGCTGGAAGTAGGCCACGGCGCCCGGGAAGGTGGGCAGCCAGAAGGAGATCGCGCGATAGGACAGCACCGCCAGCACGGCCAGTTCGAGGTTGACGCCGAAGGCGGCGAACGCGCCGATCATGCCGCCCTCCACGCCGCCCAGGCCGCCGGGCAATGGCAGCAGGTTGCCCAGCGTGCCGATGAAGTAGGCCATCCAGATCACTGCGAGGGGCGGCGGCGAGCCGAAGGCGTGGAACATCGCCCACAGCACCGCGATGTCGAAGCCCCACCACGCCGGCGCGCCCAGCAGCCGCGGGTCGCGGGAGCGGATCAGCGCGATCGCGGTGCGCACGCCGCTGGCCGCCAGCGCGGGCACGGTGACCGAGACGGCAAGGAAGCTGCGCAGCCGCCCGGAGCCGGGAGCCCAGGCGGCCAGGCGGCGCTCGATGTCGCCGGGCAGCAGCGCGATCGCGCCGACCAGCCCGAACAGCGCCAGCGCGACGATCGCCGGGACGAGCGTGAGCGCGATCGAGCCGCCGCCCGGGAACAGGCCGGTGGCCAGCGCGAGACCGTCGATCAGCAGCGAGCCGGCGTAGACGACGTACAGCAGCACCATGAAGGCGACCATCCTGGAGGCGACCGTCCGCGGCTCCATTCCCGAGCGGCGCAACGCCCATGCAGTCAACGCGACGCCGCCGGCGCCCGCCGCGGCGAACAGGCGCGTCGCGGCCAGGCCGGCCATCGTGATCTCGTAGCTCTCCCGCCACCCGATCCGTCGCGAGTGCCCGGCGCCGTCCCGGGCGCCCACGAAGACGGCGCGGAACAGCACGATGTAGCCGCCGAAGGAGAGAGCCTCGAGCACCACGCCGGCCACGATCCACCACGTGTCGCCACGCTCGATCCGATGGACCGTGGTGGCCGCCCCGGTGAGCTTGGGCAGGACGAAGTACAGGAAGCCGACCGTCGAGGCGACGAACACGCCGAACGCGACCAGCTGGCGGCGGTTGAGCCGCACACGCGGCATCTCCTCCTCTGCCGGCGGGCCCGGGCGCAGCTCGTCCATCTCGCTCGCCGCTCTCCCCCCGGATTGCACGCTGCCCGCCATCTCGCTCCCGCCGTCCCCGCTTTCAGCCCGTCCGGTGTGCGATCTCCTCCAGCGCCCCGATCGCACGGCCGACGCGACCAAGGCCCGGCGCCGCCCATGGCTCCAGCCGCAGCACCGCGCCGGTCAGCGCAGCGCCGGCGATCAGGTCCACGACATAGTGCTCTCCCAGGTACACAAGTGCGAAACCGAGCGTCCCGGCGTATGCGAACCCGAGCGCGCCGGCCACCGGCCCCGTCTCGGCGAGCAGGAGCGCGGCCATCAGGGATGTGGCGAAGTGCAGAGAGGGCATCGCGGCGAGAGGGTTGCCTCCCAGGACACTGTAGAGAGAGCCCCAGCCGTCTCTCCAGAAATGCTCGCCGTACTCGACCATCATGCGTCGCACCTGCACCTGGGTGCCGGACCTCGGCGTGCCCTGCTCGGAGACCGAGGCATACCAGGGCGGGGCAGTCGGCACGACCCAGTAGAAGCTGGCGCCCAGATCGAACACGGCGTAGGTCATCACGGCCGCTCGCCCGAAGCGCCGCGGCTCCCGGACGAGGATGTACAGCAGCGTGCCGTGCGGGACCGCGAACCAGCTCCAGTGAGCCCAGACGAGCAGCCTGTCCAGCGCGCGCCACTGTGGGCCCTCGGGGCCGGTGCGGGCCAGCGCCCGCTGCAGGCGCGTGCTCGGCAGCTCGCCCAGGCCGAGGACGCGGTCGACCTTGATCGGGTAGTCGATCCGCACCCGTCGCTGCTGGTCCTCGGTGTCGTCGTGGGGGGTCTTGTAGGCAGCGAGGTAGGCCCACATCTGCAGGGCGCAGACGGCGACGTCGCGCCGGCGCGAGCGGCGCACCGCCACGGCCAGGCCGACCGGTGCGGCGAAGGCGATCGACTGCATCAGCGCCGGCGGTGCATCGATCCGCTTGCGCAGCAACGGTGCGGCGACCCCCGCTGCGACGGTCCCCCAGGCCGCGGCTCGGATCGCCTTCGAGGAACGCACGCGCCGGGAGTATAGGTCGGCCCTCGGGGCCCCTCAGGCCCGGAGCGGCCGGATCGGCGGGTTACTCGCTCGCGGCAGCCAGCGCCGAGCGAGCGGCGGCGGCGACCAGCGAGGCGATCACGGTGCTCTCCTCATCGGCCTCGGGGTGCCACTGCACACCCAGCACGAATCTCCGCTCGGGGAGCTCGATCGCCTCGGTGAGATCGTCCTCCAGCGCCGAGACGCCGCTGACGATGAGGCCCGCGCCGAGGCAGTCCACCCCCTGATGGTGGTGGGACTTCGTCGCATGTGCCGTCTGCCCGGCGGCCTGCTGGGCCAGCGTGCCGTCGATCAGGTTGACGTCGTGGTCGGAGCCGTCGAACGAGCCGACCACGCGCCGGTGCTCGCCGTGGCCGAACCGATCGGGCAGGTGCTGGATCAGCGTGCCGCCGCAGGCGACGTTGATCAACTGCATCCCCCGGCAGATCCCGAGCAGCGGCAGGTCGCGCTCGATCGCCGCCCGCGCAAGCCCGATTTCGAAGCGATCGCGCTCCGGCACGGTGTCGACCGTATGCGGGTCGGTGGCCTGCCCGTAACAGGACGGATCGATGTCGGCCCCTCCCGCCAGGATCAGGCCGTCGAGCAGGCCCAGCAGCTGCGCCGGCTCCTCGGTCGTCTGCTCGTCGGGCGGAAGCAGCAGCGGCATCCCGCCGGCGCTCTGCACCGCCTGCACGTAGCTCATCGGCAACAGCGCGGCGTCGAGGTCCCAGACGCTCCAGCGCGCCTTCTCCAGAGCGGTGCAGATGCCGATCACGGGCCGTGCCATCGAATACACCATAGGATCAACCGCCCCGGAGCGCCTCCAGTACGGCTCTCCGCCGCCCGCACGGGCACAGCGCAAGACGAGGAGGAGGGCCATGAGCCAGACCGAGATGCAGCTGGAGACGGTGAACCTGTCGGTGCAGGACGGCGCGGCGACGATCGAGCTGAACCGGCCGCAGGCCCTGAATGCCTGGAACCACCAGTTCGGAAGCGACCTGCTCGCCGCGGTGCGCCACGCCGCCGAGGAGGACTCGATCCGCGCGGTCGTGATCACCGGCGCGGGGCGCGGATTCTCCTCCGGCGCGGACCTCAAGGAGATCAGCGGCGGCGAGACCACGCCCGAGGGCCGACCCGACGTCTACAGGACGCTGACCGAGCGCTACCACCCGATCATGACCATGATCCGCGAGATGGGCAAGCCTGTCGTGGCCTCAGTGAACGGGCCGGCTGTCGGCATCGGCTGCTCGCTGGCGCTGTGCAGCGACCTGATCATCGCTGCCGAGAGCGCTTACTTCCTGCTCGCCTTCGTGAACATCGGCCTCGTCCCCGACGGCGGCTCATCGCTCTTCGTGCCGACCCGGGTCGGCATGGCGCGCGCGACCGAGCTGTCGATGCTGGGCGAGCGCCTGCCGGCCGCCAAGGCGCTGGAGTGGGGCCTGATCAACCGGGTCGTGCCCGACGAGCGGCTGGGCGATGAGACCCGCGAGCTCGCCGCCCGCCTGGCCGCAGGTCCGACGCGTTCATACGCCGGTACCAAGCGCCAGCTCAACAACTGGCTCTACGCCAGGATGGAGGAGCAGCTCGAGCTCGAGGCGCAGATCCAGCGCGAGATGTCGGGCAGCGATGACTTCGTGGAGGGGGCGATGTCGTTCGTCCAGAAACGCCCCGCCCGCTTCTCCGGACGCTAGCCGGGCCTCGTGGCAAACGTCATCAAGCGCGTCCCGCCCGGGCCTGAATAGAATCCCCGCCGCCTTGGGCCACCTGATCCCCACAACGCTCGCGTTCTTCACGCCGTCGTCGGGCGCCTCGCCCAACGCCGAACAGATCGACAGCCTCTACAAGATCACCCTGTACATCGCTCTGGTGGTGTTCGTCCTGGTCGAGGGCGGCCTCCTGTACGCGCTGCTCCGCTTCCGCGCGCGCAAGGGCGCCGTGCCGGCGCAGATCAGGGGCAACACGCGCCTCGAGGTCGGCTGGACGGTCGCGGCCGCGGTGATCCTCGTCGCCCTCGCCGTGGTCACGTTCGCGAAGCTCTCCTCGATCCAGGACCCGCCCAACTCCGGCGCCGAAGGCGCGCGCCTGGCGAGCCAGAACGAACTGCTCTTCGCCAGCGCCGAGCGCAAGCTGCCGCCGAACGGCAAATCCCTCAACATCCAGGTGATCGGCCGCCAGTACATCTGGCAGTTCGTCTACCCCGGCGCGACCGAACCGGACGGCCTGGGCGCGCCCTACTCCTACGAGGAAATGGTCGTCCCGACGAACACGACGGTGACGCTCGACATCGTCTCGTCGGACGTCGTGCACTCCTGGTGGATCCCCGAATTGGGCGGCAAGTTCCAGGCGGTGCCGGGCTACCACAACTACACCTGGTTCAAGGTCTCGAAGCCTGGGCTGTTCCGGGGCCAGTGCGCGGTGCTGTGCGGCCGCGGCCACGCTCGTATGATCGCGGTCGTCAGAGCCGTGCCGCCGGCGCAGTTCGAACAGTGGCTCTCCACCCAGAAACAGGAGATCGCCGAAGCGAACGCGGCCGCGAAGATAGCCAGGGAAAAACTCAACAAGCAGACCGGCGCCGGCCAGGTCGAAAACCCCTAGGACACGAGGAGACCAGCGCACGACATGGCCACCTACGTAGCCCCGGTCCCCCAGATCGTCGCCCACAGCGTCGAGCCCGAGCCACGCGGATGGACGAGCTGGATCACGACGACCGATCACAAGCGGATCGGGATCATGTACATCGTCACGACCTTCGTGTTCTTCCTGCTCGGAGGCGTCGAGGCCCTGCTGATGCGCCTGCAGCTCGGGGCGCCGAACAACACGCTGGTCACCCCGACGACCTACAACCAGCTGTTCACGATGCACGGCACGACGATGGTCTTCCTGTTCATCGTGCCGATGATGGCCGGCCTGGCCAACTACTTCGTGCCGCTGATGATCGGCGCGCGGGACATGGCCTTCCCGCGGCTGAACGCGCTCTCCTACTGGCTGTTGCTGGCCGGCGGGCTGGTCTTCTACTCATCGCTCTTCTGGAACCCCCCGGAAGCGGGCTGGGTCAGCTTCGTCCCGCTCGCCAACGCGACCTACTCCCCCAGCGGCGGCGAGGACGCCTGGATCTACCTGGTCCACCTCACCGGCCTGTCCTCGATCCTGGGCGCGATCAACTTCTACGCGACGATCGCCAACATGCGCGCCCGCGGGATGAGCTGGGGGCGGCTGCCGCTGTTCATCTGGACGATCCTCGTCTACTCCGTCCTGATCATCTTCGCGATGCCGGTGATCGCCGCCGCGGTGACGATGCTGCTGACCGCCGCGCTGTTCGGGCTGGCCGCCGACCGGCACCTGGGCGCCCACATCTACGACCCGGCCAACGGCGGAGTCCTGTTGTGGCAGCACCTGTTCTGGTTCTTCGGTCACCCCGAGGTCTACATCATGGTGCTGCCAGGCTTCGGGATCATCTCCGAGATCCTCCCGGTCTTCGCGCGAAAGCCGATCTTCGGCTACAAGGCGATCGCCGCGTCGACGGTCGCGATCGCGTTCCTCGGCTTCCTCACGTGGGCTCACCACATGTTCGCGGCGCCGGTTCCCGAGGCGATCCTGATCTTCGTG
>JBKQOO010000134.1:0-3465 GCA_052145475.1 Solirubrobacteraceae bacterium
GTGCTCCACGATTCCCACGCATCACGGACCCGCTCCGATGGGAGGATGTCGCTCATCACCGTGGCCGATCCGGACAGCCGGTCATATTCACGCCGCGCGGCGCT
Source organism: Solirubrobacteraceae bacterium (assembly GCA_052145475.1). GTDB lineage: Bacteria > Actinomycetota > Thermoleophilia > Solirubrobacterales > Solirubrobacteraceae > Palsa-744. The sequence continues at coordinate 105 of JBKQOO010000134.1, forward strand.
GATGTCGTCCTCGGTGCGCTGCCGGATATCCAGCCAGTCGGCCCGGTCGATCACCCGGTCGGAATAGTCGCGGCGCGCCTCTTCCCGCCGTTCCTGCGCGTCCCTGATCTGCTCCAGCAGTTCCGCGCGGCGCGGCGCGTGCTGGTCCTCGCCCGCGCGCAGCGCTTGCTGCACGCGCGGGGATTCCAGCGCGTCCAGCACCGCGCCGGTCACGTACTCCTCCAGCAGGTCCGCCTTGATCGCTGTCCCGCCGCACCCGGCCGGGCCTTTCACGCACCCGTAGGAATCCGCGCGGTCGCTCGACGATAGAGCGGCCGCGGGTCGCCCGGGCAGGCCGGGCCAGACGCCGAGGAGCGGCTGGTCCCGAACGGTTACGGAAGGGTCTGGACGGCGTCAGTTCCCCTTGATGTACCACCAGCCGTTGATGAGCTCCTGTGGGATTGTCGGTCCGACTGTGCCTTTGCCCCAGTAGTAGTCGGCGTAGTCTGAGATCCCGAGGGTGATGCCCAGCACGTCGATGTTTACGATCGGGCCCATTGCTGCCGGCGTGCCGATATTGGTCGCGTTCGCCGCGTTCAGCCACGCTTGCACGATCGTCTGAGGCTCGAAGAAAAGGGGGAAGCCCAGGAAGCCTAGCGAGAAGTCCGACACGAAGCTATTGCTGTCCAGCGCTTCGGTATGGAACGCGAGCACGCTGTGCAGGCCGTTGTACGCCGGGCCCCACCGCAGCCACGGCGATGGCGCGTTCGCGTCGTTCTCGAGCAAGTTGCACGCGTACATCGGGAGCCACTGCAGTTGGTCGTTGGGGTGCGGTGCGCCCCACGCGCCGGCGTACGCGACGTCGTAGCCCTGGCTGCCGATCTGCAGGGTGGTTGAGTTGGTCGGCGCCCATACCCATCCGCCTGCCGACGTGTTGTAGTCAGCGGGGGTCGCGCCGGGATACATCTCTGCGAAGACCTCGGGGTTGCTGTCGCCGATGTAGAAGACGATGTTCGCTGTGTTGATGCCCCAGTTGCTGTAGTCCGCGTCCCCGTCGATCCAAGGAAGCGAGTCGAGCGTGCCGGGTGGCGTGGGCTCGATGTAATCCCCGGGCCAGGAGGAGTCGGCGAGCCAGCAGAACCGCTCCGAGCCGCCACCGAACGTGGTCATCGCGGACTGCCAGGCGACCCGGTCTCCGGTCCACGCGCCGGGGTCGTTCGGACTCTCGCACCCGTACGTGACGGACTTGTGGGTGTCCGGCGCTGGCCGGGCCGTGACCGGCAGCGACGTGATCGCCTGGGCCGACACGCCGTTGGCGTCGACCACCGTGACCGAAACGTGCTCGATCCGCGCCAGGGACTGCACGGGGATGACCTCGCGCAGATCCCGCGTCACCGGCTCGTAGCTCACCGCCTCGCCGCGCTCCGCGAAGATGCCGGGATTTGATCCCGCCCACAGGAATGAATAGGGGGCAGTGCCACCGGTCGCTGCGGCGCGCGCCTCGACGCGGGAGCCATCGATGCTGTTTGCCTCGACGGTCACGGAAGGGACGTACCGTGTGTCGTCGGTGGCCGGGATCAGGCGGACCCGAGAGGTGAGCGGTTGCCCGGTCCGGCGGCCTGGATGGATCACAGTCCGGGTGACTGTGACCGCGTACCACGGGATGATTTCGCTCGGCCGCCAGTATGGCGAGCCGTTCAGCGCGTTGCGCAGGCTCGGCGCCAGGTAGACGAGCCGGACGTTGACCTCGGCGTCGTCGGGCAGCGAGCACGCAAGCCGCTGGCGCAGGGTGTCGGCGTCGATGATCGCCACCGAAGGTCCGGGCTCGAGGGTCCGCGTGGCGTGCACTAGGCGGGTGACGTTCCCCTCGGCGCCGAACGAGATCTGAATCTGGGCGCCTGGGCCGACCAGCGGGTAGCCGTCGATGGTGAACCGGTAGCTGACCTCGGTGTCGAGCAGCACTTGCCGCTGCTCCTGCTCGGCGCCGCTGGCGTCTATCGCGACCGTGGTGAAAACCGTGTGCCCGACCATGGGCCGGGCCGAGGCGGGCGTCAGGCCCGCGCTGTCGAGCGCGTCCGCGGCCGACCTCAACGCCGCGTCGTCGGCGAACGGGACGTGTCGGTCGAGCGCTGCGTAATCGATCCCGGATACCGCGATCGGGATCTCCGGGTGATGGTTCGTCGTCGTTTTGGTGAAGCGGGCGACGATCTCCGGGTCCTCGATCGTGACGCTCGGAACCGCGAGGTACTTGTCGCGGTCCACAAACGACGCCTCACCGTCCCGCCATAGCAGCTCGCTGCCCGGGATCGTGAGCGCCTCGGCCAGTTGCCGCGCCTCCAGCTCCGCGATCCCAGTCGTCACGATCCGGTACACCGGCAGCCGACTGTCTGTACTCACCGCATTACCCCTCCTACCTCTGAAGTGGAGTTCGCTAGGTCACCTCGGCGTTCGACGGCGATCAGGGCCGGCCGGTCGTGGCTCACGGTGACCCGGAAGTCGCCTGGTGCGGCAGGTCCTGGCGGGTGTCCTGCCAGCAGGGCGTTGAGCACGGGCGCCGGGTCGCGGTCCCAGAGGACCTCGTGATGCGAGCGGTCGCCACGGGCGACGAGTGTGAGCGCGCGCTCGGTTGACGCGACCGCGGCGATCAGCGGGTCGGTGTCCTCAACGTGCTGATCGAGGAAGTGCATCGCGAGCGCGGAGATCGCAGCGGGCGTATCGGCGTCACGTCCCAGCCGGGTGAGCGCGCTCTCGAAGCGTCCTTCGTGGGTCAGCGCACGGCTGGTCAGCGGGGCCAGCCGCTCCAGGTCAAAGCGGCGCCACCACGCCGTGATCATCTGGAGCATCGTCAATCCGCGCGAACCGCGGACCAGATCGAGATACGAGTCGTCCCCCGCCGGGACCGGCCTGCCCTTCAGAAGCGCCAGAAGCGCCTGCTGCTGAGCGGCCAGCCGTGCCGCCTGCCCGCTCATGACAGCGCGGCCCGCAATCGCATGAGCTCGTCCACGATCACGTCGTACCCGAGGACCGGAACCGCCTCTGGCAGCACCTCATAGGTAACCCCCCACACCGCCGGTGTCGCGGCCACTGCTCGTGCGGCGAGAGCCACGGTCGAGGGCTGCGCGCGCCGCGAGTGCACATCGAGCTTCATTCCCCCGACCTCGGTGCCGCCGGCGACGTGCAGCTCGTGAACCGCCCCGAGCTCGAGCGCGCCAAGGAACCGGTCGATGTCCAGGCCGTGATTATGCTCGTCGCACTCGAGGTTGTAGACGTCCAGAACCAGGCCACAGCCCGTCCGCTTACACAGCTCGTTGAGAAACCCGGCCTCGTCGTAATCGCCATCGGGATCGGGCAGCATACGGGCGATGTTCTCGAGCAAAAACCG
>JBKQOO010000135.1:0-12050 GCA_052145475.1 Solirubrobacteraceae bacterium
CGGTCCTTGAAGGTGCCGGGCTCGGACTCGTCGGCGTTGCAGACCAGGTACTTGTCCATCGCACCCTTCGGCAGGAAGGAGACCTTCGTGCCCATCGCGAAGCCGGCGCCGCCGCGGCCGCGCAGGCCGGAGGCTTTGAGGTTGGCGAGCACGTCGTCGGGGGTCATCGCCAGCGCCTTGCGCAGCGCCTCGTAGCCACCGCGACGTTCGTAGACCTCGCGCGTGCGCAGGCCGGGCTCATCGATGTCTCTCAGCAGCAGAATCGGCTGCGAGGCGGCTGGAGCGGCCATCACGACGGCTCCTGCTCGGGCGGCCCGGTCGGATCGGAGCGTTCGCCGCCCATCGACGGACCGATCGCGGCGTCCGGTGACTCGGTCGACAGCTCGAGGTTGGCCGCGTCCCCGCTCGGTGCGCCCTGCACCGCGTGCTCGGGGTACTGCTCGGAGTTCGCCCGCGGGTCGGCCACCAGTCGCCGAGCCAGCTGCAGGTCGGGCAGCACCGGCCGCCCCGCGCGCACGTCGTCGAGCATCTGCGGCACGTCCTGTGGCGTCAGCGGCCCCACGTAGACCCCGTCGACCGAGGCCATCGGCGCGATGTCGCAGGCCCCCAGGCACTCGAAGGCGCGCACGTTGAAGGCGGGGTCGTCGGCGGACGCCGCGGCCAGCACCTCGTACAGCTCGTCGGCGCCGCGCAGCGAGCAGGAGATGTTCGTGCAGACGTACACGCTGTGCCGGCCCACCGGGTGCGTCTCCAGCATGTCGTAGAAGGTGGCGACCGATTCGAGGTAGGCGGGCGTCACCCGCATCACGCAGGCGACCTGGTCGATCGCCTCGGGTGAGCACCAGCCGTGCAGCCGCTGGGCGGCCTCGAGCGCCGGCAGCGTCGCCGAGCGGGGGTCGGGGTACTTGCCCATGTGCGCCTCGATCTCGGCGCGCAGCTCCGCCGGGACCTCGACCTCGTCGGGCTCGGGGATCGTCGCCGGCGGCTTGTCGAGTTCGGCCGCGAAGTCCCATCCGCGCGGGCTCATCGATCGATCCCTCCCAGGATCGGGTCGAGCATCGCGGTGGTGGCGATCATGTCGGCGATGTAGCTGCCCTCGACCATGTGCGAGAGCGCCTGCAGGTTCACGAACGAGGGGTCGCGCATGTGCACGCGGGCCGGCTTGGAGGAGCCGTCCGAGCGCACGTAGCAGCCGAGCTCGCCGCGCGGCGACTCGATCGGGTAATAGACCTCGCCGGGCGGAACCCGGAACCCCTCGGTGACCAGCATGAAGTGATGGATCAACGCCTCCATCGAGGTGGCCAGCTCGTGACGGGGCGGCAGCGCGACCTTGCGGTCCCCGGTCATGTGGGGCCCCTCGGGGAGGCCGTCGAGCGCCTGCTCGATGATCTTCACCGACTCGTAGATCTCGGCCAGCCGCACCGCGAAACGGTCGTAGTTGTCGCCGACCGTGCCGACCGGGATCTTGAAGTCGAACTCCTCGTAGGAGCAGTACGGGTCGGCCTTGCGCAGGTCCCAGGGGTTGCCGGCGGCGCGCAGCAGCGGCCCCGTTACCCCGAGGGCGAGCAGCGTCTGCTCATCCAGCGGGCAGGTGTTCCTCAGTCGCCGCAGCACGATCTCGTTCGAGTTGAGGATCGCGCCGTACTCGTCGGCGCGGCGCGGCATCACCTTCAGGAACTCGCGCAGCTTCTGCTCGAAGCCGGGCGGGATGTCCTCGATCACGCCCCCGACCTGGAAGTAGCGGGTGTGCATCCGCTGGCCCGAGGACATCTCGAACAGGTCGAGGATCAGCTCGCGCTCGCGCAGGCAGTAGAGGAAGATCGAGACCGCGCCCAGGTCCAGTGCGCTCGTACCCAGCCAGATCAGGTGTGAGGCGATGCGGTTCAGCTCGAGATGGATGACCCGCAGATACTGTCCGCGCCGCGGGACCTCGACCTCGACCAGCGTCTCGACGGCGCTGCAGTAGGCCATGGCGTTGAAGTAGTAGGCGAGATAGTCCATCCGCTCGACCACCGGGATGACCTTCCAGTAGGACTTGTCCTCGGCGGTCTTCTCGATGCCGGTGTGCACGTAGCCGATGATCGGTTTGATGTCGCGGACGATCTCCGCCTGGAGCGTCACGAGCAGCCGCAGCACCCCGTGGGTGGCGGGATGGTGGGGGCCGAAGTTGAGCGTCAGCAGCTCTTCGGTCCGTGCCCCGGCCGGCGCGTCCGGCTCGGCCTCGAGCTCGGAGAGCGTCACGCTCTGCTCGCGGCGGCGGTACTCCGACAGCCCCGGGGGCTTCGTCGAGCTCACTCGCGCGCCTCCAGCCATTTGCGCTCGTCGCGGGTGAAGATCACCGGTTCGCCGCCGATCGGGAAGTCGCGCCGCTGCGGGTGGCCCTCGTAGTCCTCGGGCATCAGGATCCGGCGCAGGTCGGGGTGGCCGCGGAAGACGACGCCGAACATGTCGTACACCTCGCGCTCCTGGTGGTTCGCGGTCGGCCATTCCGTCGTGACCGAATCGACCTCGGGCTGCTCGATCCCGACTCGCAGCTTGACCGTGAGACGGTCCACGCGACCCATGTCGAGCAGCTCATAGACGACCCCGAGTCGCGGTTCCTCGGGGTAGTGGTCGACCCCGTGCACGCTGGCCAGGAACGAGTACCCCTTGCCACGCAGCGTTCCGAGCACGGATCGGATCTCCCCGGGATCGATGATGATCGTGGCCCGCTCACGGAAGTAGACCGTCTCGAGCGCGGCGCCACCCAGTTCTTTGGCGAGCAGCTCCAGGCCCGTCGCATCGGGCATCTAGGGGCGCTCCTCGGTGCCCACCGCGCCGTAGCGCTCGCGCCATCCGGCCTCCGGGTCGTTCAGGACCAGCGAACGCAGCTTCAGCACGCCGTGCATCAACGACTCGGGACGCGGTGGGCAGCCGGGCACGTGGACGTCGATCGGCATGAACTTGTCGGCGGGCACGAGGGCGTAGTTGTTGAAGACGCCCATCGAGCTGCAGCAGGCGCCCATCGAGATCGCCCACTTCGGCTCGAGCATCTGGTCGTAGAGCCGGCGGATGATCGGCGCCATCTTGATCGAGACGCGCCCGGCCAGGATGATCAGGTCGGCCTGCCGGGGCGAGGCGCGAAAGGCCTCGTAGCCGAAGCGCGCGATGTCCATGCGCGGGCCGGCCGTGTGGAACTGCTCCATCGCGCAGCAGGCCAGACCGAAGGCCAGCGGGAAGAACGAGTTTCCGCGCGCCCACGCCACCGCCGAGTCCAGGGTCGTCGTCAGGACCCGTTCCTGCACGTAGCGTTCGAGCTCCTCGCCCTCGAGATGCGCGGGCTGGTTGCGCCCTTCGATCTCCGCCCCGCGCAGCAGCTGATGCGCGTTCAGCTCGCGCACGCCCAGCTTCTCGGCGTCGACCGGGGCGCCGCCGACGGGACCGCGCAGCGTCTCGCGTTTCACTTCCACTCCAACGCCCCCCTGCGCCACACGTAGACGAAGGCGACGAACAGAAGCACGATGAACACGATCGTCTCGGTCAGCGCGTAGGAGCCGAAGGCGCGCAGGTCGACGGCGATCGGATAGAGGAAGATGACCTCTATGTCGAACAGGATGAACAGCATCGCGATCAGGTAGAAGCTGATCCCGAAGCGCATCCCGCGCCTGATCTCGGACGGCAGCCCGCACTCGTAGGGATCCTGCTTGTGGGGGGTCGCGCGGCGCGGGCCGATGACGGAGTTGAGGATCACGAATGCTCCGCCGACGGCCCCGCCGAGAACCAGAAAGACGATCGCCGGGAGATAGCTGCGCAGCACCGCGCGCTGTTATATCACTGCTTGTGGCAAGGTGTTACATAGTGGCAATCGGCTCGATATCGGCCGATGAATGAGGCGGTCGTCGCGGGTTGCCTGGCCGTCGCCGCACTCAATCTCGTGCCCGGCCTGCTCGGGGCCTTCGACTACTGGCACGGCCGGACCTCGGGCGCTGCCGCGAAGGCCTTCTGGCTGTTGCTGCGGGTCGGCCAGGGCTCGGCGCTGACCCTTGCCGTGGCGGTCGGATCGTTGGCCGCCGCCGGCAACTACTCGACCGAACGTCTCTTCTACCTGTACGCCCTGTTGCCGTTGGCGGTCGCCTTCGTGGCCGAGCAGCTGCGCGCGATCTCGGCCCAGACGGTGCTCGATCACCGCGGCCTGGAGGGCTCGCAGGCCGTCGCCGCGCTGCCCGAGCGCGAGCAGCACCAGCTGGTCGCCGCGATCGTGCGCCGGGAGATCGGCGTGATGGCGTTGTCCGCCCTGGTCGTCGTGTTCCTGGCCCTGCGCGCCGCCGCCACGGCTCACGGGTTCTAGGAAACCACGATTCGGCCGGCTCTCCATACCGGCCTCGGGCCTATATATTCCCGACCGCATGAAGGCCGCCGCCATGACGCTGGTCCTGCTCCTCTGCGCTGCCACTCTGGGCGCCTGCGGCTCGCAGGGCATTCAGGTTCCGAAGACCAGCCCCTACTACCGGGGCGCCGTCCTGTTCAGAGACCACTGCTCGGGCTGCCACACGCTGTCCGTGGTCGGCGCCGAGGGGTCGGCCACGAGCATCGCCAATCGCGTCAGGACGAACGGGCCGAACTTCAACTTCCGCAAGGAGAACGTCGAACAGGTCCTCTACGCGCTCCGCAACGGCGGCTTCTCCGGCGCGATCATGCCCGAGAACATCCTCGTCGGCCCCAACGCGAAAGACGTGGCGGAATTCCTGGCGACCTACTCCGGGCTCCAGGCCAAGAACGTGCCGCACACGCCGATCACGCTGTCCACCAAATAGCGACCAGCGGGAGAGAGGCGGCTTGCTCGACCTCAAGCTGATCCGCGAGGACCCCGAGGGGGTGCGAAGCGCGCTGTCACGGCGCGGCGACGCTGCCGCCGAGGAGCTCGACCTCGTGATCGAGCTGGACCGTCGCCGCCGCGAGCTGCTGCCCGAGCTCGAGGGCCTGCGGGCGCAGCAGAACGAGGCCAACGATCGCATCCGCGCGGCCGCCGGGGAGGAGCAGCGGGCCAGGGAGATCGAGTCGATGCGCTCGGTCGCGGCGAGCGCCAAGCAGCTCGAGCAGCAGCTGGCGGAGGTGCAGGCCGAGCTGCAGGCGGCGCTGGCTCCCCTGCCGAACCTGCCCGACCCCTCGGCGGCGCAGGGACCTGAGGACGAGCTGGTGCGCGAGGTCGGCACCGTCCCGCGATTCGACTTCGAGCCGCGCGATCACCTCGAGCTGGCCGGGACGGCGATCGACATGGAGCGGGGCGCGCGGCTGTCGGGCTCGCGCTTCGCGTACCTGAAAGGCCCGCTGGTGATGCTCGAGCTGGCGCTCGTGCGCTGGGCGCTCGAGAAGCTCGAGGGTCACGGCTTCGAGCCGGTGATCCCACCTGTGCTGGTGCGCGAGCGGGCGCTCTACGGCACCGGTTTCCTGCCCGACACCGAGCAGCAGATCTACCGGGTGCCCGAAGACGAGCTGTTCCTGGTGGGAACGTCCGAGGTCGCCCTGGCGTCGCTGCACGACGACGAGCTGATCGAGGGCGAGCGGCTGCCGCTGCGCTACGCCGGCTTCTCGCCCTGCTTCCGCCGCGAGGCTGGGGCGGCGGGCCGGGACACGCGCGGCATCTTCCGCGTGCACCAGTTCGACAAGGTCGAGATGTTCAGCTTCGTCGCGCCCGAGGAGTCGGCGGCCGAGCACGAGCGGATCCTCGCGATCGAGGAGGAGATCCTGAGCGAGCTGGGGCTGGCCTACCGGGTGATGAACATCGCCGTCGGCGAGCTAGGCAACTCGGCCGCCAAGAAGTACGACTGCGAGGTGTGGCTGCCCGGTCAGGGTCGCTACCGCGAGCTGACCTCGTGCTCCAACACGACCGACTACCAGGCGCGTCGCCTGAACATCCGCATGCGTGACGGCAAGCGCAGCAGGACCCTGTACACGCTCAACGGCACGGCCGTCGCGGTGGGTCGCACGATCGTGGCGCTGCTAGAGAACGGCCAGCAAGCCGACGGGTCCGTCGAGCTGCCTGCAGTCCTGGTCCCATTCGGCGCGCCGCCGCAGCTGGCGCCGGCCGACGACCGGGCGTAATTGCTCGGGCGCTCCGCCCGGGAGGTCACCGTCGCGCGCCGCCGGCGGCCAAAGGGGTAGGCTCCGCGACCACACGAATCGAGCTGGGGGGCAACGAAACGTGCAGGGCGAAGAGCGGGCGCTTGTGCTCGAAGCGATGTCCGAGCTGATGGCCGAGCGACACTGTGGCCCGGGCGAGCTGACCGTCACCGAGCTCCGCGAGCGTTCGGGGGCCTCGCGCCCGCTCGTCGAGCAGCTGCTGGATGACGGCGAGGCGGCGCTGCTGGCGGTCTTCGACCTCGGCGTAGAGCGGGTCACGCCGAAGGTCCTCGAGGCGTTCGCCGCCGAGTCGCGCTGGCTGGACAGGATCAAGGCGCCCCTGGCGGCGCTGTTGCGCTTCGTCGAAGCGGAGCCCGCCCTTGGGCGTGTGCTGTTCCTGCTTCCCGGCGGGGCGGAGCGAGCCCTGCGTCGGCGGCTCGAGGTGATGCAGGCGCTGGCGAGGGTGCTCGAGGATGGGAGCGAGGCGGTCCCGGGCCGGCGGGCGCCCGAGCCGGTCGTCGCCCAGGCGGTCCTCGGGGCGGGGCTGGCGATCGTGCAGAGGGAGCTGCTCGCCGAGCGTCCCGCCCCGATCGAGCTGTTCGGTTCGATCGTCGCCGTGATCGTGCTGCCGTACCTGGGGCCCGCGACGGCTCGCCGCGAGCTCGCCCGCCCGGCGCCGAGGCCACGCTCGACGACCCGGGCCGATCCGGGCCGCCCCGGCGTGCGCATGCGGCTCACCTACCGGACGAGCAGGGTGCTCGAGGCGATCGGCGACTACCCGGGAGCGAGCAACCGCGAGATCGCCGAGCGGGCCGGCATCGTCGACCAGGGTCAGATCTCGAAGCTCCTCGGGCGACTGGAGACGCGCGGGCTGATCGAGAAGCTGGATGAGCGGCGGGTGCGCGGCGCGCCGAACTCGTGGCGGCTGACGGTCAACGGCGAGGGCATGCTGGGCACGCCTTAGAGCGCGGGCGGCTGCTAGTAGATCCGGAACAGGACCGACCGCGCCTTGCCCTTGACCGGCGTCAGTGTCAGCCGGTAGAGCCCCGGCTCGAGGTGCCGCCGGCCCGTCAGGTGCCCGCCGTTGTGCCCGGCGTAGGCGGAGATCGTGCTGGAGGAGCCGACCGTGACCCAGCGCAGGCGACCGTGCGAGCGCACCTGCCTGGCCAGCGCCACACGCACCCGTGCGGCGACGTTGAGGCTGAACGAGAAGCCGACCTGGCGCGTCGTCGGACTGCCCTCGTCGAGGGCGATGACCGAGAGCGTGGTCAGGCCCAGCTCGGTCAGGCGCGGCGTCTGCGGCGCGGTGCTCTGTGGGGCAGGCGCCGGCTGCGGCTGCGCCGCGACCGTCGCCGTGGAGGCGGGCGGGGTCGCCTGCGGCGCCGGCGCGGTTTCGGGGGAGGGCTGGAAGCCGAGGATGCCTTCGGGTGTACCGACGCCCGAAGGGCCGTCGTAGCCCGGACCGGCCAGGCAGGCGAGCGTGGACGAGCAGCTCGCGGCGGCCTCTTCAGAAGCTTTGCAGGGCCTGAAGCCGAGTTCGTCGGGGCCGAATTCACATTTGCCGTTCGAGCCTTCGGTCACGTCGTGCAGCTCGCCGGGAGCCTCGCGCAGGTTTTCGTAGAGCGTCCTGGCCGGGTAGGCGACTCCGTGCGAACCGCCGGCCAACGCGAAGACGGCGGCGATGATCGGCGAGGCGAGGCTGGTGCCGCCGTAGGTGCACCAACCCGCTTCCGTCTTTTCGACTTCTTTGCCGCCCACTTCTTCGGTGTAGGACGCTTCGCATTCGCTGCCGGCCGAGTCCGTGTCGCGGATCACCAGCCCGCTGTACGGGTCGGCGTCTGCCGCGACGTCGTTGTCGAGCCTCGTGGAGCATCCGAGCAGAGATCGGTCGGCAACCTGTTCCTGCCATTCGGGCGCCGCGAATTTCGTGCTGCAGCCACCGCCCGACGCGCCCCGCCCGTTCCAGACGAGCTCGTTGAGCCGGTCGCCTTCGACGCCGAGCAGCAGTCGGGTGCCACCCACCGCCACGACATGTGGTGACGAGGCCGGGAAACCTGTGTGCGGAGTGCCGCCCAGTTCCCAGTTTCGGTATCCGTCGTCGCCGGAGGCAGCCGTGATGACGGTTCCGGGCTTGTCGAACCCCGTATCTTCGACCACTCCGCTCTCCGAGCCTGCCCAGGAATTCGAGATCTCGTTGGCGCCGAGCGCCCCGGCTTGGTCCTCGGCCGCAACCAGGTTCGAGTATTCGGTCGGGCCGAACGGCGTCCATCCCGCCGGTTCCCCGGCCTCGACCAGCAAGATTCGACAGCTCTGACAGGTCGCGTGGGCGGACTCGATGTCCAGCGAGATCTCCACACCCCATCCGATCGCTTCCCTGGCTTCTTCGCGCTTTTCGGCGTTGCCGCTTTCTTTGAATTCTTTGAGTTCTTTGGTCGTCCTCGGAAACGGAAGCGCGGTTTCCGATCCGGTCTGCCCGACCTTGCGAAAACAGCTGTTCGCCTTCGTGCATTCGGGAAGCCCGAATTCTTCCCCGTACTTGCGCAGGTCTTCTTCTGCGGTGAGGTCGTTGTAGGCGTCGACCAGCGCGATCGTCTGCGTGTCCGGCGCCGACACGGGAAGCTTGTAAGCGGTGTGGATGTCCTTGGGTCGCAGCCCGAAGACGCCGCTGTTCAGGCTTCTGGCGACGGCTCTCCCCGGAGGCAGCGATCTCAACATGCCGATCGGGTGCCGGCGGCGCTTTGCTTCGCGTGTGACGGGGATCAGCTGCTGGGCCAGGCAGCCCGCGTGGCCGGGCCGGGCGGATGCGCACGCGTCCTGGACCGTGTAGTCGGATTCCGGCAGTGGCGCGACTGTTTCCGTCGCGGCCGTCGCGGCCGTCGCGGCGGCGCAGGGCAGCGCAGCCGCCGCGAAGGCGACGGATGCCGCTAGCAGTCCGATCTGGCGCAGGGCTGGTCTCATTCTCCTGGGCTCCATCACCACTTCGGTATCTCAGGCTCGCAGCTTGAACCGCGGTGAACGGGCCAGACGCATTGTGGCGGGCGACCGGCTGATCGTGTTCCGGTAACCCCGCGTCTCGCCCTCGGCAGACCCCGTCTGCAGGCCGTCACTGGATCATCACAGCTTCGTCACGAGCAGGTCACCCCCAGCCGGCCCGTCGAGAGCGAAGGTACGCGCGAGGGGACGGCGGTGGCGCAGGGCGGCCGGCGGGCGCGGCGCAGGCCCGCCCCGGAGAGGGACCACCGCCGATCCGCGCACGCAGAGCAGAGCGCGGCGGGCGGGCCGGGAGCGAACTCCCGTCCCGCCCGCCATTACGCTGGGGAGACGATGTCCTCACTTGGCTTGCTGCTCGCGCCCGAGCCGCCGCCCCGGCGGGTGGGTGTTTTGGTCGCGTTGCTCTCGGTGGCGCTTTGCACGCTGATCGTCTACCCGCTCGCGCACGTCGCGCCGATCGCCTCGCTCAGCGTCGTGTACCTGCCCGCCGTCCTGATCGTGTCGATCATCTGGGGCGCCTGGCTGGGGCTCGCCACCGCCATCGTCAGCGCGGCCGCCTTCAACTTCTTCCACCTCCCGCCGACCGGCCACTTCACGATCAGGGACTCGCGCAACTGGGTCGCGCTGATCGCCTTCTTCGTCGTCGCGGGCATCGCCAGCTCGGTCGCCGAGGTCGCGCGGGCTCGCACCCGCGACGCGATCGAGCGCCGCCGCGAGGCCGACCTGGCAGCCGAGATGGCGCGGCTGCTGCTGCGGGGCAACAACCTCGGCGAGGCGCTGCCGACCGCTGCGGCACGACTGGCCCAGGCGCTCGAACTGAGCTCGGCGGCGATCGAGATGGAGGCCGTCGAAGGCGACGAGCGCCAGGTCGCGTTCCCATTGCGCGAGGGCAGCACCAGGGTGGGCACGCTGCTGGTCGGCGCCGGCACCTCGGAGGCTAACCTGCGCAGGCTGCAGGAGCGTGTCGTGCCCGCGCTCGAGGCGCTGCTGAGCGCAGCGCTGGAGCGCGATCGGCTGCTCGGCGGCGTCGTCGAGACGGCGGCGCTGCGACGGGCCGACTCGATCAAGACGGCGCTGCTGCGGGCCGTCTCACACGACCTGCGCTCACCCCTGACCGCGATCTCGGCGGCCGCCGAGGCGATCGCCTCGCCCGTGATCTCCGATGAGGAGCGCGTGGAGATGGCCGTCGTGATCCAGGAGGAGGCCAGGAGGCTGTCGCGGCTGGTGGACAACCTGCTCGACCTCTCCCGCCTGGAAGCCGGCGTCGCCGAGCCGCGCCGGGAGTGGGTCTCGATTGACGAGCTGATCCGGGCATCGGTCGCTGAGCTCGGGGCCGGCCCGGAGGCCTTCTCGCTGTCGATCGACAGCGACCTGCCGCTCGTGCGGATCGACGCGGTGCAGATGGAGCGCGCCTTCGTCAACGTGCTGGAGAACGCCCGCCGCCACTCCGGCGGGTACCCCGTATCCGTGCGGGCGCGGGCCGTGCGCAGCCTCGCCGGCGCCCGCCGCCGCGAGCCCGCCGCGGCGGAGGCGGGGCGCAGCGACGGGGCGAAGGTGACGGGCGACCGCCTGGTCGTGCGGATCGTCGATCGCGGGCCGGGGATCCCGCCGGCCCAGCTGGAGCGTGTCTTCGAGCCGTTCTACCGAGCCGGCACCCCCGGTGCTGAGCACCGCGGCTCAGGTCTCGGGCTCGCGATCGCCCGCGGCTTCACCGAGGCCAACCAGGGCACGCTGCACGTCGAGTCGCTCCCCGGGCAGGGCGCGACGTTCGTGTTCGAGCTGCCCCTACAGGAGAGCGGCCGCGACGCCGAGGAGCTCGCGCTGCCCGCGGGCCCGGTCGCCGAGCCGTCGCCGCTGCTGCCGCGTGCCGACCGGGGTGCGGCCGGGTGAGCCCGTCCGCGCCCGAGGAGCAGGCGGCCCCGATCAGGATCCTTGTCGTCGACGACGAGCCCCAGATCCTGCGGGCGCTCAAAGTCGTGCTGCGCGAGGCGGGCTTCCAGGCGCTCGCAGCCGAAACCGCCTCCGAGGCGCTGGACATCGCGGCGGTGCGCCCGCCCGAGGGCGCGATCATCGACCTGGTGCTACCCGACCTCGATGGCATCGAGCTTACCCGCAGGCTGCGTGAGTGGAGCGAGATGCCGATCCTCGTGCTGTCGGCAGTGGGGGAGGAGATCCAGAAGGTGAGGGCGCTGGAGGCCGGCGCCGACGACTACGTCACGAAGCCGTTCGGCACCCGCGAGCTGATTGCCCGGCTGCAGGCGGCGCTGCGCAGGGCCGGGCGCGCCGAGGACGAGCCGAGCGTCACGGTCGACGGGCTCGAGATCGATCTGGCCGGGCGCACCGTGCGCCGCGACGGGGAGACCATCCACCTCACGCCGATCGAGTTCGACCTGCTGCGCGTGCTGGTGCGCAACCGCGGACGGCTGATGACTCACCGCAAGCTGCTGGTCGAGGTCTGGGGACCGGAATACGTCGACGACATCCAGCCTTTGCGCACGCACATCGCGCGCCTGCGTGCCAAGATCGAGCCGGAGGGCGCAGGAGGCGCCGGGTTCCAGTACATCGTGACCGACCCGGGCGTCGGCTACCGCTTCGCCGCCTGAGGGCCGCCTTTACGAAATCGTTATGCGATGGCGGCCGTTCGTTATGCGGGCGTGACGGGGCCCGCTCAATAGTGGTCGGCATGGATGTTGTCTCGATAGTGCTGGGGATCGGAGTGTTCGCGCTGCTGATCCTGCTGGTCGAGGGAATCGACCGCATATGAGCGGGCCGGTTCCACTGGCTTTCTTCATCGCCCACATGAGCGCGGCCGACTTCATCGGCCTGGTCATCTCTGTGCTGGTGATCGTCTACCTGTTCTACGCGCTGATCAGGG
Source organism: Solirubrobacteraceae bacterium (assembly GCA_052145475.1). Classification (GTDB taxonomy): domain Bacteria; phylum Actinomycetota; class Thermoleophilia; order Solirubrobacterales; family Solirubrobacteraceae; genus Palsa-744. The sequence goes on from JBKQOO010000135.1 coordinate 11,966, forward strand.
GAGAGAAGCTCTGAGATGACGTTCGCGGGGTGGCTCACGATCGTCCTCTTTGCGCTGATCCTGACCGCGCTGGCGCTGCCCCTGG
>JBKQOO010000136.1:0-12835 GCA_052145475.1 Solirubrobacteraceae bacterium
TTTGTTTTGCAGGCCATATCATTGATTTTGGCCTTCGCTTCCCAAGCTTGAGGTCGCGGGTTCGAGACCCGTTCGCCGCTTCCTAACGGACCATCAGCGCTTCGCCCTTGATGCGGAAGGTCCCGTCGAGTGCGGCCGCGTTGCCGCCCGCCGTTGACCATTCGAAGCCGCTTTCGGGGCTGTTGATTTCGCTCCGGAGGATGTGGACGCCTTCTTCGCCTTCGAAAGCCGGCGGATTGCTGTCCTGGTCATAGCGCGGCGGTTCACCCAGGTACTGCTGAGCCACGTAGTCGAGCGTCGGTTCCCTGCTGATCATGCCGACGGGCCCCCAGGTACCGATCGCCGAGCCCCGCCAACGCGTCTTGACTTCGGCGAGGCAGCCTGCAGCTTCGGCCATCAGCCCGCTTTCTGGTTCTGCTTCGCTCGTCAGCTTCAGGCCCGCTTCGTCTTTGGCCTGGTCGATCCATCCGAGTTCTCCCGAGAGCGGTGCGCTGACGAAGACGCACGTCTTCACCTCGGGGGAGATGTTCGTATGGCACTTCGACAGGCTGATGACGAGTCCCGCGACCCTGTTCGGGGCGACCGGCCTCCCTGTGATCCTGCCGCTGTTGCAGTACATGTTGAATTCGCCTGGCGGCACCACCCCGTGGATGGTGATTCCTCCGAACGGGGAGCCGGCGCTGCCCTTGAAGGGCTTGCCCTTGCCGATTCCGTCGACGAGTTCGTACTTGCCCTCATGGCCCGCGGCAGCGGTCGCGCAGGTCTTGTCGGAAAAGGCCCCGGTGTCCTTCGGGCTCGCCTTGGCACAGTAGGCCCAGACCGGCCCGGCCGCGCCCGCGGGAGCCGGCAGCCCGAGCGCCAGCGCGACGATCGCAGCGGTCCCGACACTCCCCGGTAGTCGCATCCCCCGCCCCTGTTTCGAAATCTCAATAGCCGCGACCACAGTCTAAGGACTCGGCCCGTGGGCGAGTCTTGATCATGGGCGGGAGATGAGGGGCTCGCTCAGAACTCGGGGCGCGTGCCCAGGTCCAGCGCCCTCATCAACAGCGACCGCCATCGTTTTAGGACAGTCCGAGGCTGGCGCGCAGATAGCCCATCTGCGCAAGGATCAGCGGGATGTGCTATCAATACTGTCACCGTTTGCGAAGCAGGCGGATCCCCGAAGACAGCTCCCCTTTTCCCTCTCGGAGCTCGCTTCTGTGGGCGCTGCGGAGCGGTTTGGCCGCAGCGCCCACGCTGCGGCATGTGGCGCTCTGGCGCGGCCGCAATCCGCCTCGGTCGGCGACATGCGCTAGTGGGCTCCGCGATCTCCCTGGGACCGCGAGTCTGACGCGCGGAGGGCGATCTGCGTCAGCAGCCCCGAGCTCAGGCGCAGATCGAGGCTCGGCCGCTCACCGCTCGGCCCGCAGCGCTCGCGAGGGCTCACGGGCTCGGGCGCAGGCCGGCTCGCCTGGATCCGCGCTGCCGTAACGCCGAGGTGAGGGGCCAGGACCATCTCGAGCACCGAAGGCAGCAGGCTGCCCATCGAAGGCGAGTCCCGCGCCGACAAGCGCCTGGCGACCACGTCCACCGCGCACCGTATCCCGATCTCGCCCGCATCCGCGCCACGGCTCCCTGCAACGTCCTCGAGCTGATCCGCGACGATCCTGCTGAGTGTGCGGATCAGCTTTGCCCTCCTCGTCGCGGTGGGCCCTGCGCGGGCCAGCACCACACTGGCGAGCTCGGGCTCGGAGTCGCAGAAGGCCAACAGCTGCACAGCGCCGACAGTGACCCTTCGCACCGGGTCGACCTCGATCGCGAACCACGGAATAGTTCGTTCGGCCGCGAGCGCCGCCCCCTTCTCGAACGTGGCACCCAGGCAGCGGTCGCGGTCGCCGAACAGCCCCAGCACGGTCCTCTCGGCGAGGCCGGCTCTGTGGGCGACGTAGGGGATCAGAACGCCGTCCGGACCGTCTTCGCGGACGATCTTCGCTGTCGCAGCGATGACCCACATGCGCTGTACCGCCTGCACCAGCGCGTCGTCCGTCTCGAGCGATAACGCCTCGCGGCCCGACCGGCGACCGCCAGTCGCCGCCGCCTCGTCGCGCCCCCCGTCGTGCCTCATCAGATTTCCAGCTCCTCCACGCTCGATTCAGTTCGCCCCGTAAAACGTGAAGAGTATTCAAGACCATGGACGGACTTCAGCCGGCGCCCCTCGAATCGCCCGCGAGCAAGCAGGTATTCAGTCGGCGGAACACTTCAGCGAGCGAAAACGAAACGGTAGCGGTGGGTCGGACGGGGACCGGCTGCCGCCACGTCCATGTCCCCGATCGGAGCTATCCTCGACCTTCCAGATATGCCTCGGCCCATCCAAAGAAACGCACCGGTGAAGACGAAGCCCGTGCCCAAACGGGCGAAGGCGAAGAGGGAACGCGAGCGTCCTGGCAAGCCGGCTGGGGCGGAGAGCGGTGCGGCGAAGGACGTCGCGATGACAACCGGCCTTGCCACCCAGCAGGAGCGCCTGATCGACTCGATGGTCGAGCTGTGTGCTGAGGTCGGCTATCTGAGCGTGAGCGTCGCGGAGGTGAGCACGAAGGCAGGCGTCTCGAGCAAGACTTTCTACGAGCTCTTCGCTGACAAGGAAGACTGCCTGTTGGCCGCCTACAGGTCGTCGGCCTCCCGGCTTCTCGCAAACGCCGAGCCTGTGGCAGAGGACGGAGACTGGCGCGAGGCGGCCCGAACCGTCCTGGAGCGCCTGCTGCTGGCTCTACAGGAGCATCCTTCTGCGGGCAGGCTGTTGCTCGTCGAGGCGCTGGCCGGAGGCGCTCGCGTGCGCACCGAGCGCGAACGCGTCCTCGGCCTGTTCGAGCAGCGCGCCCAGGAGTTCCTCGACAGCTCCCCACGCGACGGCAAGGTCCTCGATCTCCCCGCGACCGCCCTGATCGGGGCCGTGCGCAGCCTCGTCTCACGTCACCTGCGAACCTACGGCGAAGACCGTCTCACGCTGCTCGTCGAGGACCTGCTCGCGTGGCTCGAGTCCTACGCCGTCCCGGTCGGCCAGAAGCGGTGGAGCACCGGCCCCCACCGGCTGCTGCCCGCCGCTGCGACGAAGCACCTCTCGGTCGAGCAGGCCATACCGACCCCCGGTCGGCTTCCGCGGGGAAGGCACAGGCTGCCCGCCGGCGTCGTGGCTCGCAGCCAGCGAACCCGCATCGTCCAGGGCACCGCCGAGGTGATGATGGAGAAGGGCTACGCAGAGGCGACCGTGAGCGAGATCGTCACCGCCGCGGCGATCTCCCGCGAGGTGTTCTACGCCCACTTCGCCAACAAGCAGGACGCCTTCCTGGCGGCTCAGCAGTACGCGACCCAGTACATCCTCGAGAGCTGCACGGCAGCCTACTTCAGAGCCAACACCTGGCCGGAAAGGGTCTGGAGCGCGCTGGATGCGCTGATCGGCATGCTCGTCGCCAACCCCGCCCTCGCGCATCTGCGGCTGGTGGAGTGCTATGCGGCCGGCCCGGCGGCGATCGAGCAGACCGAACAGCTCAAGCGGGCCGCGACGATCTTCCTGCAGGAGGGCTTCAACTGGGTGCCGCGCCCGAAAGGCGTGCCGCCGCTGGCAACCCACGCGATCTCCGGCGCCGTGTTCGAAGTCTTCTACGCGCACATCTCCCAGGGCGAGCTCAAGCAACTGCCCCGCTCGCTGCCTCAGCTCACCTACATCGCGATCGCGCCGTTCGTGGGACCGAAGCACGCGATCGCCGCCGTCGAGCGGATCCGGGACCGCGTCGTCGCGGGCGAATCCGTCTGAGCAGAGCGCCAGAGCGAACCCGGGGCGCACCGGACCGAGCCCCGTCCGGCCGATCGCCCACGGCTGTGGCGCTGGCCCGCTCAGCTCTCGCCGGCTCTGCCCGCGGCCTCGTCAGACCCGCCCTCGGCGCTCGGCCACAGCTCGATCTCCACTCGCGGCTCCTGTCGCCGCGCCCTGCGGAAGGGGAACCGCTCCAACAGCCGGGTCAGCTCGAACAGGACCTCGGACTGTTCGGAGCCGTGCGTCATCGAGAGCTCGCAGGAGTGTTCATTGCAGATGTTTTTGACAGACAGGATCGCCCGTACCCCCGCGGAGTCGATGAACCCCACCTCGGAGATGTCGACCAGCAGCTCGCGGGCGCCCAGCTGGCACAGCTGCACGGTCGCCTCTTCGAAGGCGGGCACGCCGGCGAGGTCCAGCTCGCCCCGCAGCGTCAGGACGTGACGGCCGGGCTCCTCGTAGGCGTGTATCTCCAGAAGCTCGTCGCTCATCAGGCGCCCGTGTAGGAGATCGGCGCGGGCGGCGCTTTGCGGATGCCGGCGATCTCCGCCAGCAGCTCCTGCGGGGAGGTCCCACCGAGCACGCGCAGGCGGTGCAGCCGGTAGGGGTCGTCGTCACGGTGGGCCCAGCCGGGGACGACGGTGGTCGAGCCCGTGTAGCCGGCCGTCTCGACGGCGGCCACGACAGTCGGGTCGTAGTGGCCCGAGGGGTAGCAGAACCAGTTGACCGGGACGTGGAAGCGGCGCTGGATCACTTCTCGCGAGACCGCGACCTGGTAGTGGAGCTGCTGGGCGTCGAGCGTGATCAGGTCGGCGTGGCTGAAGCCCTGCGTGTCGAGCTCCCAGCCGGCGGCGACGAGCCCGCGGATCTGGCTCTGGAGCAGGCCGCCCTGCGAGGGGGGCAGACCGGTCAGCTGGATGTTCTCCTCGCCGACCCATCCCAGTCGCTCGAGCACCGGCAGGGCCTGGGTGTACTGGGACTGGTAGCCGTTGTCGAAGCTCAGCACGATCGGTTTGCCCGGGCCGAGCGGGGCGCCATGGCGCCAGTACGCCTCGACCTGATCGGGCGTGACGGCGTGCCAGCCGGCGTCCTTGAGCGCCCGCATCTGTTCGGCGAACAGCCGCGGTTCGACGTACAGGCCGGGAAAGGGGGCGCCGGGCGGGGGCGCGGCGATCACGTGGTACATCAGGATCGGCACGGCCGCCCGACCCGGGGGGCCGTCCGGGGCGGCGGCCGTCGTGATCGAGCTGCCGCTGGACGAGGCGCGCGACGCCGTGCTCGCCGAAGCGGCTTGCGTGGCGGGGCCGTTACGGGTCCCTCCGGTGGAGGACAGGGCCACGATCGCGACGGCGATCACGATCAGCGCGGCGAGCGCGCCGATCGCCAGAGCGCGGCGCCGACGCAGTTCCCGGCGGCGCCGCTCCCGTCTTGCCAGACGATGCCCGGAGTCCATCAGTGCTGCCTCCGGTCAGTCACCGGCGAGGCTCGGGGGCAGCGGTTCACCCGCCGCGGGCGGGTCGTCGGCGAGCAGCTTGGGGACGGTGACGAGGTCGTAGCCTTTGGCCCGCAGGCCCTTGATGATCAGCGGCAGCGCTTCGACCGTCTGCGTCCGCACGCCGCCCGCGTCGTGCATCAGGATGATCGCGCCGGGGTGCGCTCCTGCCAGCGCCCGCTGGACGATCACCGACACGCCGGGCTGCAGGTAGTCGCCGGTGTCGACCGACCACAGCACCATCAGCAGGTGCAGCTTTGCGAGCTGGCGCATCGTGGTCGCATCGAACGACCCGTAGGGCGGGCGGAACAGGACCGGACGCTCGCCCCCCAGCAGTTCGATGCGGGCGATCTGTTCGAACAGCTCTTCGTACTGGTCGTGCGCCGAGAGCCGCGCCAGTTCGGGGTGGGTCTCGGTGTGGTCTCCGATCACGTCGCCGTCTTCGATCTGCTTGAGGGTGGAGGCGCTGAAGTACTGGAGCATCTTGCCGATCTCGAAGAAGGTCGCTTTGACGTGGTAGCGCTCCAGGACGCTCAGGACCCGCGGCGTGTAGGGGCCGGGCCCGTCGTCGAAGGTCAGCGCGATGTCGTGCCCACGGGTGCCGCCCTCTCTGACGAAGGGCGTGTAGGCCAGCACCGACCTGACCGCCGCGAGCTGACCCTGTTCGGTGCCGAGCGCCTCGTGCTTCGTCGTGTGGGGCATGGCTTTTCGCGTCCTCGGGTCGCCGGCGTGATGAGCGCGTCGCGACCCTGAGGCCGCCGCGACGATCACTGCCAGCAGGATCACGATCGCGACCAACGCGCCCCCCCGGCGACGGCGGATCTGCACGGGCCGCCGCGGTGGACCGGCGGGCGGCTGCGAAGGCGGGTCCGACGGCGCCGGCCCGGACGAGACGGACCGGCGCCGCCTGGCTCGGGGCTCGTCCTCGAAGTCCCAGCTCCAGCGGGGGGGCATGCTCAGATGCTAAACGCCGGACTCCCCGTAGCCGCGCGGTTCCCCCGGCGCGGGAGGCTCCCGCGCCCGGCGCGGCGGGTGCCGGTCACTCGACCATGGTCACAGGGCCGTGGGCGAGCACCTTGACCGCGGTGCCGGTCGGCAGCGCCCGCTCGCCGCTGACTCGGGCCAGCAGCAGCTTGCCGGCGGCTCGGCCCTCGGGCCGGATCTGCAGCAGCGCGTCGTGGCCGTAGTAGCGGCACTGCTCGACCTGGCCCTCCAAACCGACCCCACCGTCGCCGGCCGCCCTCACCTCGAGCTGCTCTGGACGCAGCAGCACCAGCCCGGCACCCGCGTCCGCACCCGCCGGGTCGCGCAGCTCCAGGGCCCCGAGTGCGGTGTGCGCCGTCGCGCCCTGGAAGCTGGCGTCGAGCACGTTGACCGCGCCGAGGAAGCGGGCCAGCCGCTGATCGACGGGGCGCTCGTACAGCTCGGCCGGCTCGCCCTGCTGGACGATCCGCCCGTCGCGAAGCACCGCAACGCTGTCGGCCAGGGAGAGCGCCTCCTCCTGGTCATGGGTCACCAGCACCGTCGTCACGCCCTGCTCGCGCAGCAGCGCGGTGACCTCCTCCCGCACGTGGGTCCGAAGCGTCGCATCGAGCGAGGAGAAGGGCTCGTCGAGCAGCAGCGCCTCCGGGCGCCGCGCCAGCGCGCGGGCAAGCGCGACCCGCTGCTGCTCCCCGCCGGAGAGCTCGTGGGGTAGGCGCTCCCCCAGCCCGGCGATGCCGACCATCGCGAGCATCCGCGGGACCGTCTCGCCGCGACGCTCGCCGCGAGACAGGCCGAAGCCGACGTTGCCCGCGACCGTCAGGTGAGGGAACAGGGCCCCTTCCTGCGGTACGTACCCGATGCCGCGCCGCTCCGGTGGCACGTAGGTGCGCCCGTCGTCCAGCGTGGCGTTCGCGAGGCTGACCTCGCCGCGCTCGGCGCGCTCGAAGCCCGCGATCACACGCAGCAGTGTCGTCTTCCCGCATCCGGACAGGCCCAGCACGGCGGTCAGCGAGCCGGCCGGCACCTCGAGGTCGACGCCACGCAGCACCGGTTGGGCTCCGTAGCCCTTCCACAGCCCGCTGACCAGCAGTCGGCTCACCGCTCCGCGCCGATCCGCGAGATCGTCCGCATGCGGCGGCTCAGCAGGTAGGCCGGCACGGCCGAGATCAGGACCATCAGGCCGGCGTAGGGCGCCGCGGCGCCGTAGGAGAAGTCGGTCGTGTAGGTCCAGAACTGGGTGGCCAGCGTGTCGACGCCGGTCGGCCGGAGCAACAGCGTCGCGGTCAGCTCGGTTGCGCTCGAGATGAACACCAGCGCGAACGCGGCGCCCAGGCCGGGAGCGATCAGCGGCAGGGTGATGCGGCGGAAGACCACTGCCGGCCCGCTCCCCAGCGAGCGTCCGACCTCCTCGAAGCGGGGCGACGCCTGGGCCATCGCCGAGCGCACGCCGACGACGGCCAGCGGCAGGAACAGGATCGCGTAGGCGACGATCAGCTCCAGCGAGCTCTGGTAGAGCGAGAAGGCGTAGCGAACCGAGAACGCGACCAGCCCGAGCGCGATCACCAGGCCGGGGAGGGCCATCGGCAGATAGGCCAGCCGCTCGATCAGGATCGTGAGACGGTTGCGGTGCCGTATCGCCAGCGTGCAGACCGGGATCGCCAGCAGCGTCGCGATCGCCGCCGCCGCCGCGCTGAACGCGGCCGTGTGGCCCGCGGCCGCGAGGATCGAGGCGGAGGGCAACGTCGTCGAGCTGCCGCGCAGCATCCAGTAGACCAACGCGCCGAGCGGCACCCCCAGGGCCAGCGCGGCCAGCGCGGCCAGTGCGGCCAGCGAGGGCCCCCTCCAGCGCCCCAGCCTGATCCTGCCGGCCAGCCGCGAGGCGCCCGGGCCGCTGCGGAAGGCCCTGCCGCGACCGGTCAGCGCCAGCTCGCCGGCCAGCACAGCGACGCTCAGCGCGACCAGCACCAGCGACAGGGTGCACGCCGTGGCCGTGTCGAAGCCGAGCTTGTACTCGGTGAAGATCTCGACCGTGAAGGTCTGGTACTGGACGATCTCGAAGGCGCCGTACTCGGCCAGCAGCCCCAGTGTGACCAGTAGGCACCCGCCCAGCACGGCCGGCCAGACCTGGCGCAGCGTGACGCGCAGGAACGACCGCCACGGCGAGAGCCCGAGGCTACGAGCCGCCTCGTGCAGGCCGGCGTCGAGATTTGCCATCGCCGAGGCGACGGGCAGGTAGACGAGCGGGTAGAGCGACAGGGTCATGATCATCACCGCGGCCAGGTAGCCGTGCAGGCTGGGCGCGATCGAGATCCAGCCGAAGCCGACGACGAAGTCGGGGATGCCCAGCGGCAGCACCAGCAGCACGGCCCACAGGCGTCGCAGCGGCACGTCGGTGCGCTCGATCAGCCACGCCGCTCCGATCCCCAGCAGCGCGCACAGGATCGTGCACGCCAGCGTGAGCCGAACCGTGTTCCACAGCAGCACGGCGACGGTGTGTCGGAACAGCAGCCTGCGTACTTCACCCCAGCCCGATTCCTGGGCCTCGACCACCAGGAAGACGAGCGGCAGCAGCACCAGCCCGGCGGCGATCGCGCCGCCCGCCGCGGACACCAGCGGCCAGCGGCGACGGTCCGACCAGGTACGCGCGAGCCTTCCGGTCGCCCGCTGCCCGGTGGAGGCGACGCTGCTCATCCAGCTACGCCTAGAGCAGCCCGAGCCGCTGCTCGATCGCGAGCGCTTCGCTGCCGTCGCCCAGCTGCGCCGGCGTCAGCGCGACCGCGTGGAAGCTCGAAAGCGGAGGCAGGCCGTTGGCGGGGGCGATGCCGGGGCGCAACGGGTACTCGAAGCTCTGGCTGTGCGCCAGGGCCTGCTGCCCGGCCGCGCTGACCAGGAAGGCCAGCAGCTTCTGGGCGGCCGGCTTCTTGCTGCTCGAACGCAGCACTGCGGCCCCTGAGACGTTGACCAGGTCGCCTGGGTCGCCCGGGTCGTAGTAGTGCAGCGCGGAATGGAGCCCGCCGGCACCGAGCTCGTCGCGCAGCCGGTACCAGTAGTAGTGGTTGATCGGGCCCAGCGCGCTCTCGCCGTTGTTGACCTGCGCGACCACCGTCTCGTTGTCGGGGTAGATGCGGCCGTTCGCCTGCAGCCCCTTCAGCCAGCGTTCCGCCGTCGGCTTGCCGTCGAGCCTGACGATCGCGGTGACCAGGGGCTGGAAGTCGGTCTCCGACGGCGCGAACCCGACCTTGCCCTTCCAGCGTGGGTCGGCCAGTTCGAGGATCGAGCCGGGCAGCGCCGAGGCGCTCACCTGGGAGGTGTTGTAGACCAACGCCGAGACCCGCGCCGAGACACCGACCCAGTCGCCCCGGGCGGAGCTGTAACGGCTCGGGACCGCGGCCAGGGTCGACGGGGCGACCGGCGCCAGCAGCCCCTTCTCCTGCAGCGTTTCCAGCACCGGCGTGTTCTCCGTGTAGAAGACGTCCGCCGGTGAGCTGGCTCCCTCCTGGATGATCTGGTTGCCCAGCGTCGCCTCGTCGGCCGAGCGGACTTCGACCTTGATGTGGGTCTGCCGTTCGAAGGCCTTGACCAGCGCGACTGTCGTCTGTTCGTGCTGGCCGTTGTACAGCGTGATCGTGTTCGGGTCACCCGAAGACCCTCCGCAGGCGGCCAGCAGCAGTGACGCGGCGATCAGCAGGGGGGTGAGCAGGCAGGTCTTGGCGAGACGCAACGACTAAATCCGATCTTCTCGGTCGGGATGGCCGGTCAAACGTATCACACGGATTAGGGTTGCCTAACTCGTAGGTGTCGCGACGGTTGCGCCGCCCAATAGGCGAGAATCCAGGGCAATGCATGTGACCGCCAAGGCCGACTACGCCGTGCGAGCCGTGGTCGAGCTCGCCGGGAGCCGACAGGGATCTCCGCGCAAGGTCGACGACATAGCCCAGGCGCAGGACATCCCCGTTTCGTTTCTCGAGAACATCCTGACCCAGCTGCGCTCCTCGGGCGTCGTCCGCAGCCAGCGTGGCCCGGAGGGCGGGTACTGGCTGGCCCACCCGCCCGAGGAGGTCGACCTGGCAGACGTGATCCGGGCCGTCGAGGGACCGCTGGTCGGCGTGCGGGGACAGCGCCCCGAGGAGATCGAGTACCGCGGCTCGGCCGAGTCCCTGCAGCAGGTCTGGGTCGCGCTCCGGGCCAACGTGCGCGGGGTGCTGGAGCGGGTCACCGTCGCCGACGTCGCCGCCGGGACGCTGCCCAAGGACGTGCTCGCGCTGACACGCGCCGAGGAGGCCTGGCAGACCCGCTAGCGGAGGACGCTCGCCCCGCTGCGTGAGATCGGACACGCATCGACCACGAAAGGCGCCTGGTTTACACACGAGGCCGTTCGTGTCAGCTACGCTTGAAGGAGCCCAGGCGGTCCCACCCCGACACTTGCAGGCCCCGGACCCGTCTAAACACGCAAAGGAGATCCCCCCGATGTCAGCCCCATCCTCCGCCGTTCCCGCCGAGGAGTCCGCCGCGCAGGCGGCCGAGGCGATCGCCGAGGACGCACCGGCCGGGTCAGGCTTCTCGCTGGCCCTGACCCAGGACCAGAAGGACATCCGCGACTGGGTTCACGGCTTCGCCGCGGATGTCGTGCGCCCTGCAGCCCACGAGTGGGACGAGAAGGAGCAGACGCCCTGGCCGATCATCCAGGAGGCCGCGAAGATCGGGCTGTACGGGTTCGAAGGGATGGCGCAGTTCTTCGGCGACCCGACCGGCCTGGGCCTGCCGATCGTCAACGAGGAGCTGTTCTGGGGCGACGCCGGGATCGGCATGTCGATCATGGGCACCGCGCTGGCCGTCGCCGCGATCTTCGGTCAGGGGACAGGCGAGCAGATCGGCGAATGGATCCCGCGCTGCTTCGGCACGCCCGACGACGTCAAGGTGGCCGCTTTCTGCGCGTCGGAGCCAAACGCAGGCTCGGACGTCTCCGGCCTGCGCACCAATGCCAAGTTCGACGAGGCGACGGGAGAATGGGTGCTCAACGGGCAGAAGGCATGGGCGACGAACGGCGGCATCTCCGACGTACATGTCGTGATCGCCTCGGTCGACCGCGAGCTCGGCTCGCGCGGACACGCCGCCTTCGTCGTGCCAATGAGCGAAGCGGCGGGGATCTCGCAGGGCGCGAAGGTGTCCAAGCACGGCCTCCGGGCCTCGCACACGGCCGACGTGTACCTCGATGACTGCCGCGTTCCCGCCGGGTACGTGCTGGGGGGCAAGGACAAGCTCGACGAACGCCTGGCCCGCGTCCGCGAAGGCAAGAAAGCGAACAGCCAGGCGGCGATGCAGACCTTCGAGGCCTCCCGTCCGACCGTCGGCGCGCAGGCGCTCGGCATCGCTCGCGCCGCCTATGAGTACGCGCTCGAGTACGCGAAGGAGCGCGAACAGTTCGGCCGCAAGATCATCGACAACCAGGCGATCGCCTTCACGCTGGCCAGGATGAAGCTCGAGATCGACGCCGCCCGGCTGCTGGTGTGGCGCGCCTCCTGGATGGGACGCAACCAGGTGCCGTTCGAGAACGCCGAGGGCTCGATGAGCAAGCTGAAGGCCGGCGAGGTCGCCGTGTGGGTCACCGAGCGCGCGATCCAGGTCCTGGGCGGGAACGGCTACACACGGGAGTTCCCCGTCGAGCGCTGGCACCGCGACGCGAAGATCTACGACATCTTCGAGGGCACCGCCGAGATCCAGCAGATGGTGATCTCACGGGCGATCTCGGGCATCCCCAACCTTTTTGGGACCTCCGGCGTTAAGTGATCGGCGTCTCGACCCCCTGTTGAGAGCGTCCAGCGAGGTCCCGAGAGGGGCCTCGCGCCAGTTTCCGGGTCACGTCTGCCCGCCGCCCCCGGGGGGCGTGGCCTCTCCCTCGTCGATCCGGCCCGACAGGCGCTCGCGCGCGGCGAGGGCGCCTCGGTCGAGCACGCCGGAGCCCGCGGCGTAGGAGATCGGGTCCCCGCCCCCGCCGCGCAGGATCCACGCGAAGCCGACCGCGATCACCGCCCCGGCGAGCGGGCCGACCAGGTAGACCCAGTAGCTCGAGAAGTCGCCGCTCACCAGCGCGGGCCCGAACGAGCGGGCCGGGTTCATCGAGGTGCCGCTGACCGGAGCCGACCACAGTCCTGCCAGCGCGATGTAGCCGCCGACCCCGAGGGCGGCGATCGCGCCGACATTCTGCGCAGCCGACGCCGTGCCCAGGATCACGCTGACCAGCCCCATCGTCAGCACGGTCTCCATCAGCAGCGCCTGCCAGTTCGCGTATCCCGGGCCCGGCAGCGTGGCGCCGAGATGCTGGATGTTGCCGAACACGGCATCCAGGAACAGGCAGGCCAGAGTGGCGCCGACGAGCTGGATGATGATGTAGCCGGGCACCCGCTTCCAGGGGAAGTCCCGGCGCAGCGCGAACGCGATCGAGACGGCCGGGTTCAGGTGGGCACCTGAGACCGCGCCCATGAAGAGGATGATCGCCAGCACCATCAGACCCGGCGCGACCACGGCGGAGGCGAGGCTGATCTGGCCCTGGCCGTGGAGAATCGCGCCGC
>JBKQOO010000137.1:0-7799 GCA_052145475.1 Solirubrobacteraceae bacterium
GTCGCTGCTCGGCGTGCTGCTCAACCTCGCCGACATGCGGACGGTCCACTCGCGCGAGGCGCTCGCGTCGCTGAAGGAGCGTTTCGGCGAGCAGGTCTTCACCACGGTGATCCGCTCCTCGATCGCCTACGCCGAGTCGGCCGAGCGCGCCACGTCGATCCTCGACCACCGCCCGGACCTGGGCGCGGACTACATGGCCCTGGCCCGTGAGCTGCTGGCGCGGATGCCGGGGCTCGAGAACGCCGGGCAGCGCCTCGACGAGCTCGCTCAGAGCTCGCCGACGTAGGCCCCCTGCGGCTCGAAGGGCGCACGCAGGACGCTCGCCCAACCCTCGACCTCGCGCGTCAGCGTCTCGGCGACCGCGCCGGTCTGCTCGTAGAAGCACCAGACCAGCACGGTCGGGCCGGCCCCCGAGATGGTCGCGCCGAGCGCACCCAGCTCTCGCGCCCGCCGGGCCAGCTCGAATGAGCGCGGGAAAAGGTGAGCGCGACGCTGCTCGTGCAGACGGTCCTGCAGCCCGCGAGACAGCAGGTCCCAATCGCCGCGGGCCAGGCCGAGCGTGAGCAGCGCACCGTGGGCGACGTTGAAGACCGCCTCCTCGATCGGCACCTGGGCCGGCAGCGCGGCGCGGGCGGCGCGGGTCCTCACCGCCTGCTGTGGCACCACGGCCAGCGCCTCGAGGCCGGTGGGCGGCTCGAACCGGGTCGCCTCGCCGTCGGCGCAGATCACGAAGCCGCCCCGCAGCGCCGCGGCGACGTTGTCGGGGTGCCCCTCGAGATCGCTGGCCAACGAGAAGAGGTCGGCGTCGAGCTCGAACAGGTGATCGGCCGCCATCAGCCCCGCGACGATCGCCGCGGCGCTCGACCCGAGGCCGCCCGACAGCGGGATCTCCGAGGCGATCCGGAAGGTGAACGCGTCGGCCGGGTGCAGGCGCTCGAAGGCCCGCACGCAGAGGTTCTCGCGCCCGCGGGCGATCGGCAGCTCCGACTCGACGGCGAAGGTCCCCGTCTCCTCGACCTCGAGGCGCAGGAACAGCGAGATCGCGGCGGCCATGCAGTCGAAGCCGGGCCCGAGGTTGGCCGATGAGGCCGGGACCCGCACGGCCCTCCTACGGATCACCCAGCACCGCTTCCTCGATCGCGGCGATCTCGACCTGGCAGGAGATGACCCGGCCGTCGTTGTTCGCGATCGCCGTCTCGGGGTCCTTCAGCCCGCGGCCCGTGAGCACGCAGACGACCTGCTCGGCTCCTTCGGCGCCGTACTTCAACAGCCCCGCGACCGAGGCCGCCGAGGCGGGCTCGCAGAACATCCCTTCGCGCGAGGCCAGCAGGCGGAAGGCCGACAGGATCTCGACATCGCTGACCGCCCGGATCGAGCCGCGCGAGTCGCGCGCCGCCGCGATCGCGTCCTCCCAGCGGACGGGGTTGCCGATGCGAATCGCGCTGGCGACCGTTTCGGGATGCTCGACGATGCGGCCCTCGACGAGCGGCGCCGCGCCCTCGGCCTGGAAGCCGAGCATCTTCGGCGCCGCTCCGAGCTCGGTGAAGCCGCGCCAGTAGGAGGTGATGTTGCCCGCGTTGCCGACCGGGATGCAGAGCGCTTCGCAGCCGCCTTCGAGCCCCTCGTGGATCTCGAAGGCGGCGGTCTTCTGGCCTTCGATCCGAAACTCGTTGACCGAGTTGACGAGCACGATCGGGTGCGAGGCGGTGAGCTCGCGCACCAGCGTCAGCGCCTGGTCGAAGTTGCCGTTCAGCGAGATCACGCGGGCGCCGTGGATCAGCGTCTGCGCGAGCTTGCCCTGGGCGATCTTGCCATCGGGGACGATCACCGCGCAGGTGATGCCGGCGCGGGCCGCGTAGGCCGCGGCGCTGGCGGCCGTGTTGCCCGTCGAGGCGCAGATCACCGCCTTGGCACCGTCGCGCACGGCCGCCGAGACGGCGCAGGTCATGCCGCGGTCCTTGAACGAGCCGGTCGGGTTGGCGCCCTCGAGCTTGAGCCGCACGGCCGCCCCCACCATCTCGGAGATCACGGGCGCGCGCAGCAGCGGCGTCGAGCCCTCCTGCAGGCTCACCAGCGGGTCTCCGACGGCGAAGGGCAGGCGGTCCAGGTAGCGCTCGATCAGCGGCATGTGGGTGCCCGCGAAGTCCTTCCCTTCGACGCGGGGCAGGCGCGGGCGCGGCAGGCTGGCGGGCTCGCTCACAGGAACTCCTCTTCGATCACGCGGATTGTCCTCGGTGCCGAGCGTACGAAGTCGAAGGCGGCGAGCTGCTCGACGGCTTTCCGCAGCCTCGACTCCAGCACGGGGTGGGTGACCATCACGAGGCGGGCGTGCTCGCCCATGCCCCGCTGCACGACGGACTTGATCGAGACGTCCTGCTCGCCCAGCACCTGGGTGACCGTGGCCAGC
Source organism: Solirubrobacteraceae bacterium (assembly GCA_052145475.1). Taxonomy (GTDB): domain Bacteria; phylum Actinomycetota; class Thermoleophilia; order Solirubrobacterales; family Solirubrobacteraceae; genus Palsa-744. Next base: position 2,408 of record JBKQOO010000137.1, read on the forward strand.
ACGCCGGGCTGGTCGGCGACGTCGAGGTGCAGGTAGAAGGCGCTCTCGACGTCCTCGATCAGCGCCAGCTCGAGCGGCGGCGCCGGAGGCCGCGCCCCTCCCGTCATCACGCTGACGACGTCGCCCAGGACGGCGCTCGCGGTCGAGCGCCCGCCGGCGCCCGGCCCGGAGAGCGTGATCTCGGTGATCGTCTCGGACTCGACCGTGACCGCGTTGAACGGCCCGGCGACGCCGGCGAGCGGATGCCCCGAGTGGAGAAAGGTCGGGAACACGTGGACAGAGAGCCCGCCCTGCCGGCGCTCGGCGGTCCCCACGAGCTTCAGGCCCAGGTCGAGCTCGCGCGCGTACTCGAGGTCATCGGCGTGCAGGCCCTCGATGCCCTCGTAGCGGACCTCGTCGAGGTGCACCGGCACGCCGAAGGCCAGGCGCGCGAGGATCGCCATCTTCGCGGCGGCGTCGCGTCCGCTGACGTCGTCGCCGGGGTCTGCCTCGGCGTAGCCGATCCGCTGCGCCTCGGCCAGCGCCTCGGCGTAGCTCGACCCTCTGCTCATCTCCGTGAGTATGTAGTTGCTGGTCCCGTTGACGATGCCGTGGATCCGGTCGATCGGCGTCGCCGCCAGCGATTCCTCGAGCACCCTCACCACCGGGACCGCCCCCGCGACGGCCGCCTCGAAGCGCAGCCTGACGTCTCGCTCCCGGGCCATCTCGAACAGCTCCTCGCCGTGCTGGGAGAGCAGCTGCTTGTTGGCCGTCACGACGTGCTTGCCGGCGCGCATCGTCCTCTTCAGGTACTCGCGCGCCGGTTCGATCCCGCCGATCAGCTCGACGATCAGATCCGAATCGTCGAGGATGTGCTCGAAGTCGCCGCGCGAGCGCGTCAGCACGCCGCCCAGCACCGGGCGCTGCCCGTTGAAGCGGGCGATCTCCTCGGCGCGCTCCTCGAGCAGCTGCGCGAAGGCGCTGCCGACCGTGCCGTAGCCCAGCAGCCCGACCCTGAACTCCGGCTCGTCCACCTCAGGCGGCTCCGCTCGCCGCGTCCGCCGGGGCACGGGCGTGCGGCTGATCGCGCGCGGTCAGGTCCTCGAAGCTCTCGCGCCTGACCACGACCCGCGCCTGCCCGTCCCGGCAGAAGATCACGGGCGGGCGCGGCACGCCGTTGTAGTTGTTGGCCATCGCGAAGCCGTATGCACCGGTCCCCGGCGTGACGATCACGTCCCCCGGCCGCGGGTCCGACAGCAGCGCGCGGCGCACGATCACATCTCCCGACTCGCAGTGCTTGCCCGCCACCACGCACTCGGTGGCCCCGCCGAAGCGATCTGCGACCTGAGCCTCGTAGACGGCCCCGTAGAGCATCGGGCGCAGGTTGTCCGACATGCCCCCGTCGACGGCCACCCAGCGCGAGACGTTCTCCTTGACGCTCTCGACCGTGTAGAGGGTGACGGCCGCGTTGGCCGTCAGCGCCCTGCCCGGCTCGACCAGCAGCCGTCCTCGATGGCCGGCGTTGGCGTCGGCGATCGCGGCGAGGTAGTCCTCGATCGCGGGCGGCTCGGGCTGAGCGTCGAGGTAGCGAACGCCCAGTCCTCCACCGACGTCGAGCACCGGGAAGCCGCCCTCCGGGCCGAGGCCGGAGAGCGCCGCCGCTACCCGGCGGAACGGCTCGAGGTCGAGGAGCTGCGAGCCGACGTGCGCGTGGAGGCCGTGCAGCGAGAGCCCCCGCGTGGCCTGCACCTGCGCGATCGCCTCGCCTGCCTGCTCGATCGAGAAGCCGAACTTCGAGTCGGCCTGGCCGGTCGAGATCTTCTCGTGGGTGTCGGCGCTGACGTCGGGGTTGACCCTGACCAGCACGGGCTGCCCCTCGCTGCCCCGGTCGGCCAGTGCGCCCTCGGCCACGAGGCGGCCCAGCCGCGCGATCTCGTCGAAGTTGTCGAGCACGATCAGGCCGACCCGATGGCGCAGCGCCATGCGCAGCTCCGCCTCGGACTTGGCGTTGCCGTGGACCACGATCCGCTCCGGCGCGAAGCCGGCGTTCAGAGCCAGGTACAGCTCGCCGCCCGAGGCGACGTCGCACCACAGCCCCTCCTGGGCGAACAGGGCCAGCACGGCGGTGCAGGGAAAGGCCTTGGAGGCGAAGACGACCTGCATGTCGGCGTGCAGGTCGCGGGCGCCGGCCAGGAACTGGCGGGCGCGGGCGCGCAGGTCGTCCTCGGCGACCACGTAGGCGGGCGTGCCGAACTCGCGGGCCAGCTCGAGCGTGTCGCAGCCGCCGACCTCCAGCACGCCGCGCTCGTTCAGGCGGCTGCCAAGGGGAAAGACCGGCGAGAGGGAGGTTCCGGTGGCCATCGCTGGCTGATTATCGCCTTCCTGCCCTGCGCTCCGTCGGACGGTCGCGATCAGGCCGGCGCCGGGCGCAGCGCCGCGGTGCCGCCCCGGCGCACCATCGATCCGAGCCAGACCAGACCGATCAGCAACAGCACGATGCTCTCGAGCTGCGGCGCGGTGAGGCCGAGCGCGACCTCCTTGTTGCGCCGTATGAACTCGACCAGAAAGCGCTCCAGGCCGCTGCCGACCAGGTACAACGCGAAGATCACGCCGGGGCGGACACGGTCGCGCAGCTTCCAGAGCAGATAGGCCAGCAGGCACATCGTGACCGTCTCGTAGATCGGCGTCGGCTGCACCCGCACGCCCGGCGGAGTCGGCACGGTCCCGTGCGGGTAGCCCATCGCCCACGGCAGGCTCGAGCGGATCCCGTAATCCCCGTCGCCGGAGACCTGGCAGCCGATCCGGCCGATCGCATAGCCGAGCGCGAGGGCGGTCGCGCACATGTCGAGCATCTGCAGTTCGAGCACGCCTCGCCAGCGCATCCATCCGACCACGCCGATCGCGCCACCGATCGCGCCGCCGTACCAGACCAGCCCTGACCCCGAGAAGATGTTGCCGATCAGGCTGCCGTGCAGCGAGGAGTAGTTCTGGACGATGAAGTACAGCCGCGCGCCGATCACGCCGCCGAGCAGGGCGGCGAAGGTGATCTCGTAGGCCCAGTCGACCGGGCGCCCCAGCTCGCGCAGCCGGCGCGCCACGAGCGCCCCGCAGGCCAGGAAGCCGAGCGCGAACGCGACCCCGAAGGTCTTGATCGAGATCCCCAGAACTTCGATTTCCGGCTTCATGGCGCGGGCGTGGGCGGCATCGTGGCGGGAGTGACTTTAGGGCACCGGAATCTTGGTCTGCGAGAATCGTCGCGATGGCTTCACGACGTTCGAACTTCGGCAAGGACACCGGCCTGCAGGTGCGCATGGTGATGACCATGTTCCTGCTGGGACTGCTCTACGTGGTCTTCATCGGCGTGCTCTTCGCCGCCGGCGCGGCCGCCGGCCTGATCGTCGCGATCGCGCTCGTGCTGCTGCTGTTGCAGCTGTTCGGCTCGGACAAGATCGCCCTTGCCACGATGGGCGTCAAGGAGGTCACGCCGCAGCAGGAGCCCGAGCTGCACGGGATCGTCGAACGCCTGTGCGTGCAGGCGAACCTGCCCAAGCCGCGGGTCTGCGTGATGGAGACCTCGATGCCCAACGCATTCGCTATGGGACGCACACAGAAGACGACGACCGTGTGCGCGACTCGCGGGATCCTCGACCTCCTCTCCCCGGCCGAGCTGGAAGGGGTGATGGGGCACGAGCTCACCCACGTGATCAACCGCGACGTCGTCGTGATGACGCTGGCCGGCTTCTTCGCCAGCCTCGCCGCGCTGATCCTGCAGTTCGCCTTCTTCTTCGGCGGCGGGTTCGGCGGCGGCTACGGACGCAGCCGCGACGAGGAGCAGGACATCCTGATCGTGATCGCCGTCTCGGCCGCCGTCTACGCGATCTCCTTCCTGCTGCTGAGGGCGCTGTCCCGCTATCGCGAGTTCGCGGCCGACCGCGGCTCGGCGGTCCTCACCGGCCGGCCCAGCGCGCTCGCCTCGGCGCTGTTGAAGATCAGCGGCACGATCGAACGGGTCCCCAGCCAGGACCTGCGCTCGGCCGAAGCGATGAGCGCGTTCTTCATCGTCCCGGCCAAGGCCAAGAACTCGCTGATGAACCTGTTCGCCGACCACCCGCCGCTGGAGCAGCGGCTGGCCGCGCTGCAACGTCTCGAGGCCCAGCTCCAGGGCGCCGCCTGAGACTTGGGTCTGCGCGACATCCTCACCGGGCGTCACCAGGTCAGCGGGCCGGCGCCGGACCGGCTGTTCGCGATCACGACCGCCTACGTGACGCTGCAGAGCGAGCACCAGATAACACCGGCGGGCAAGGCCGCGATCGTCTTCCAGGCGCTCGCGACCAGCGAGTTCGAAACGACGCTGAAGGAAATGGAGGAGGTCGTCACGGCCACGGGCGGCGAGAGCGCCACGAGCGTCAGGACCCAGGACGACAGCTACGGGTACCGCTGGATGATCCTGACCAACCCTCCCGGCGCGCCGAGCATCGAAGACCTGGCCGTCGGGATCAACGCCGTCTCGGGCTCGATCGAGACGGCGGGCCACGGCGAGCGGCTGCTCTGCGCGGTGTTCGCCTTCGCCGATGCCAAGGGCCAGCCGCTGTACTTCATCTACAACTACAAGCGCGGTTACTGGTATCCGTTCGTCCCCGCGCCCGGGGGCGCCGCGGACAGCCAGGAGCGCTCGACCGAGCGTGAGCTGCAGCTCAAGGCCCAGATGAGCGCCGAACTGCCGATCGAGCCCGAGCTGGAGCGCTGGTTCCCCCTGTGGGGGATCCCGATCTGAGGCCGGCACGGAGCGCCGGCGGACTCCTCTCCTAGTCGGGGATCAGCCCTTCGCCGGTGAACTCCGCGGCGGCCTCCTCCAGCGTCGTGTCAGCGGGAGGAAGGATCAGGTCGGAGCCCTCCAGCTCATCATCGGCCACGGGCCGCCCGACGCTGCGAACGTGCTCCAGCAGCGCAGAGAGCGCGGCCTCGTAATCGGGCTCGTTGCCCGCTTCGACCGCCTCGACGACGGCGCTCTCGAGCTGGTTCAGGTATTCGGACTCGGAGTCGGCGAGGACGAACTGGTCCTCGCCGGAGATGCGGACGATCATGCCTGGCCGCTCTCGCCGGTGGGCGCTCCCTCGCCCGAGGAGATCTGGGCGGCCGCGGCGTCCGCCGCTGCGCCCGACCCGAGTTCGTTCTTCATCTTGGCCAGCTCGTCGTCGACGGCAGGTTGGCTGGTGAGCTCCTTGAGCTGCCGGTCGATGTCGTCTTCGCCCTGACCGAGCTGGGTGACGTCGTCGAACGTCCCGGCCGCTTCCAGCTCCTGCACGGCGTCGGCACGGGCGCGCATGTTTTCGGTCTTGTCCACCGCCCGCTGCATGGCCAGGCCGACGTCGGCCATCTGCTCGCCGACGCCGGTCGCCGCCTCGGATATCCG
>JBKQOO010000138.1:0-12111 GCA_052145475.1 Solirubrobacteraceae bacterium
GCGATGTTCGTCTCGAGGATCCAGCCCATCTCGCCGCCGGTCTGGGGGCGCACGGCGGCGGCGTTGTAGTGTTCGACGTACAGCTTGGCCGCGACGCCCGTGTGCTGGTGCTCCGGCTTGACCCCGAGGAAGCCGACGCGGACACGGTCGGTGCGCCGGCCCTTGGTCAGGAAGCGCCACCATCCCAACGGCAGCAGGCGCCCGTTCATCTGCGCCAGCACCTGGTTGATGTCGGGGAAGCTCATCGCCATCCCCACGACCTCGCCGGTGTCTTCTTTTTCGGCGATGAACGCCCAGTGCTTGTCGAAGACGAGCTGCATCTCCTGGGCCAGCGCGTCGAGGTCCTTCTTGGAGTACGGGACGAAATCCCAGTTGTCCGCCCATGCGGCGTTGTAGACCTCGGCGAACGAGTCCATGTCCTTGCGCAGCTGCCTGCGGCGCATCGGCCGCACGAGGATCGCATGCTCGCTGCGGACCTTCTCGGCCAGCTCGAAGATCACGGGCAGGACCTTCTCCCGGTCGGAGACCTCGAGGTTCCACATCAGGAGGTCCATCGCCTTGGTCATCCCGGCCCCCTCCATCAGCTGCTGGTAGTAGGGCGGGTGCCAGGGCTGGCGGATCATCGGAGCCAGGTCGAAGCCCTCGATCAGGACGCCGCTCTCGTCGTTCATCGAGAAGTCGGCGGGGCCGACCATGCGCTCGCAGTTGCGCGGTCGCAGCCAGTCGGCCGCGGCGCTCAGCAGTGCCTGCGCCACCTCGGGGTCGTCCTCGAGCTCGAGGAACCCGAACCAGCCCCAGCGCTTGCCCTGCTGGTCGTTGAAAGCGTGGTTGATCTGGGCCGTGATGCGCCCCACCACGCGCCCGTCGCGGCGGGCCAGGAAGTACTCCGCCTCCCCGTGCGAGAAGAAGGCGTTCAGGCGGCGGGTGAGGAACACGCGCCGCTCCAGCTTCAGCGGTGGCACCCAGACCGGGTGGTTAGCATGCAGGCGAAAGGGAAGGTCGATGAACGCTTTCAGGTCTCGACCGCCCGACACCGCTGTCACCTCGACGCTCACCGCGGAGGCACCCTATATGCCCACTTCGATCGATGTCTTCGCCAAGGTCCGGGGTCACGATCGCGAGGAGCTGCTGCGGGCGGCTCGCGAGGCCGACATCCTCCCCTACTTCCACGTGCTCGACTCACCCGCGATGCCCGTCGTCGAGATGGAGGGCGCGCAGCGGATCATGCTCGGCTCGAACAACTACCTCGGGCTGACCGGCGACGAGCGCGTGATGAAGGGAGCCGAGGACGCGCTGCATCGGTACGGCACGGGCCTGACCGGCTCGCGCCTGCTGAACGGGACGATCCCGCTGCACCTGGAGCTCGAGCGCGAGATCGCGGAATGGATGGAGACCGAGGCCGCGATCGTGTTCAGCACCGGCCACCAGGCCAATATCGGCACGCTGGGGACGCTGCTCGGCCCGGGCGACACCGTGATCGTCGACTCGGCCGACCACGCCTCGATCCTCGACGGCTGCCTGCTCTCGCGGGCCAAGCTGCGCCCGTTCCGCCACAACCGCCTGGAGAAGCTCGAGAAGATGCTCGAGCGCGCCCAGAGCGACGGCGGCGGCGTGCTGGTCGTGGTCGACGGCGTCTTCTCGATGGAGGGCGACATCGCGCCGCTGCACGAGATCGCCGAGCTGTGCGGGGGCTACGGGGCGCGGCTGATGGTCGACGAGGCGCACGGCGCAGGGGTGCTGGGCAGCCGCGGGGCGGGAGCCAGCGAACTGCTGGGGGTCGCCGACCGGGTCGACCTGCGGATGGGCACGTTCTCGAAGTCGCTCGCCTCCTGCGGCGGTTTCGTCGCCGGCTCGGAGGAGGTGATCGACTACCTGCGGATCCACTCGCGCGCCTTCCTGTTCACCGCCTCGGCCGTGCCGGCCGCCGTCGGCGCGGCGCTGGCGGCGCTGCGCGTGCTGCGCTCGCCCGACGGGCCGCCGCTCTTGGAGCGGGTGCTCGGCAACGCGCAGCGGCTGCGCGACGGGCTGCACGACCTGGGCTTCGCGGTCGTAGCGCCCCAGTCGCTCTCGGCCGAGGCGGCCGTCCAGCTGCACGCGCCTGGGGTGAGCGGAACGGCGCCGGAGCTCAGCATCGTGACGCCGGTCGTCCCGGTGCTGGTCGGCGACGACTGGAAGGCGGCCCTGCTGTGGAAGGCCCTGTACGACTCCGGCGTGTTCGTCAACACCGCGCTGCACCCGGCCGTGCCGCCCGGCGGGGCGCTGCTGCGGACCAGCGTGATGGCCACCCACGACGCCGCGACGATCGACGGCGCGCTGGAGATCTTCGCCCATGTCAAGCTCGACTTCGAGGCCGAGCACGGGCCGCTGCCGGGGCCTCGCCCCTCCTGAGCAGGGCCGCAGGGCCGACGCGGTTGTCCATTTCGACGCACCGGTCCGCCACGCACTTGTCCATTTCTTCACAAGTCCGGGCGGCGACGAAAAAGCCCGCTTCTAGCGCACGAACAGGGTAGGGGCCTGTTGACCGGGAACCCCGTCCTCACTAGCTTCCACATGCGCTCTGTACGACCGTTCGGGGTACGTCCCCGGGGTGTGAAAGTCAGCTGGAGGGGTGATCGCGTCGGGCCCGCCGTGCCCGGCAGCTGGTCGTTCCTGTGCGGTCATAGAGGGCGCGTCCACACGTCCAAAATCGAGCAAGCATGCTGCTGCCGCAGAGCCTCGCGGTGGCAGCGGGGAGATGCCCAGAATGAACGCGACAGCGACGGTTGCCCCTGCCGGTCCCGGTCCGCAGTACATGCGCGCCCTCGAACGCGCCAACCAGGTTCGCCTTGCCCGCGCCGAGCTGAAGCGGAGGGTGGCGATCGGAGAGACCGGTGTGGCGGAGGTGATCCTCGACTGCCCCTGGGAGGCCGAGAGCATGGCGATCGGAGACCTGCTGCTGAGCCAGCGGCGCTGGGGCCATACCCGCTGCCGGAAGTTCCTTTCGCAGGTCCCCATGTCGGAGAAGAAGACGATCGGATCGATGACCGACCGTCAGCGCCGCACCCTGGCGGCGATGCTCACCTCTTCGCAGCGGGGTCGCGCGTGGAACGCGACCCCCTGGGTAACGGACAGCCTGACGAGAGCTTGACCTGCCACCAGCCGGCCAGCATGCCGATCAGGCCGAGCCGGGGCCGCACCTCGTACACGCCGCAGCCCGTCTGTCCCAGGTCGCGGACGGGCACGCGGTAGTACTTGTAGCGGCCCGGTTCGAGTTTCATCCGCTCCAGCAGCTCGCGCGCTCCCTGCTCGTGCGAGCTGCGCCGCGCGGCCACCGCGCGCAGGTCCTGCAGGCGGCCCGCCAGGTGGTCCCGTGAGCGCTCCAGCTCGCCCAGCCCGGGCAGGCAGGGCCCCGAGGAGGTGCCGGTGACCGAGCGCGGGGCCGCGATGAAGGGAAAGCGCTCCGCGACGATCACGGAGAGCTCGCACTCGAGCTTGGCGATCTGCCCGCGCAGCGAGGCGCGTGCAGCCCGCTCGGCATCGGCCAGCTGGTCGTACCCGGTGGTCGGTGCCCCGAGCGCGGAACCCGTCGTCGCGGGCGACTCGTCGCGATCGGCTACTTGCTGGCTGCGCTCGACCAAGTCCCTCTCCTAAGCAGGCCGTTCGAGCTTCGATCTTACCAGCGCCTCCAGGCGCCGCGCGCAGGTTGCCGGGGGCCGATCAGCTCGCCAGAAGGGCGCTCGAGGCGCTCCACAGCGCCTCTTCGGCGTACAGCGCCGGCACGCCTGGGACCTGGACCGCGAACAGCGTCAACCGCTCGGTCCCCGCGCGCGGAACGTGACCGGGGGCGCGGTCGCCGAACAGCACCGCCAGCGGTGCGGTCGAGTCGGCCACGACGAGGCGTCCCTCGGCAAGCGGCGGCGGCTGGGGCGAGCGGCCCAGGCGCTCCCCCGCCCGGGTCGCACGGATCCCGAGCGATCCGTCGACGCGCTCGGCATCGAGCGCCCAGACCGGGACGCCCGTGTCGAGCAGCGCGATCAGCAGCACATCCTCGAGCAGCCCGCCGCTGAGGAAGCCGCCGCGCAGCATCCGCTCGAGCACCGCCGCCTCGATCGGGGTGCGATCGACGTCGGGGTCCATGCCGACCTGCCGGAAGAAGACACGGTAGGCCGCCGGGACGGGCTCGCGGCGTATGCCGATCGCGCGGGCGCCCCGCATGCGGCTGGACAGTTCGCGCAGGCGCGCCTCCACGTCGGGCGGGGAGTCGCCCGTCAGCGGAGCGGCGCGGCCGACCCGCACCTCGGCCTCCAGCAGCCGCAGCCCGGGCAGCTCCCGCTCGATCTCCGGCGCGCGCCAGCCCGCCGCCGGCGTGACGGGACCGGCGTCGCTCATCCTGCCGCCGTCCTCGCCTGGGCGGCCACCAGTTCGGCCACGCGCGCGCGCAGCACGGCGGGCGAGGGCGTGCTCAGCAGCGCCTTGCTCTGGACCACGCCGCCCCGCAGCGCGAAGCTGATCTGGGGGCAGGTGGCGAGTTTGTAGAGGGCCGCCAGCGCGCCGTCCCTGTCCAGCCCGACCGGATAGGTCAGGTGGAGCTTTCCGATCAGCCTGCGCACCGCGTCCCGTTCGCCCTTGATCGCCACGGCTGCGAAGCGGACGGTCGGGAACGAGCCGAGCAGGGATTGCACGTCGCCCAGCACGTCGGTGCATGATCCGCCGTCGACGAACAGCACCAGCACGACCGGTCCCTGTTCGTAGAGCTGGCAGATGTTCAGGACCCGCGGGCCGCGCACCGTGCAGGCCGGAACCTTGCCCGCCCCGCCCAGGTTGCCCGGCGTGGCGACGTTCGCGTCGCCTTCGAGATTGCTCAGCGCGAGCGGTACGGCGAACGGGGGCAGGCTCTGCCCCGGCGCGACGCCCGCGTCGCCGTTCGGCTTGGTCGCGATCGTGTTGATCGTGATCAGCACGAGGATCAGCAGCACCAGCAGGACGACGTAGCGCCCGTAGCGCGGCGGCTCGGCCGGGGTCGTCCCGCCCGCCTCGCGCGCGGGCCCGTCTGCGCCGGCCCGCGCCGGCTCGTCCGGGTCAGGCCGGTCCATGGCCCGAGCCGGCCCGGCGGGCCGACGGCCTGGCGCGCGCGGCCAGGCGGAACCGGAACCGCGTCGAGCGCTCGCTGGGACGCTCGGCCAGGACCAGCGCGGCGGGCAGGGCCACGAGCACGCCCAACAGCGAGACGGTCAGGTCGATCAGCGTCACGAGCCCGAAGTCGCGCAGCATCCTGATGTCGGAGAGGATCAGCACGCCGAAGCCGGCGATCGCGGTGACGCCCGACGCGGCCACGGCGGCGCCCGTGCGCCGGTAGCTGCGGCGCAGGGCCTCGACCGTGTCGTAGCCGGCCAGGCGCTCCTGCCGGTGGCGCTCGGACAGCAGCACGCTGAACTCGGTCGAGATCGCGATCACGAGGGCGCCCAGCGTGACCGACATCGGGTTGAGGGGGATCCGCAGCAAGAACAGGATCAGGGCCGACCAGCCCGTGGCCAGCGCGATCGGCGCAAGCGGCACCAGCGCGCGGCGGCCGTCGCCGCGGAAGGCCGCCAGCAGCACCAGCGCGACGGCGGCCAGGCCCACCAGCAGGGTCTCGAGGCGCCGCCACGGGTCGGCGACCTGCGAGCCGGACTGGGCGGCCAGCACGGGCAGCCCGACCAGCTGTGCGCTCACACCCGCCGGCGGGTGCAGGTCGGCGCGCATCTGTTCGATCAGCCGCTGCTGCGCTTCGAGGCTCATCAGGCGGATGCCGAAGGACAGTGTCGCGACCCGCCGGTTCGGTGTGATCACGTCCTGGGAGAAGTAGGGCGGGATCGCGGCGAGCAGGCCCGCGATCGACGCCGCCGTCAGCCTCGGCGCGGGCCGGCCCGGTGCGGCCTGGCTCTGGAACAGGTCGGGCAGCGAGAAGGCGGGACACAGACGCGCGCTGCCGCAGCCGCTCGCCTCGCTGTAGCCGAAGCGCGCCAGCACGCGGCTCTGGTAGGCGGTCATCCATTCGATCGTGGCCGGGCTGGCCAGGTTGCGCCCCGAGACCAGGACGGCCACTTCGCCGCCCACCCCGGTGGTGCGCTCGAGCGTGTTCAGCGCCTGCAGAGAGCTGAGGTTCTGCGGCACCAGCTTGGTGATGTCGGTCTCGACCTTCGTCTGCGTGTCCAGGCCCCAGCCCAGCGCGGCGAGGGCCAGCCCGATGAGCAGCACCCGCTCGGGCCTGCGCATCGCGGTTCCCAGCGCGAAGCCCCGCACGGCCCGGGTCAGAGCGTTCTCGCGCAACAGCTCACCGGCGCCACGCCATGCCGCGGCCAGACGGCTCGAGGCGAGGCGTGCGGCTCTCGGTCCGGGGCGGGTGGGTGTCAGCGACAGCGCTGCCGCGCCCGCCGTCAGGGCGCACAGCAGCGAGATCGCCACGCCGGCCACCAGCAGCAGGCCGAAGCCCTGGACCATCGGCACGGGCGAGAGCAGCAGCACCAGCATCGCAGCGGCACTGGCCGCGGCGGCGGTGGCGATCGTCGGCGCGCCCACCGTCGCGGCGCGCTCGATCGCGGCCCGGCGCGCCGAGCGGTCCGCTCCCGGCGGCGCCTGCTCGAGCTCCTCGCCGACCCGGGACTGGAACTGGATCGCATAGTCGACCGCCAGGCCGATCAGGACGGGCAGCACGGCGATCGAGGCGACCGTCAGCGAGGCGCCGACCGCCGAAAGCGCGCCGAACGTCAAAGCCGCCCCGAGTACGGCCAGAGCCAGCGGCAGCAGCCGCGGGCGGCCCAGGAAGATCAGCCCGAGCGTGCCTGCCATCACGATCAGCACGGCGATCAGCAGCAGCTCGATCGAGCTGGTGATCGATTTGGTGAGGTCGGAGACGATCACCGGCTCGCCCGTCACCAGGTAGCCGCCGCTGCCGTGGGTCAGCTGCCACTGCGGCATCTTCACCGCGTCCCTGATCAGCGCGATCGTGCGGTTTCGCTGCTGCTGGGAGAGGCCCGGCCGCATCCGCACCGAGATCAGCGCGGTTTCGCGATTGGGAAACAGGTAGGCGAAGCGCTGCTTGGGCGTGCCGGCGGGCTTCGAGGAGTCGAATACGACGTCCGAGATGAATTCCTTGCTCTGCAGCGTCGGCGGCGCGGTCAGCCCGTATTCGAGAGCCAGCGAGATCAGGCTGGAGCGGTAGCCCGCGATCGTGACCTTGCGCGCTTCCTGGCCCAGCGCGCGGGCTTCCGAGCGGGAGCGCCCGCGGGCCAGCGCGGCCGCGTAGATCGTGTGTTCCGCTTCAGCGCCCTTGGCGTTGGCGCGCGTGCTCAGCAGCGTCAGCTGTTCGTCGATCTGGGCGGTCGCCTCGTTGAGGAAGGTGCCCGGGCCGAACACGACCTTGACCGTGCCAAGTCGGGCCAGCTGGCCGCACGGCCCGCCCGACCCGCCCTCCGCGCTCAGCGCGGCGACGGGGACCTTGCCCGACAGGCAGCCCTCCAGCCCGACCAGCCGCTCGAGGTCGGAGCTGAGCAGGATCTGCTGCAGGTCGCCCCGCGCCAGCACCTCGACGGGCTCTTCGCCGAAGTTCCTGTAGAACGTCTGCGTCCCCCGGTAGGGCGTGCTGGAGGAGGAGACGAAGCTGCTGGTCGCTGCGGTCGGCTGCAGCCGCAACGCGAACACGGCGGCGGCGATGCCCAGCGCGGCCGCCACGGCCAGCACGAGCCCGGGGCGCCTTGCGGCCCCGCCGACGAGGTTGCGGAGCAGCCGGGCGCTGGTCATCGCGAAGAGGGGTTGGAGTCAGCCGGGACGCGGGGCGCCGCCGCGGCTACTCCATGCCGAGCGGTCCGACCGATTCGCCCGCGAGGAACTGCCTCACGAACGGGTTTTCCGAGGCGAACAGCTCCTGGGCGGGACCGGTCTCCACGATCCGGCCCTTCCACAGCACCGAGATGTGCTCGGCGACCCTCCTTGCGCTCATGATGTCGTGCGTGATCACCACGTAGCAGCCGCCGTTCTCGGCGTGGACTTCCTTGATCAGCTCGCACAGCAGCGCGGTGCGCACCGGGTCCAGGCCCGAGTCGGGCTCGTCGAACAGCACGATGTCCGGTTCCATCACCAGCGCTCGGGCGAAGCCGGCGCGCTTGCGCATGCCGCCCGAGAGCTCGCTGGGCATCTTCTCGTTGGCATTGCCCAGGCCGACCTCCTTGAGGCGGCGGTTGACGATCTCGGCGATCTCCTCCTCGCCCTTCTCGGTGTGCTGGCGCAGCGGGAAGGCGACGTTGTCGTAGAGGTTCAGCGAGCCGAACAGGGCGCCGTCCTGGAACAGCACGCCGAACTGCTTGCGCAGCTCGAACAGCTCCGCGTCGGGCAGGCTGGGGATCGAGTGGCCGTGCACGATCACGTCGCCCTGGTCGGGATAGAGCAGCCCGACGATGTGCTTGATGCAGACCGACTTGCCCGTGCCCGAGGGGCCGATGATCATCGAGATCTTGTTCTCCGGCAGACCCATGTTCAGCCCCCGCAGCACGTGGTTGCTCCCGAAGGACTTGTGCACGTCGATGAACTCGATCGCGTCCCGCTCGCCCGTCGGTCGCACCTCGCCGCTGTGGTACTGGAACTCGTCCGCCTCGTGTTCCCGCTGGCGGGCTAGGCGCGCTTCGTCGCGACGCTGCTGCCGGTCCGGCTCGGCCGGAGCGAGCTCCGCCTCGGAGCCGGTCGTCTCGCTCACGGTCTCCTCGTAGGGCTCCCCGTCCGGCTGGACGCCGTGTGGGCCTCGCGGCTGTATGGCCATCAGCTCAACCGCCGATCGGCGCCCTGGGGTTGGCGCCCCAGAAGATCTGGGTTCCCAGCATTCCGATCACATGCACCAGGACCAAGTTCAGCACCATCGACTTTGCAGTTGCCTTGCCGACCCCGACGGGGCCGCCACTGGCGTTGTACCCGTAATAGCAGGCGACCAGAACGATCGCCGTCGCCATGAACATGGCCTTTATCAAGCTGTATAAGAAGTCGGGCGGGTTCTGGAACTGCCAGAAGATCAGGAAGTAGCCCCCTGAGGAGACGTAGCCGATCTGATCGACCACGGCTATGTAGGAGGCCAGGAAGGCCGCTCCGATGCCCGCCATGTACATGAAGGGCAGCACCAGCCAGGAGGCCAACAGGCGCGTCGCGCAGAGGAAGGTCATCGAGTTGATGCCCATCACCTCGAGCGCGTCGATCTCGTCTGAGATCCGCATCGCCCCCAGCTCCGCCACGATGCCCGTGCCGACCTTGGCCGACATCATGTAGCCGAACGCGTAAGGGGTGATCTCGCGCAGGTCGCACCAGGCGGTGAACACGCCCGAGTAGGCGGGCGCGCCCTGCGCGGCGGTGAAGTAGGCGCCCTCGATCCCGCACTGCAGGCCGAGGATGAACATCAGCGTCCAGATGATCGTCGTCGAGCCGACGATCAGGATCCCGCACTGGCGCAGCGACTCGCCGAAGAAGCGGAACACCCGCAGCCCGTAGACGTCGCGGACGATCGTCCCGGTGAAGCGGCCGATTTCGCCGGTCGCCGCCAGCCATTCGCGCGGCATCGCAAGTAGTTCGTTCACCGCTCGATTCTCCCCTTCGCCCCCCTGGGCGGTCGAGGATCGAGTCCAGCAAGGACGCAGGGAGCGTGGCGTGCTTCGCACGCGAGCGACCGAGGTCGCGGCTGGGCGAAGGTCATCGGCCGTCCAGGGCTCACATGATCACCAGGATCTGCGGGTGCGTGGCCAGCAGCGTCTGCGTGAAGACGTAGTCGAAGGAGAAGATCGCGGTGAAGGCGAGCACGACGGCCTCGTTGACGGCGCGGCCGACGCCCTCGGCGCCGCCCGAGGCGGCCATGCCCTTGTAACAGCAGACGATCGCGATGATCGCGCCGTAGATCGTCGTCTTCAGGACCGAGCCCCACAGGTCGGTCGTCGAGGCGTTCGCGAACAGCGTCGCCCAGAACGGCCCCAGCGGCTGGCCGTTGACGAGCTCGGCGATGATCCCGCCGAAGATCCCGAACAGCAGCGCGTAGATGTCGAACAGCCCCGTCACCAGCATCAGCGCCAGGAAGCGCGGGACGACCAGGTTCTTGACCGGGTCGACGCCGAGGACCTGCAGCGCGTCGAGCTCCTCGCGGACCTTGCGCGCGCCCAGGTCGGCCGTGATCGCCGTGCCGGCGACCCCGGCCACCACGATCGCCGTGACGCTGGGACCGATCTCGCGGACAGCACCGAGCACGAAGAAGCCGCCCAGGCGATCCAGCGCGCCGAAGATCGTCAGGAAGTTGGCCGCCTGCAGCCCCGGGGCGGCGTAGCAGATGCACACCGTCGAGATCAGCAGCGGGAACCAGCACAGCCGCAGCGCGAACAGGAACTGGGAGACGAACTCGCCGCCGTACGGGTAGGGCGGGCGCAGGGCAGACCAGATGGTCTTCCCCGTCAGGATCATCATGTCCCCGAATTCCTCGAGCAAGTGCCTGGCGGGAACGAACGCCCGCTCGGCAACGCTGCGCACCATCTCTGCCTGGCCCTCCCTCGGGTCGCAATCGGTGGTCGGGCTAACTCTAAGGGATGCACCCTCCGGCTGCGCCGTCAGAACGGCCCGAGACGGGCTCGCCGCGGGCCGCCGAGCGGCGGCCGCGCGTCACGCCCGCTGGTATCGTGGCGCGATCGTGAGGGGGAGAGGGAGAGTCTTCTCGGCACCCGGGCGCCCCAGCCGCGTCGCGCTCGCCCCATCGCTCCCCCGCCGCGCCCTGCCGATCCTGCTCGGCGGCGCCCTGGCGCTCGCCGGGTGCGGCGGCGGCACGCGCCAGGACGCCTCCGAACCGGCCGCCAACTTCCGTGTGCGGGTCGTCCATGCCAGCTTCCCGGCGCTGCAGTCGATCGCGCGGCACGAGCTGATGGTGCTGGCGGTGCGCAACACCAGCCTGCAGACGATCCCGAACCTGGCCGTCACGGTCGACTCCTTCAACTACACCTCCAACTATCCCGAACTGGCCGCCAACAAGCGGCCCGTCTGGGTGATCGAACGGGGCCCCGGCACGATCGCCAAGCCGCCGGTGCAGAGCGAGGAAGTCAGCACGCCCGGCAGCGGCCAGACCAACTACGTGAACACCTGGGCGCTGGGTCCGCTGGCCCCCGGGCGCACGCGTGTGTTCGCGTGGCACGTCGTGCCCGTGAAGGGCGGCCTGCACGTCGTCCACTACCGCTTCGCCGCCGGCCTGGCGGGCAAGGCCACGGCGAGCTTCGCCTCGGGCGCACCGGCGACGGGCGCGTTCCTCGTGCACATCGCCGGCCAACCGCCCCCGACCCACGTCGACCCCGCGACGGGCAAGGTCGTGGAAGGCGCCTACCCCGCCTCGCCCTAGACCCGGCCCGGGTTTGGCCGGGTGTCCAAGAATCCGGCTCCCCGATTTCGCCATCCGGTGATCCTTTTCCCAGGTGTTCTCATTACGATTGACGGCGGCCCCGCCCTCGACGGCGCCCGTGCAAGCGACCTTTTCTCCAGGAGGGATTCGACCCAACTCATGCCCAGGACCCGCCAGCAGAACGTCACCGCCGCCCAGTGGAGCGCCAACGGAGCCGCACTCGGCTCGCCAGACCTGACCATCGCCGACAACCAGGTCTTCGGAGCGAACGTCTTCTCGCCCGCCGTGCAACGCAGTCGGCTGCCCAAGCACGTCTACAAGGCGCTGCATCGCACGCTCGCCCGGGGTGAGGCGCTGGACACGACGCTGGCCGACTCGGTCGCCCAGGCCATGAAGGAATGGGCGATGGAGAAGGGCGCGACCCACTACACCCACTGGTTCCAGCCGCTGACCGGTGCCACGGCGGAGAAGCACGACTCGTTCTACGCCCCGATCGGCGACGGCACCGCGATCGCGGAGTTCTCCGGCAAGGAGCTGATCCAGGGCGAGCCCGACGCCTCGTCGTTCCCGACCGGTGGCATCAGGGCGACCTTCGAGGCCCGCGGCTACACCGCCTGGGACCCGACCTCGCCGGCCTTCATCCTCGAGAACCCCAACGGCGCGCTGCTGTGCATCCCGACCGCCTTCACCTCCTGGACCGGAGAGGCCCTGGACCAGAAGATCCCGCTGCTGCGCTCGATGGACGCGCTGTC
>JBKQOO010000139.1:0-25223 GCA_052145475.1 Solirubrobacteraceae bacterium
TGTGGGCTCCCCTTGGGCCGACCGGGAAGGCGACGATCTCACCTCGCTGCAGTGTCTGCTCGCCCTCCGGAGTACGCAGCACGATCGAGCCCTCCAGCACCAGCAGCCACTCCTCCTCGTACTCGTAGTGGTACGGGCACACGCTCTCCCCGGGCGGCAGCTCGAACACCTTCACGGCCAGGTCCTGGGCGTCCAGGGCCCTGGTGATGTGTGTGGCGCGAGCCCGGTAGCCCGCAGGCGCGTCGGGCTCGAAGGCGCACTCATCGCTCAGGGCGTTCACGCTGCGCACGCCCCGATGTTTGCACAGGCACGGCAGCTCAGCCGGCGAGCCGCGAGCGCAGGGCAGCACGGGCTGCGCCCACCCCGCACATGCCGTGGACTCCACCGCCGGGCGGAGTCGAGGCGGAGCACAGGAAGAGGCCGGGCAGCGGAGTCCTGTAGGGATGTGCCGAGAGCGTCGGGCGGAACACGGTCTGGCGCAGCGTCGCGGCGCCGGCGTTGATGTCGCCGCCCACGTGGTTGGGGTTCAGTCGCTCGCTCTCGGCTGCCGTGACGCTGGCGCGGGCCAGCACGAGCTCGCGGAAGCCGGGCGCGAAGCGCTCGAGCTGGGCCTCGATCCGCTCGGCCATGTCGACGGTCGAGCCGGACGGCACGTGGCAGTAGGCGTAGAAGGTCTGCTGTCCCTGCGGCGCCCGGCCGGGGTCGAGCAGGCAGGGCTGCACGGCGATGCAGAACGGTCTTTCCGGGTGACGGCCACGGGCGACTTCGGCCTCGCCTCGAGCGATCTCCTCGAACGTGCCTCCAAGATGGATCGTCGGCGTTTCGCGGCATGCCTGCGCGCTCCACGGCACCGGACCCGACAGCGCCCAGTCGACCTTGCAGATCCCGGGGCCGTAGCGGTAGCGGCGCAGCGCGGCGGCGTAGCGGGAGGGAAGGCGCCCGCCGGCCAGGTCGAGCAGCTGCCGCGGGGTCAGGTCGAGCAGCGTCGCCCGGGCCGAGGGCAGCTGGTCGAGGTCGCCGACCCAGCGTCCCGTCCGCAGGCTGCCACCGGCGCGCTCGAGCTCGTCGAGCAGCGCCTGGGTGATGCGAGCGCTGCCGCCCTCGACGACCGGCCAGCCGACGGCGTGGGCGAGCATGCCCAGCAGCAGGGCGAAGGCGCCCGTTGCGGGCGCCTGCAGCGGACGCATCGAGTGGGCGGCGAGCCCGGCCAGCAGCGCGCGCGCCTCGGGTGTGCGGAAACGGCGGACCAGAGCGCTGGCCGGCCACAGCCCGCGCACTCCGAAGCGGGCCATCCCGAGCGGGTCAGGTGGTGGGGCGAGCAGCGGGCCGAGCAGCGCGGGAACGATCTCGCACCAGCGGTCCACCAGCGGACCGAGCAGCCGGCCGTAGGCGCCCCCGTCATCGCCCAGGCTTGCTGCCGTCTCACCGACCGATCCGGACAGGAATGCCGCGCGCGAGCCCTCGAGCGGATGCGCGAAGGCGACACGCGGCGTCAGCAACCTGATTCCGGGAAGCCGTGCCTCGAGGAAGAAGGGCGACGCGGCCAGCAGCGGGTGCACCGCCGAGCACACGTCATGGGCGAAGCCGGGAAGGGTCAGCTCCTCGGTGCGAGCGCCGCCGCCCGGCGTGGATGCCCCCTCGATGACCTCGACCCGCAGCCCGGCGCGGGCGAGCGTCAACGCGGCCGACAGCCCGTTCGGGCCGGAGCCGACGACGACGGCGTCGAGCCCCCCCGCAGGCCGCGCCGCGGCAGCGCTCACAACCGCAGCGTGGCGCCCTGGCGGGCGAGGGTGACGGGAGGCTCCTCGCCCTCGAAGCGGCCGGTCAGCTCCTCCAGGGCGGCGTCGGTGCGGTCGGGCCGGTGGTGGAACAGCAGCACCGCCCGTGCTCCGGCGCGGCGCGCCAGCTCGACGGCGTACTCGCCACAGGAGTGTCCGGTCATCGCTTCGGCGCTCAGCTCCTCGCGCAGCAGCTGCGCGTCGTGGATCAGCAGGTCGCTGTCGCGAGCCAGGGCGAGGGCAGCGTCGTGATACTCGCCGTAGCCGTCAGGACCCGGGCCGAGCGCCCAGGGGCAATGGTCGGGCATGAACGTGATGGTTGAGCGCCCGTCGCTGATTCGGTAGCCGAACGTGCGGCCGCCCTTGTGGGGTATCTCGCGGGCGAGCACCTCGAAGCCACCCAGCTGGGAGGCGCCGGGGGCCATCTCGCTGAAGCTCCACGAGCCCCGCAGATCGTCGGGGCCGATCGGGAAGAAGGGCGGGGACATCGCGCGGCTCAGGACCTCGACGGGACCCTTGCCGTTCTGTTGCTCGGGGAGGATGAGCGCCACCCTGCTGTCGGGCCGGTCGCCCGCCTTGAAGAAGGGCAGGCCCTGCGTGTGGTCCCAGTGCAGATGGGTCAGCAGGATCGTGCCGAGGAATGGCTGCTCCCCGAGCAGCTCGCCCACGACGCGCAGGCCGGTGCCCGCGTCGAGGATCAGCGTCGGCGTCTCGCTGGACTCGGGGCTCAGCGCCACGCAGGTGGTGTGACCGCCGTAGCGCTCGAAGTCCGGGCCGGGCGCGGGCGTGGAGCCACGCACGCCGCAGAGGTCTATTCGCACTCCGCCCTCAGCTCCGGGCGCTTCGCTCGTGATCCTCCCGACGGTGTGCCGGTGAGAGCTCGCTCAGGACCGCGCGCGGAGCGGGCGCGCGAGTCTGCCCCCCGCGGGCCTGCAAGGAGCGCGCGCGGCGCTCGACGGCCTCGGAGGGGATCCATGACAGCAGGGGGATTGGGCTGGAACGGCGCATCGAGCCTCAGCGAGGCCCAGCCTATCCAAAGCGGGGGCCGCGCGGCCGGGCGTCATGGCGACGGCTCGGGCGCCGTGGCCAGCGGAGTCTCGGCCTCACGATCGTCGGGCAGGCCCGCCACGGGGCCGATCGTCCACACCTCGAGCTTGGCGATCCGCCCCCGGATCTCGACGTCGCCGACGCGGACGAGGCGCTCGCGGCCGCTTCGCATCCGCTGGCGGGTCGTCTCGGAGATGAACAGCATCGCCTCGCTGTTCTTGGTCATGCCCTCCAACCGCGACGCCGTGTTCGTGGTGTCACCGATCGCCGTGTACTCGACCCGCTGCTCCGAGCCGACGTTGCCCGCCATCACCGGCCCGCTGTTCAGCCCGACGCCCATTTCGAAGCTTCGCCCGAAGCCCTGCTCGGCGAGCCAGCCGTTGAAGCGATCCAGGCGCGGCCCGATCATCTCGCCGGCCGCGCGGACGGCACGGTCGGCGTGGTCCTCCTGCTCCAGGGGCGCGCCGAACACCGCCATGATCCCGTCCCCCATGTAGGCGATCAGTGTCCCTCCGGCATCGAGGATCGCCTCGGTCATCTCGTTGAGGTAGTGGTTGACGACTTCGATCACGCGCGCCGCCGGCTGTGTCTCGGAGAAGCTGGTGAAACCGCGCAGGTCGGAGAACAGCACGGTGCAGTCACGTTCGACACCGCCCAGGCGCAGGTTGTCGTCGGCGCTTGCCAGCACCTGGTCGACGACCTCGCCGGGGACGAACCGGGAGAAGACGTCCCGGGTGCGTTCGCGCTCGATCGCCTCTCCTACGTAGAGCACCGCCAGCGTGCCCAGCGTCCCCAGGGCGAGCGCGAGCAGCGGGTAGATGAACGTGATGATCCGCCCGTTGTCGAAGGCGAGCTGCGTCGCGATCGTGAAGACGATCGCCAGCGCGCCCGCGTCGAGCATCGAGCGCCAGCGGCGCACCCGCAGGCTTCCCAGCGGCACCGTCACGCCGAGCAGCAGGATCAGCAGCACGTTGACCAGGCCGGAGGCGTCGCGCAGCGGGACGCCTTCCAGCAGCGTCGCCGTGGAGTTGGCCCAGACTTCCGGCCCCGGCATCACTTCGCTGAAGGGCGTCGGGTGGAGGTCCTGGAGGATCGGGGCGGAGGCGCCGACGATCACGAGCCTGCCTCGAGCAAGGCCGGCCGGGATGTCTCCTTTCATCACCTGTGCGAAGGAGATCGAGTCGAAGGATTCCGCCGGCCCGGCGTAGTCGATCGGAAGCGTCCCGTGCGTGAACAGCGAGGGCTGGACACGGCGTCCGGTGAACACTTCGGCGGCCACGACCGCGAAGCTGCCGAGCCCGTTGTGGGAGCGGGCGAAGCGCCTGACCGCGCCATCGGTGTCGACGACGAAGTGGTCCTCTCCCACGCGTGCCCCGGCCGCCCTCAGGTTCTGCGCGCCGCCCAGGACTTCGGTGTATCCGTCCGCACCCACTTCGGTCGCGGCCAGGACGGTTTTCCCGTGCGCCCTGGAGAGGGCTTCGAACAGCGCGATGTCCTGGGATTCTTCGGTCGGATGGGAGAAGTCGATGTCGAGGGCGATCGTGCGGGCACCAGCTTCGCGGAGGTGATCGATCACTTTCGCCTCCCAGCTGCGGGGGAAGGGGAAGTTGTGCCTCAGCGTCTGGAAGGTGGCCGGGTCGATCCGCACGAACAGCACATCCGGCGATGGCCGGCGAGCTCCGCGTATCGAGAAGCGCGCGTCGATCGTCTGCAGTTCGCTGCGCTCCAGCAGGCCGGTCGCGTAGGCGGCGACGCCGATCCCGCTGGCCAGGGAGGCCACCGCGATCAGCGACACGACCTTTCGCCTATGCCTGTGTCCAACGCCCACGTTGTGGCCCCGATCTCGACGATGGAACTGGCCCGATGCTAACCGACGGCGTCAGGTCGGCCCGCACCCGGTGATGCCCCCGTCGAGGGGGATCACCGTGCCCGTCATGTAGGCGCCCGCCCGCGAGGCGAGGAACAGCGTCAGCCCGGCCACGTCGTCGGGGCGCCCGATGCGTCCGAGCGGCACACTCTGCTCGACCGCTCGCCGCGACTCGGGGTCCTCCAGCGCGAAGGCCATCATCTTGCTCTCGAACGGTCCCGGCGCGATCGCATTGACCGTGATCTGCTCGCCGGCGAGGCGCTTGGCGAGATGGCGGGTCAGCATGTGCACGGCCGCCTTGCTGGCGCTGTAGCTGTAGTTCTCGACGGACGGCGCCCGCAGCCCGTCGATCGAGCCGATGTTGATGACGCGCGCCGGATCCTGCTCGGACGCCGAGGCGCGCAGCGCTGCGAGCAATGCGACGGTCAGGTGGAACAGCCCCTCGACGTTGGTGTGCATGACGCGATCCCAGCCTCCGGGCGGGAACTCCTCGAGCGGGTCCCCCCACGTGGCGCCGGCGTTGTTGACCAGGATGTCCAGCCTCGGGAAGCGCTCGACGGTCGCCGCCGCGAGCGCGCGGGCCCCCTCGGGAGTGGAGACGTCGCCGACGATCGCCGTGCAATCCCCCCGCCCGGCCAGCTGCTCGGCGGCCGCTTCCACGTCGGGCTGCTTGCGCGAGGAGACGATCACACGGGCGCCTGCCTCGATCAGCCCGCCCGCGATCATCAGGCCGATGCCACGCGAGCCGCCGGTGACGAGGGCGGTCTTGCCCGCGACGTCGAACAGGCCGCTCATCGCTAGTCCACGAACTCGGCTGGGCGCTTCTCCAGGAACGCCGCGATCGCCTCGGGGGGCGCCGCGCCGAAGGTGCTCATGATCTGCTGGCGGTCCTCGTACTCGACCGCGCTCTGCTCGGCCGGTATCTCCAGCGCGGCCCACATGCCCTGCTTGGTCAGCCGCACCCCCCAGGGCGCCAGCGCGGCGATCTGGGAGGCCGCCTCGAGTGCGCGGGAGGCCAGCGCGTGATGGTCGAGGACATCGGCCAGCAGGCCGATGCGCAACGCCTCCTCGGCGTCGAAGCGGCGGCCGGTCAGCATCAGCTCGTGGGCTCGCGACGCCCCGATCAGGCGGGGCAGCAGCCAGCTGGTGGCCATGTCGCAGTTCGACACGCCGATGTTGACGAACGCGACCCGGAAGACGGCGCCGTCGGCCGCGTAGCGGATGTCGCAGCCGAGGGCGAGAGAGAGCCCGAAGCCCGCGGCGGGTCCGTTTATCGCCGCGATCACGGGCTGGGGAAGCGCTCGCAGCGCCAGCACCAGCCGCGACATGTGCTGCTGGTTTCCCAGCCGGTCGCGGGCTTCGTCGGTGCCGTCGTTGCCCGGCGCGGCGCCGTATCCATGCAGGTCGAGGCCGGCGCAGAATCCCCGTCCCGCACCTGTCAGCACGACAGCTCGACAGCTCCGCTGCAGCGCGATCTGGCGCAGCTCCAGGTGCAATGCCTCGCACAGCTCCGCCGTCATCGTGTTGAGCTGGTCGGGCCGGTTCAGCGTCAGCCGCCGGACGTGCGGAGCGGGCTCGTCGACGATCAGCAGCTCGGCCATCGCCGGCAATCCTATGGGCTCGGTGGCGCCAGGCGTCGCGCAGTCGGCGTCGCTCCAGGCGCACCCTGGGAGTGTGTGAGACTGCGCCTGTGTCGAGCAGCCAGCCGAAGGTGGCCGTGGTGGGCCACGTGGAGTGGGTGCAGTTCGGGCGGGTCGGCCATCTGCCCGCGGCAGGCGAGGTGGCGCATGCCGACGGGGCATTCGAGGAGCCCGCCGGCGGCGGTGCGGTGGCCGCCGTGCAACTGGCCCGACTGGCCGGAGCGTGCAGGCTGTTCACGGTGCTGGGCGACGACGACGCGGGCAGGCGCTCGCTGGCGCGTCTCGCCGAGCTGGGAGTGGAGGTGGCGAACGGCGTCGCCGCCGGCCACAGGGGCGAGGCGCCGCCGACGCGCCGCGCCGTGACCCTGATCGATGCTGCCGGCGAGCGCACGATCACGACGTTCGGCGAGCGCCTGGACCCCGCCGGCGACGCCGATCTGGAGCGCTGGAAGGGGCTCGAGGGCCTCGACGCGGTCTACTTCACGGCCGGCGACCAGGCGGCGCTGCGACGCGGGCGCGACGCGGCCAGGGTGCTGGTGGCGAGTCCCCGGGCCAGGCACGCCCTGGGGGGCGGCGTGCCGATCGATGTGCTGGTGCTCAGCGGCCAGGACGAGATCGAGCTGCGCGCGGCCGCGCCCGTCCTCGCGGAGGCCGAGCTGGTCGTCTACACGGAGGGCGGGCGCGGCGGCCGCTACCGCCGGCGCTCGGGCGAGGAGGGCCGCTGGAAGGCGTCGCCCGTCCCGGGCGAGGTGGTCGACTCCTACGGCTGCGGCGACTCGTTCGCGGCCGGGCTCACATACGGACTCGGCGCCGGCCTGGCACTGGGGGATGCGCTGGCCATCGCCGCGCGCTGCGGCGCCGAGTGCCTGACCGGCGCGGGCCCCTACACGCGGCAGCTGAGCGGGCACGAGCTCTACGGTCAGGAGACCTGAAAGGATGCCCGCCTGATGGACTTCGAGCAGATCCTCGCCGAGACCTCCGATGGTGTCCTCACCATCACCCTGAACCGGCCCGAGCGGTTGAACGCGTGGACGGCCCGGATGGGCCAGGAGCTGCGAGCGGCCTTCGACCTGGCCGACGCCGACGACGATGTTCGCGCGATCATCGTCACCGGGGCGGGCCGCGGCTTCTGCGCCGGCGCCGACCTGGCCGGCGGGGGAGACACCTTCGACTATCGCAAGCGTGACGTGGCAGGAGCGGCGGGCCGGGACAACGGCGGTGAATTCTCACTGCGGATCTTCGAGTCCCGCAAGCCGGTGATCGCCGCGATCAACGGTCCGGCCGTCGGCGTCGGCGCGACGATGACGCTGCCGATGGACATCCGTCTGGCAGCCGACGACGCTCGTATCGGCTTCGTCTTCGCCCGGCGCGGGATCATCCCGGAGGCGTGCTCGAGCTGGTTCCTGCCGCGGGTGGTCGGCATCAGCCGGGCGATGGAGTGGGTCAGCACCGGGCGGGTGTTCCCGGCCCAGGAGGGGCTCGAAGCCGGGCTGCTGCGCAGCCTTCACCCAAAGGACGAGCTGCTGGGAGCCGCACGTGCCCTGGCGCGGGAGATCGCGGAGAACACCGCGCCCGTGTCGGTCGCCCTGGCTCGGCAGCTGATGTGGAGGATGCTGGGTGCGGAGCACCCGATGATCGCCCACCGGGCCGACTCGCGCGGGATGGTCGCCCGCGGCCAGTCCGCCGACGCCGTCGAGGGCGTCACCGCCTTCCTGGAGAAGCGCCCGGCCAGCTTCCCCGATCGTGTCAGCGACGGGCTGCCCGAGATCATGCCGGGCTGGCGCGCGCCCGAGTTCGAGTAGCTCAGAGCGCCGGCAGCTCCTGCACCAGCGAGAGCACCGGTGCGAGCAGATCGCCGCGCTCGGCGACGCGCTGGAGCACCTCGCCGGCCTGGAAGGCCAGACGCTCGGGCTCCGCCTCGGAGATCGCCTCGTCGACCTCCTCCCACGACACCGGCGTCGAGGCCATGGGACGGGAGACGGCCCGCAGCGAGTAGGCGCACACGGTCGTCTTCTTGGCGTCGTTCTGGCTCCAGTCGATCAGCACCCGGCCTGTGCGCCGCGTCTTGGTCATGCGCGAGACGATCAGCTCGGGGTCCTCCTGCTCGAGCAGCTCGGCGACGGCCTTGGCGAAGGGCTTGGTCTGCTCGTAGGTGCTCTTGCCGTCGTTCAGCGGGAGGTACAGCTGCAGCCCCTTCGAGCCGGAGGTCTTGGCGAAGCTCTCCAGGCCGAGCCCCTCGAACACGCCATGCAGACGGCGAGCCACCCGGCAGCACTCGATGACCGTCGCCGGAGCCCCCGGGTCGAGATCGAACACGACGGCCGTCGGGCGCTCCATCGCATCGGCTCGGGCCAGCGGCACGTGCAGCTCGATCGCCGCCAGGTTGGCGAGCCAGATCAGCGTCGGCAGATCATCGACCAGGGTGTAGTCGATCGGCTTGCGCTCGCTGGGCAGCGTCACCGTCCTGACCCAGTCGGGGCGATGAGAGGGCGACTGCTTCTGGAAGAACGACTTCGCCGCGACGCCGTCGGGCCAGCGGGTGACGGTCAGCGCCCGCCCCTCCAGATGCCGGAGCATCACCGGCGCGACGCCGCCGTAGTACTCGATCAGCTCGCCCTTGGTGAAGCCCGTCTCGGGGTAGAGCACCTTGTCCAGGTTGGACAGCTTCAGCTCCCTACCGGCGATCCTGGCGATCCCGCCGGCGCCCTTGCGCTCGATCGCAAGGGCCGGCACCGAGGAGCCCGGGCGGCCGGTCTGCGGCGGATCTGCGGCCGCTGCCGCGAAGGTGTCCTCGCGTACGACCTGCTCGGCCGGCTTGTCCTCCCGCAGGCCCTTGTAGGAGGGATGGCGCACGCTGCCCGCGGCGGTCCACTCGGCGAACTCGATCTCGGCGACCAGCCGCGGCTCGACGAACACGGACTCGCGGGGCGGGCGCTCCCCGGCGGTGAACGGGGAGGTCTCGCGAACCAGCGGCGCGAGCAGGCCTTCCAGGCGCTTCAGCTCGGCCTCGCTGAAGCCGGTCCCGACGCGGCCGACATAGCGAAGCGCGCCGTCGGCCTCGTGCACGCCGAGCAGCAGCGCGCCGATCCGCTCACGCCGCCTGCCCTTGCCGGGCACCCAGCCGCCCACGACCAGCTCCTGGCGCCCCATCGTCTTGACCTTCAGCCAGCTGCCGGGCCGCTGGCCCGGTTGGTAGGTCGAGTCCAGGCGCTTGGCCACGATTCCCTCCAGGTGCTGCCGGACACTCTCCTCCAGCAGTTGCCGGCCGGGCCCGATGACGTGATCGGGGGTCTGCCAGCTCGGGCCCTCCAGGCGCAGCGCTTTCAGGCGCTCCCGACGCTCCGTGTAGGGCAGGCCCATCAGCAGGTGGCCGTCGAGCCAGAGCAGGTCGAAGATCACGTAGGTGACCGGAGTGCCCTTGGCCAGCCGGCGGGCCTGCTCGCGGGAGGCCACGTGCATGCGTCGCTGCAGCCTCTCGAAGCTGGGGCGCCCCTCGGCGCCGAAGGCGACGATCTCGCCGTCCAGCACGGCGCGATGCGATCCCAGGGCGCGCCCCAGGCGGGCGAGCTCCGGGTAGCTGTCGGTGATCTCGTTCAGGTTGCGGCTCTCCAGGCGCAGCTCCCCCGGGGAGGAGTACGCGATCGCCCTTACGCCGTCCCACTTGATCTCGAAGGCCCAGCCGGCATCGTCGGCCGGCAGCTGCCCGGAGCGGGCCAGCATCGGCACGATCCGCTGCGGCATCGGCTCGCGGCCGGGGTCCTCCGGCGGGTCCATACGGTGGATCATCCAATCCTTGGGCGGGTCCTCCTTGTCGATCGGGAAAAGGGCATAGCGCGCCCGCAGCCGCTCGCCGTGCAGGAGCACCTCCACCTTCCGGGGCTCCCACTTCAGGCAGTCGTAGCTGCCCTGGTCCCAGATCGTCATCGTGCCCGCGCCGTAGTTGCCGGCCGGGATCTCCCCGTGGAAGTCGAGGTACTCGATCGGGTGGTCCTCGGTGCGTGCGGCGAAGCGGTTCTCCCCCGGCTCCTCCGGCATGCCCTTCGGCACGGCCCAGGAGGCCAGCACGCCGTCCCGCTCGAGCCGCAGGTCCCAGTGCAACTGCCTGGCGCTGTGCTCGTGGATCACGAACCGCCGCCGGCCCTCCGTTGCGCCCCCGCTGTCCGCCGGCGCCGGCTCGGGGGTCGCGGCGAAGTCGCGTTTGCCGGCGTAGCGCTTCAGCTTGGGCGCGCCCGCTCCTCTGGGCTGGCCCGACGCGCTCCGCTGTTTCCCGCTCCTGCCTGCGCCTGCGCCGGCCTCCTTGCCGCTGGCTGGCCGGCGGGAGGGCACCTAGGGTTTGGCTGCGGTCCGCGAGGTGCTGCGTTTGCCGCCGGTCGATGGGCCCGTCCCGGCCGATTTCGGGGCGCCGGCCTTGGCAGCGGCTTTCTTCGCGGGCGCCTTGGCGCGTTTGCGAGGTTTCCCAGCGCCGTCGCCAGCCGCCTCCCGGGCGCGGACCGCCTCGAGGCTGGCCTTCAACGCGCCCATCAGGTCGGGGGCCGGCGCGGTCAGCTCCTCGGGCTCGGGCTGCACCGCGATCTTCTCGCCCTGGGCCTTGCGCTCGATCATCTCCAGCACCTGCTGGCGATAGGCGTCGGTGTAACGCTCCGGTTCGAATTCTCCGGCCAGCGATTCGACCAGCTGCTCGGCGATGTCCAGCTCGCGCTTGGTCGTCTGGATCTGCTCGGCCTCCGCGATCTCGTCGATCGCCTCGGGCGGGAGCACTTCGTCGGCGAAGATCATCGTCGCCATCCCCAGGGCTCCTCCGATCGGGCGCAGCGCGACGAGCTGCTCCTTCGAGCGGATCACGACACGCGCGATCGCGACTTTGCCCGTCTCGCTCATCGCCTCGGCCAGCAGCCTGTACGGCTTGGCCCCGCCTGGAGCCGGCGCGAGGTAGTAGGGATGGTCGTAGAAGACCGGGTCGATCTGGGAGAGCTCGACGAACTCCTCGATCTCGATCGTCCTCGTCTTCTTGGGCGCCAGCGACTCCAGCTCGCCGGGCTCGATCACCACGTAGCGATCCGGCGCGATCTCGTAGCCCTTGACGATGTCCTCGTACGGGACCTCCTCGCCGCTGTGCGGGTCGACCCGCTTCTGGGCGATGCGAACCCCCGTCTTGCCCGAGAGCTGGTGGAAGCGGACCGTCTTGCGGTTGATGGCGCTGTACAGCTTGACGGGCACCGTGACCATGCCGAAGCTGATCGCACCGGTCCAGATCGCGCGGGGCATCGCCCCAAGTGTTAGCACCTGAGCGCCCGCTCGGGCAGCCCTGCAAGACCCCGTGCCCGGCCCGAGCGCGCTGCCCGGCCGCCGCGCCCCGCGCTCTCAGGGTGGCGCGACGCCCCGTGGCGGCGGGTGAGGCGGATGCGCGACACTTCCGGCGTGAGCTCCGGCCCGCTGCAGGACCGCCCTGCAGAGCTGCTTGCGCAGCTGCTGCGCTTCGACACGACCAACCCGCCCGGCAACGAGCGGGACTGCATCGACTGGATCCGGGGGCTGCTCGAGGAGCTGGGCTGCGAGGTCAAGATCGTTGCCGCGGCGCCCCAGCGGCCGAACCTGATCGCCCGCCTGAAGGGAGAGGGGGCGGCACCGCCGCTGCTGCTGCAGGGCCACGTCGACGTCGTCGCGGCGCGAGGGAGCTGGCAGCACGAGCCGTTCGCCGGGGAGCTGGCCGACGGCTTCGTGTGGGGGCGCGGCGCGCTCGACATGAAGGGCGGCGTGGCGATGATGCTGGCGGCCTTCATGCGAGCCAAGGCGGCCGGCCGGCGTCCGCCCGGCGACGTGATCCTGTGTCTGCTGGCCGACGAGGAGTCCGGCAGCGACCTGGGCGCGGACTTCCTGGTCCGCGAGCACCCCGAGCTGTTCGAAGGGGTCCGTTACGCGATCGGCGAGTTCGGCGGCTTCCGGATGACGCTCGCGGGGCGCTCCTTCTACCCGATCATGGTCGCCGAGAAGCAGGTGTGCTGGTCGCTGGCGACGCTGCGAGGACCCTCCGGTCACGGCTCGATGCCGGTCCGATCGGGGGCGATGGGCAAGCTGGGACGGCTGTTGGGACGGCTGGACCGCAGACGGCTTCCAGTCCACGTTCCGGCCGTGACCAGCTCGATGGTCGAAGCGATCGCCGCGGATCTGCCCGCCCCGATCGCGGTGCCGCTGCGGGGCCTGCTGAATCCGCGCCTGACCAACGGCCTGCTCGATCTGCTGGGCGACCGGGGCAGGCTGTTCGATCCCCTGCTGCACAACACCGCGAGCCCGACCATCGTCCGGGGCGGCGAGAAGATCAACGTGATACCCGACCAGGTCACCGTGGAGCTCGACTGCCGACTGCTGCCCGGCTCGAGCCCGGATCAGGCATTCGCCGAGCTGAGGGCGCTGGCCGGCGTGCAGATGGAGCTCGAGGTGATCCGCTACGACCCCGTCGCGGCCGAGCCGGACATGGGCATGTTCGGCCTCCTGTCACAGACCCTGACCGGGCTCGACCCGGCGGCCAGGCCGATCCCGATGCTGCTGCCCGGCGTCACCGACGGCCGCTTCTTCTCCCGCCTGGGGATCCAGACATATGGCTTCCTGCCGATGCAGCTGCCCGCCGAGATGCCCTTCATGTCGCTGATCCACGCCGAGGACGAGCGCGTGCCGGTCGGCGCGGTCGAGTTCGGCACCACGGCGATCGAGCGGGTACTGGAGCGCTTCGGCACCGCCGGCGAGGAGACGGCGACGGCGGCCGGGCCCTAGTCGGGGCGCGAGAGCGCGCCGATCGCGGCGGGCAGCAGGTCGCGTTCGGCCGTTTCGACCGCGGTGTCCTCTTCGCGCCCCAGTGAGAGCCGGGCCGAGTAGATCGAGTGGGCTCCCATCCGGCGAGAGACGATCGTGGCCCCGACCACGGCCAGCAGGATCGGCACCAGCAGCCCCTCGGCGCGGTGGGTCAGCTCGAGCATCAGCACGATCGCGGCCAGCGGCGCCTGCATGCTTGCGGCCAGCACCGCCGCACCGCCGATCACGGCGTAGGTGCCCAGCGGCACACCCGGCCAGAGCAGCGCCCAGGCCCTGCCGCCCAGGCCGCCGAGCAGCACGCCGAAGGCGAGGGTCGGTGTGAACAGGCCGCCCGGGGCGCCGCTGCCCAGGCAGCCTGCGGTCGCGATCGGCTTCAGCACCAGCAGCACCGCCATCAGGCCGGCGCCCAACTGGGCGACCAGCGTCAGCTGCACGACGTTCTTGCCGTTCCCCAACAGCTGGGGGTAGGCGATCGAGAGCAGGCCCAACGCGAAGAACACGACGATCGGCGCGATCAGCCGCGCCGCCCTGGCCGTGGGTCGCATGCGGTGGGCCCGGGCGATCAGGCGGATGTAGAGGATCGAGGCAAGTCCGGCCAGCGGGCCTGCAAGCAGCGCCCAGACGATCTGTGAGGCGTGGGTGAAGTGTTCGGCGATCAGGTAGGTCGGCGCTTTCGGGATCTCGATCCAGGCGACCGCCGTGGCGATCAGGGCGGTCGCCAGGGCGGGCAGCACCAGCGGCAGCGCCAGCGTGCCCAGCAGCACCTCGAGCGCGAACAGCGCTCCGCCGAACGGGATGTTGTAGACCGCCGCCATGCCCGCCCCGGCTCCGCAGGCGACCAGCAGCCGGCGCTGCCATTCGGGCAGCTTGGCCCGGTCCCCCAGTGCGCTGGCGATCGCCGCGCCGGCCTGCTGGGGTGCCGCCTCGCGACCCAGCGACGCGCCCAGCGCGACGATCACGATCGAGTGCACTCCCCGGGCGATGCTGCCGAGCAGGGGCAGCCTGGCGTGGCGCAGCCAGAGCGCCTCGGAGACGTCCGTGGTGCCCGCCCCGGCGAGCGCCAGCACGCCCAGGCCGGCCACCACTCCGCCGATCGTCAGCACGACAACACGATGCGCGTCGGAGGTGCGTTCGACGGCGTACAGGAAGGGGCCATGCTGGTAGTCCCAGGCGAGGTGCTGGACCGCATGCAACAGCGCGATCAGCAACGCTCCGCCGATCCCCGCGCCGATCCCGATCAGCACGACCAGCGCCCAGAAGCGGACGTCGTAGGAGGCGACGATGCCCCGGCCCGGCACGTTCGGTTGGGCTGAGGGCTGCGGCGGCACGCAGGCCAGTCTGACGGCCGCCCGGGACGCCGCCGCTCGACGGCCGCCCGTCAGGCGATGCCACCGGCCAGGGCTGATCGCGGAGCGCGTACTGGCTGCGCAGCCAGTACAATCCTGGCCGGCTGGCCAGTACTATCGGCGGGGCATTCCCGCGGCGCGGATCTGGGAGGTTGGAATGGCAACGGTCGGGCGTGACATCGAGAGCGTGGAACTGACCGAGCGCGAGCTCTGGCTTCAGGGCCCGCCCGACGAGCTGTTCAAGGAGATGCGGTCCAAGTGCCCGGTTCACTGGACCGAGCACTTCGAAGAATTCCCCGACGAGGCCGGGTTCTGGTCCGTCACCACGGCCGACGACGTCCACACGGTCAGCCGCGACTGGGAGACGTACTCCTCGGAACTGGGCGGCGTGCTCGCGGCGCGGGGCGACTTCCCGCTGGAGCTGGCGCGGGCGATGTTCATCGGCATGGACCCGCCCAAGCACGACCGCCTGAAGGCGCTGTTCCAGCGCGGGTTCACGCCGAAGCGGATCGCCGACCACGAGCCGGAGATCAGGGAGATCGTGGTGCGCGTGCTCGACCGCCTGGAGGGTCGGGAGACCTGCGACCTGGTCGAGGACGTGGCGCAGCCGGTCGTCTCGCGGGTGATCCACAGCTTCATGGGCGTGCCCGAGGAGGACGATGCGACGTGGGCGCGGCTGATGAACTCGGTGCTCGCCGCAGGCGACCCGGACATCAACCCGGGCGGTGTGGAAGGAGCAGTCCACAAAGACATCCCGGAGATCTTCGAGCGCTGCCGCGAGCTGATCGCACAGCGCCGGGAGAACCCGACGGACGACCTGACGAGCGTGCTGGTCAACGCCGAGGTCGACGGTCAGAAGCTCGAGGAGCACGAGATCGTGATGGGGTTCTTCCTGCTGGTGGCGGCTGGCAACGACTCGACCAAGGCGACCTACTGCTCGGCGATGCGTGCGCTGATGGAGAACCCCGACCAGAAGCAGCTGCTGCTCGACGACCCGTCCCTGGTTCCCGACGCGGTCGAGGAGTCCCTGCGGATGTTCCCCGCCTTCGCTCACTTTCGCCGCACGGCGACATGTGACACGGAGCTGCACGGCCAGAAGATCAAGGCGGGCGACAAGGTCGTGATGTGGTACGTCTCCTCCAACCGCGACGAGACGCGTTACGAGGACCCCGACCGCTTCGACGTCACGCGCAAACCGGAGCACCAGGCGTTCGGCGCGGGCGGCCGGCATTTCTGCCTTGGCACGGCGCTGGCGCGGCTGGAGCTGCGGATCATGATCGAGGAGACGCTGGCGCGCTACCCGCAGATCGCGCTCGACGGCCGGCCGCGGGCGGCCGAATCGCTGTTCGTCAACCAGCTCAAGTCGCTGCCGGTCCGCCTTTACGGGGGACGGTAGCCCTGGGAGGCATTCCGCTCAGTGAGAGCTGGGCGACCTAAACGAATTCGGCCGATCCGTCGATGACTAGCCCCATGCAGGGCCAGCCTGATGGAGACCCAGCTTCCGGGCCGCTGCCCTTCGCGGGCGGAGAGGACATGCCGGGCCACCTGGGCGAGCTGATCAGGCAGACGATCGATCCCCTCCAACTGATGCAGCGGGTCGCGGACCAGCTGGTCGCGATGATCGACGCGGCCGATGGCGTTCTGGTTGGCCTCAGGATCGACGACGAGTCGATCCGCTACGTCTGCGGGTCGGGCCACCTGAGCAGGTTCGTCGGCGCGCCGCTGGAGCTGAAGGGCAGCCTGTCGGGGATCGCGATGCGGATGGACAGGACGATGATCACCGAGGACACCGAGCGCGACAGCCGGGTCAACCGCGATGCGACCCGCGCGTTCAACGTGCGCTCCTCGGTCTGCGTGCCCCTGGGCCGAGGCGCTCAGCCGGTGGGCGTGCTGAACGTCAGCTCGACGCGCACCCACGCATTCGACGAGCACGACGTCGCGCTGCTCGACGGCCTCGCCGAATTCGTCAGCACCGTGATCGGCACGGCCACCGACCTGATGACGATCACGGCACGGCTCTGCGGGCTGCGCAGGCCCGACGCCGCGCCCGCGCCGGACGATGGCTCCGGCGAGGACGCAGCACGAACGGGCCAGTTCGTCGCCAACGTCCTCGACCCGGCCGGGGCAGAGCGGATGGCCACTCGCGAGCGCATCGAGGGTGCGCTGGAGCGGCGGGACTACTCGATCGTCTTCCAGCCGATCTTCGATCTCCACAACGGCGAGGTGTTCGCGGTCGAGGCGCTGGCCAGGTTCGGCGGCGAGCCGAGCCTGCCGCCCGATGCGTGGCTCGCCCAGGCACACGAGATCGGGCTCGGCGTCGAGCTCGAGCGGGCGCTGCTCCTCGCCGCCCTGGAGCAGCTGGATCAGTTGCCTGCGCGCACCGTGCTGACCCTCAACGCCGGGCCCGACGCGCTGTCCTGCCCGGCGGTCGGGGAAGTGCTCGCCTCGGTCCAGCCCGAGCGGCTCGTGGTCGAGCTGACCGAGCACGTCGCCGTCGCGGACTACCCGCGCCTGGCCGAGGCGCTGGCCGGGCTGCGCGAGGCCGGCGTGCGGCTCGCGATCGACGACGCCGGCGCGGGTTTCGCCAGCCTGATGCACATCCTGCGCTTGGCTCCCGACCTGATCAAGCTGGACCGCCAGCTGATCAGCGGCATCGACACCGACCCGGTGCGACGCTCGCTGGCCGGATCGCTGATGCGCTTCGCGGCCGACACGGGCGCCACGATCGTCGCCGAGGGAGTCGAGACGGGCAGCGAACTCGGTGTGCTCGACGAGCTCGGCATCCGCCACGCCCAGGGCTTCTACCTGGCTCGCCCGACCGAGATCGCCGCGATCGCCAGGATCGGCAGGCGGGGCGGCGCTCGCGTCCGTCGCCAGACCCACGGCGTGCCGCTGGGGGGCTCCCGCGCAGCGCACCCTGCGTCGCTGCGCGCCTGATCGCGGTTGCTCAGCCCGGCAGGCGCAGGTCGACCACCACCGGAGCGTGGTCGGAGGGACGGGTTCCCTTGCGGGCATCGCGGTCGATGTAGGCGTCCAGCACGCCGCGGGCCGTCTCCCGTCCGAGCAGGACGAGGTCGATGCGCATCCCCATGCCCTTGTGGAACATGCCGGCTCGGTAGTCCCAGTAGGTGAACGGCTCGCCCTTCAGAGCCCGCGGATGGACGTCGGTCAACCCTCGCGCCAGGATCTCGCCCAGCGCCTCGCGCTCGGCCGCGCTGACGTGGGTCGAGCCGACGAATGCCGCGGGGTCCCAGACGTCGCTGTCGGCCGGAGCGACGTTGAAGTCCCCGCAGACCGCCAGCGGCCGTCCCGCCTCGGCTTCCGGCCCCACCGCGTCGGCCAGCCCGCGCAGCCATGCCAGCTTGTAGGCGTAATGCGGGCTGTCGAGCTCACGGCCGTTGGGGGCGTAGATCGACCAGACCCGCACGCCGCCGCAGCTGGCCGAGATCGCCCTGCGCTCGGGGTCCGGGAAGCCGGGCTCGCCGGGAAACCCCCTCGAGACGTCCTGGGCGCCGACGCGCGAGAGGATGGCGACGCCGTTGTAGCGGCCGTCGCCGTCGGCGTGGGACTCGTAGCCCGCCCGCTCCAGCTCGGCGTGGGGGAAGGCCGCTTCCGCGACCTTGGTCTCCTGCAGGCACAGCACGTCGGGCTGGGCCAGCTCGAGCCACTCCAGCACCCTCGGCATCCGGGCGGGGAGCGAATTGACGTTCCAGGTGGCGATCCGCAGCTGACCCATCGGGCTCTTCGGCAACCTTAGGCGGCCGGCCCATCGGCAGGAGACCTCGTGCGCGGCGCGAAGTCCTCCGGAAGAGCTCGGGGGGGCCCCGCGTCCCTGCCCGACGCAAGCTAGTGAGAGGAGAGACGCGTGCTCACAAGGAAGCTGGCCGGCGAGCTGCTGGGGACCTTCGCGCTCGTCTTCGTCGGGGTCGGCGCGGCCACGCTCAGCTTCGGCTTCAAGCTCGACGGCGGCAGCACCTCTGCCGGCGTCGTGACCACCTCGCTCGCATTCGGCCTGGTGCTGCTGGCGCTGGTCTACGCGATCGGCCCGGTCTCGGGATGCCACGTCAACCCGGCCGTCACGATCGGGTTCGTCGTCTCGAAGCGGATGCGGATCAGCGAAGCGCTGGGTTACTGGGGCGCGCAGTTCGTCGGCGCGATCGCGGGAGCGGCGGCGCTCTGGGCCGTCTTCAGCGGCGCCCACGGCTACAGCCGCAGCGTCCAGGGCCTCGGCACCAACGGCTGGGGGTCGCACTCGATCATCGGCCTGAACGCGGGCGGCGCCTTCGCCGCCGAGGCGATCCTCACGGCGGTGTTCGTGCTGGTGGTGCTGTCCGCCACCAGCCATGTCGCCTCGGCCGGCTTCGCCGGTCTGGCGATCGGCATGGGCCTGGGGGTGGCGAACCTCGCCGGTATCCCCCTGACGGGGGCCTCGATCAACCCGGCCCGCAGCCTCGGCCCGGCGGTCATCGTCGGCGGCGATGCCCTCAGCCAGCTCTGGCTGTTCATCGTCGCGCCGCTCCTCGGCGGCATTCTCGCCGCGCTGATCTGGCTGGTGTTGATCGCCGAGCGGCCCGACGAGCCCGCGGCGGGACAGGTGGCGGCCTCGGACCTCGCCACCTGAGGGCGTTGCGAACGGCGCCGAGGACGCGGCTCAGAGAAGGACGGCCGGCGGCAACCGTCTGCCCAGCTCGGCCTGCAGCGCCGTCGCTTGCTCGCGGGAGAGCGGGCCGGCACGGTTGAGACGCCGGGCCAGCCGGCGGGAGTGGTAGAGCGGGTAGCCGTTGATGCGCAGCGTCCTGAAGGCGGGAAGCCCGACCTCGCCGAGCAGGCCGTCGGGGACGACGAAGCACAGGCAGCCGTGGACGGGGACCTCGTCTGCGACGCCGACCAGGGCCGAGCGCACGACGGCGACCTGGCGGTCCAGGCCGTCGATCAGCCTGGTCCGGTCACGGCCGCCGATCCGCAGCTTGGGACTTCCGAACAGCGGCTTCTCGACCCTGATCGCTCCCCGGTAGCGCTTCGTATCGATCACGTAGATACCGGAAGGGGCGAAGGCGAGGTGGTCGATGTTGGCCCTGCTGCCGGGGATCCGGCGATCGTGCAGGAGCGGCACCTTCGGGCAGCGGCGGGCCAACGTC
Organism: Solirubrobacteraceae bacterium; assembly: GCA_052145475.1. GTDB lineage: Bacteria > Actinomycetota > Thermoleophilia > Solirubrobacterales > Solirubrobacteraceae > Palsa-744. The sequence continues at coordinate 19,624 of JBKQOO010000139.1, forward strand.
TCGGCGAGCATCTGCTCGCCCCGCGCCCCGCTGGCCCAGCGAAGCTCGCTCTCGATCAGCTTCTGCTCGGCGGTGGTCGGGCCGATCACGGCACGTAGCACGCGTGCCGTGAGGCTGCTGCCCGCGGACTGCCGGCGGCGCGCGCGGATCCTGTCGGCCTCGGCCCTCGCGCTCGCGCCGGCGCCGCCACGCTGCGGGAATTCGTCTGCCATCGCCTGCGGTATCGGCTGCAGACGATCGTACTCAAATCCCGATGAACGGAATTGGACGCCTTGTCGAGGTTGCGCCCGGGCGCGCTCGTCAGTGCTCGGTGCGCTGATAGGCCCGCTGGTAGGCCGGGCGCTGGGCGAGCCTCGCGATGTAGCCGCCGATGTTCTCGGGCAGCTCCTCGGCGAACCCGACCCGCGCCGTGAAGGCCAGCGCGGTCCCGACCATGACGTCGGCCACCGTGAAGCCATCGCCCACCAGGAACTCCCGCTGTCCCAGCGCCGAGGCGACGGCGTCCGCACCGGCGTCGAACTTCCCGCGCGCCTTGGCCGAGCGCTCGGGGTCTGACTGAGCATGGATCGCGCTCTCGATCAGCGGCGGCTCGAGCTCGGCGGGGGCGAAGCAGGCCCACTGGTAGACGAGCGCCCTGTCGTGCGAGCCGGGCGGAGGGATGAGGCCCGCTTCGGGGTACAGGTCGGCCAGGTGCAGACAGATAGCGGCCGACTCGAACACGAAACCCTCATCGTCCTCCAGGACCGGGACGCGGCCCAGCGGGTGACGGCCCAGATGCTCCGCGCCGCCGCCCTCCTCGGTGGTCATCTTCACCAGCTCGTAAGGCTGGCCGAGCTCCTCCAGCGTCCAGGCGGCCCGGACCGGTCTGCCGGCGTGCTCGCGGTGATAAAGGCGCATCGGCCCGCGACGATACCGGTCCGTGATGGTTGGGGGCCGCCCGAGCCGCGGCGGGCCGAGCCCGCTCGCTAGCGTGCCAGCCGCACGGGGAGCGTCTTGAGCTGGTTGGCGAAGGGTGACTCGACGAACCTCGGCTCCTCGACGATCTCCATCTCGGGGTAGCGGATGAGCGTCTCTTCGATCAGGACCTGCAGCTCCAGGCGCGCGAGCGCGGTTCCGAGGCAGAAGTGCCGCCCGCCCGCGCCGAAGGCCTGGTGCTCGGAGTCGCGGGCGATGTCGAACCTGTCGGCGTCCTCGTAGCGGGACTCGTCGCGGTTCGAGGACGGGTACCACATCACGACCTTCTCACCCTCACGGATCGTCTGCCCGTGCAGCTCTGTGTCGTGGGTGGCGGTGCGGGCGAAGTGGGCGAAGGCGGGGAACATCCGCAGCGACTCCTCGACGGCAGCCGGCACCAGCGACGGGTCCTCGAGCACGAGTGTGCGCTGGTCCGGGTTCTCCATCAGCGCCCGCATGCCGCTGCAGTAGGTCGCCTTGGTGCTGTCGTTGCCTGCGGCCATCAGCAGGAAGAAGCCCATCACGATCTCGTGGTCCTCGAGCTTCTCCCCGTCGATCTCGGCGTGGACGAGCACGCTGGTCAGGTCGTCGGTCGGGTTCTCGCGCCGTTCCGCGATCAGCTTCCCGCAGCGAGCGAAGATCTCGGGCACGTCGCGTTCCATCACGATCTGGGCGCCCTCCGGGGTCGCGTCGGGGTCTCCGGCGCCGAGGATCGTGTTCATCAGGCTTGCCCAGACGGCGTCGTCCTCGGGCGGCAGGCCCATGAAGCTGCCGATCACCCGCGCCACGAAGGGCTGCGCCACATCGCTGACCAGGTCGCAGCGATCGCGACCCTCGAGGCGGTCCAGCACTTCCACCGCGATCGTCCGGATCGCCTGCTCGTGCTCGGCGATACGGCGCGGGGTGAAGCCGCGCTGGAAGAGAGCCTTGATGCGGTCGTGCTTGGGTGGATCCAGGCCGATGAACATCGCCTGCTGGAGCTCGAGCGGGAGGATCGCGTTCTTCAGGACGGCGAAGCCGCCGACCTCGGAGGAGTAGGTCTGCCAGTCGCGGCTGACCTCGTAGACGTCGTCGGCTGTCGTGACCGACCAGAAGCCTTCCTCGTCGGGGAACTCGGAGATGGCGTCGGTCCAGTGGACCGGGCACTGGCTGCGCATCTGGCGAAACAGCTCGTGCGGCGGACCGTCCTGGAAGTTGGCGCGGTCGGCCACCCGCACGCCCTCGAGCGCGCTCTGGCTCCTTCCGGTGGTGCTCACAACCTGTCTCCCCTCATCCCGTGGCGCCTGCTCTCGCAGACTACTCCAAGGCTCCCGGCTCACGCCCCTTGCGGGCCATGCGCGCTGTCGCCCCGAGACCGCGCAGTATGTTCTGTCGATGGCGGCGAGCCAGAAGCGCAGAACCGCGGCGAGGCCGACGGTGCCGCACCTGACGCCGACCGAGCGGATCGCTCGCGGCAAGGCGGCCCGTAGCGAGATACCGCGCTCCAGTCACGCCGTCTTCGAGCCGGCGCCGCACCGGATCGATCCGATCGAGCTGCTCGAGCGCCAGGCCGGGACGCGCGTTTCGGAGCTCGTCCCGATCCGGTACGGGCGCATGCTGCTCTCGCCGTTCACCTTCTACCGGGGTGCGGCGATGATCATGGCCAGCGACCTGGCGGCGACACCGCGTTCGGGCCTGAACGTGCAGTGCTGCGGTGACGCGCATCTGTCCAACTTCGGCGTGTTCGCCTCGCCCGAGCGTCGCCTCGTGTTCGATCTCAACGACTTCGACGAGACGCTTCCGGGCCCCTGGGAGTGGGACGTGAAGCGTCTGGCCGTCAGCATGCTGATCGCGGCGCGCGAGAACGGCTTTGCCGTCAAGGATCAGGACCAGGCCGTGCTCAGCACCGTCGAGGCCTACCGGACGACGATGGCGAGCTTCGCCGTGATGGGAAACCTCGATGTCTGGTATGCCCGGCTGGACATCGACGACGAGCTTGCCAGACTCGGTCCCCAGCTCACGCCCAGAATGGTCAAGAGAACCGAGAGGAACCTGGGAAAGGCGCGTACCAGGGACAGCATGTCGGCGTTCTCCAAGCTGACGCGGGTCGTCGATGGTGAGGCGCGGATCGTGGCCGAACCGCCGCTGATAGTCCCGGTCGACGACCTACTGGAGGGCCGCGAGCTGGACGAGACCTTCGAATGGCTGCGCGGGCTGTTGCGCTCCTACCGCGACACGCTCGTGCACGACCGGCGCGTGCTGCTCGAGCAGTACAACCTGGCCGACTTCGCACGCAAGGTGGTCGGAGTCGGGAGCGTCGGCACGCGCGCCTGGATCGCGCTGATGCTGGGCAACGACGACCAGGACCCGCTGTTCCTGCAGATGAAGGAGGCGGAGGCATCGGTGCTCGAGGAGTTCCTGGGCCCGTGCGAGCTCGAGAGCCACGGCGAGCGGGTGGTGGCCGGCCAGCGACTCATGCAGGCGACCAGCGACATCTTCCTCGGCTGGGTGCACGTCGAGTCCGGGATCGACGGTCGCGAACGGGACTTCTACGGCCGTCAGCTGAAGGATTGGAAGGGCTCGGCCGAAATCGAGCAGATGGTCCCGAAGGGTCTGGCAGCCTACGGACGGCTGTGTGGTTGGACGCTGGCCCGCGCTCACGCCCGCAGCGGCGACCGCAGGGCGATCGCCGCCTACCTCGGCAAGAGCGCCACCTTCGACCGCGCGATCGTCGAGTTCTCGCACGCGTACGCCGAGCAGAACGAGCGCGACTACCGCGCGCTCGTCGCGGCGGTCGGGTCCGGTCGCATCGCCGCCGAGACCGGCGTCTAGGCTCGCTCTGCGCCGGCTGGCACCACGAGGTCCACACCAGCTGTAAGGCTGGCGCCGTGAGCAACACAACGATGACGAAGACCGTCGCGGCCGGCGCCCAGGTGATCCTGCTCACGCTGGCCGCCGGCCAGTTCCTGATGACGCTCGACAGCTCGGTCATGAACGTGTCGATCGCGACCGTCGCGGAAGACGTCGGCACCACGGTCACGGGGATCCAGGGAGCGATCACGGCCTACACGCTCGTGATGGCGATGCTGATGATCCCGGGTGCCAAGGTGGGCGCGCTGATCGGTCGCAAGCGGGCCTTCATGATCGGCTGCGTCATCTACGGCTGCGGCTCGTTGACGACTGCGCTCTCCCATAGCCTGCCGGTGCTGCTGTTCGGCTGGTCCTTCCTCGAGGGCGTCGGCGCCGCGCTGATCCTGCCGTCGATAGTCGCACTGGTGGCGGGCAACTTTGCGGCCGAGCGCCGTCCTGCCGCCTACGGCCTCGTGGCGGCTGCCGGGGCGATCGCGGTCGCCCTCGGCCCTCTGATCGGCGGGCTTGCGACGACCTACGCGTCGTGGCGCTGGGTCTTCGTGGGTGAGGTGATCCTCGTGCTCGTGATCCTGCTGCTGGCCCGCCGCGCCGAGGACGCTCCCCCGGACCGCCGCCCGAAGATCGACCTGGTCGGGGCGCTGCTCAGCGCGGCGGGCCTCGGCGTGTTCGTCTTCGGCGTGTTGAGGTCGGGCACCTGGGGCTGGGTCGCGCCGAAGCCCGGCGCCCCGCATTGGTTCGGCATCTCCCCGGTCCCGTGGCTGATGGTGGGCGGCCTCGTGCTGGTCTGGTCGTTCCTGCGCTGGGAGGGCCACATGGTCGCGCGGAGCAAGGAGCCACTGGTCGATCCGCAGCTGTTGCGCAACCAGCAGCTCCGCGGCGGGCTGACGATGTTCTTCTTCCAGTACCTCCTGCAGATGGGCCTCTTCTTCCTGATCCCGCTCTATCTCTCGGTCGCGCTCGGGCTCTCGGCGATCGCGACGGGCGTGCGGATCATGCCGCTGTCGCTGACCTTGCTGGCAGCTGCAGTGGGAATACCGAGGCTCCTCCCCAACGTCTCGCCGCGACTGGTCGCGCGGGTGGGGGTCTTCTCGATGCTGTTCGGGATGCTGGTCCTGCTCGCGGCGATCGACATCGACGCCGGAGCGGAGATCGTGACCGTTCCCCTGCTGTTCGTCGGGCTTGGCATCGGCGCGCTGGCATCCCAGCTCGGCGCAGTGACGGTCTCGGCCGTGCCCGACGAGCAGAGCTCAGAGGTGGGGGGAGTGCAGAACACGGTGACCAACCTGGGCGCCTCGCTGGGCACGGCACTCGCAGGCTCGATCCTGATCGCCGTGCTGACGGCCTCGTTCCTGACCAACATCGAGATGAACAGCGCTGTCCCGCAGAGCGTCAAGGACAAGGCGAAGACCGAGCTGGCCGCCGGCATCCCGTTCATGTCCGACAAGCAGCTCGAAGTCGCCGCCAAGGAAGCCGGCGCGAGCTCCGAGGTGACGCAGGCCGCACTCGATGCCAACGCCCGAGCTCGCCTCGACGGGCTGCGGGGCGGGCTGACCGTCCTGATCCTGATCGCGGCCGTCGCGCTTTTCTTCGTCGGGCTGATGCCGACGCGACAACCCGGCTCCGAACCGGCGCCCGCCTAGCTTGTCAAGCGAGCTGGGGGCGGCCGCTGGGCGTCTGTGACCTTCGAGGTCTATGGTCCGAGCTGATTTGGAGATCGGCCCGCCGCGCGCCGGCGGCCACGAGAAAGGGGCTGGGCGATGTTGCGGAGAATGGCGGACATGCCGGGCGGGACGATC
>JBKQOO010000140.1:0-5972 GCA_052145475.1 Solirubrobacteraceae bacterium
GCTGGCGGCGATGATCGATGAGATCAACTCCACGCGCGAGGAGCACATCATGACGATCGAGGACCCGATCGAGTTTTTGCACGCGCACAAGAAGTGCCTGGTAAACCAGCGCGAGCTGGGCTCCGACGCGCAGAGCTTCGCCGAGGCCCTCAAGGCCGCCCTGCGCCAGGACCCCGACGTGATCCTGGTCGGGGAGATGCGCGACCTGGAGACGATCTCAACGGCCCTGACGGCCGCCGAGACCGGGCACCTGGTCTTCGCGACGCTGCACACCCAGGACACCGCCCAGACGATCGACCGCATCATCGACGTCTTCCCCGCCCACCAGCAGGGCCAGGTCCGCGTCCAGCTGTCGGTCGCCCTGCAGGGGATCATGACCCAGCAGCTGCTGCCCAACGCCGACGGCTCAGGCCGCGTCGTGGCGACCGAGGTGCTGGTGCCGACCCCGGCCGTGCGCAACCTGATCCGCGAGGGCAAGACCCACCAGATCTACTCGGTCCTGCAGACCGGCTCCTCGGTCGGGATGCAGACGATGGACACCTCCCTGGCGCAGCTGGTCCGCGCCGGGAAGATCAGCCAGAAGCTCGCCGAAGCACGCTCGGCCACCCCCGAGGAGCTGCGGCGCCTGATGGGCTCGCCGTCGCTGGCGGCCGCGTAGGCGAACGCGATGAGCACCTACGTCTTCAAGGCGATCGATCTGACCGGCGGCAAGGCTCGCGGCGAGGTCGAGGCCGACTCCAAGCAGGCGGTCTCCGACCAGCTCAAGCAGCGCGGCCTGATCGTCCTCGACATCGCAGACAAGCACTCCTCGAAGGAGATCGAGCTCGGATTCCTGAAGCGGGTAAAGGCCAATGACCTCGCTGTGTTCTCGCGCCAGCTCTCGACGATGATCTCCTCCGGGATGAGCATCCTGCGCTCGCTCTACGTGCTGGAGGAGCAGACCGAGAGCAAATTCCTGAAAGAAACCATCGTGGCGGTCCGCAAGGACGTCGAGGCCGGCCTTTCGCTGAGCGACGCGATGGCGCGCCATCCCAAGGTGTTCAGCCCCTTGTTCGTCGCGATGACGCAGGCCGGTGAGACTGGTGGTGTGCTGGAGGGCTCGCTGATGCGAGTCGCCGACCAGCTGCAGAAGGACGCCGCCCTGCGCCGCCAGATCAAATCGGCGATGGTCTACCCGACCATGGTGATCATCTTCGCGGTCGGCGTGATGATGGCCCTGGTGGCTTTCCTGGTGCCGGTGTTCGTGGGCGTCTTCAAGCAGTTCGGCGGCGAACTGCCGACCCTGACCAAGGTCTCGGTGTTCCTCTCGGAAATGGTCACCGGGTACTGGTGGCTGATGATCGGCGGCACGATCACCGTCCTGATCGTGTTCGTGCGATGGAAGAAATCAACCTGGGGTCGCAAGCAGTGGGACCGCTTCCGCCTGCACGTCCCGATGAAGATCGGCACGATCGTCCAGCAGGTCGCCGTGGCGCGCTGGTCGCGCACGCTGGCCTCGCTGACCAGCGCGGGTGTGCCGCTGCTGCAGGCGCTCGAGATCACCGGCAGGACCGGCGGCAACATCGCCGTCGAGGAGGCGATGGACGGCGTCATCGCATCGGTCAAGCGAGGCGGCACGATCGCAGCGCCGCTGGCCGCTGCGCCGATCTTCCCCTCGATGGTGACGCACATGGTCGGCGTCGGTGAGGAGACGGGCGCGCTCGACGCGATGCTCGACCGGATCGCCGAATTCTACGAGGAACAGGTCGAAGCCTCGGTCAAGGCACTGACCTCGATCCTCGAGCCGATCATGATCATCGTGATCGGCGGGATCGTCGGCTTCATCGTGATCTCGATGTACCTGCCGCTGTTCGAAGTCTACAACCACATCGAATAGCCGGAATGACCCTCACTGGTCGGGGCGACGCTCGATGCGAACCCCGTAGGCGCCGTCGCTCGCGCTGACCGAGAGGGAGAGCCGGCCCGCCAGCAGGGCCAGCAGGTCCTCGCCGACCAGCTCGTCCCGCCAGCCTCGCAGCGTACGCACGTCGGGTTGCTCGGCGCCGGTGCGGAGCGCCGCGACGATCGCCTGCAGGTCGGCGCGGGCGGCCAGCAGCTCATAGGCCAGGCCGGCCTCGCGGGCCCGGGTGCGCACCAGCGACTCCGCCAGCGCGACCAGGGGCAGATCCTCCGGCTTCGGCTGCGCCGAGCGGGCGCCCTGGGGCGGCGGCTCGTCGGGGCGCCGGCGGGCGCGGGCGACGGCGTCGAGCAGGTCCTGGGCGCGGCGCCCCTGAGCGTTGCCGCCGATGCCGCGAATCCGGGCCAGGTCCTCGCGCGACGCGGGGCGCCGGCGCGCGACCTCGACCAGGCCGGCGTCGCTCAGCACCCCCTGCACGGGACGGTCCTGGCGGGAGGCGGTGCGCTCGCGCCACTCGACCAGCTCGTGTGCGACGGCGCGCGCCGATGCGTTGAGGCTGCTCACGCGCGGCAGCCGTTCGAAGATCGCCTGGGGGTCGCGTTCGTCGCTGACCCGGCTCAGGGGCTCGCACTCCTCCAGCGCCCACTGCAGCCGCCCCAGCTCCGACAGCCGCCGTTCCAACTCGGCCGCCAGGTCGAGCAGGTGCACGACGTCCTCGCGCGCGTAGGCGATCTGCTCAGCCGACAGCGGTCTGTCGTCCCAGCGGGTGAAGCTGGCCGTCTTGGCGACCCGCAGCGACAGCACCTCGGCGAGCAGCGAGTCATACGACGCCTGTGCCCCCAGGCCTGCGAAGCCGGCGGCGACCTGGGTGTCGAACACGTTCGTGACCTCGCAGCGCAGTGACCGGCGCAGCAGCGCGATGTCCTGGCGCCCGGCGTGAACGACCACCCGCACGGCGGGGTCGGCGAGCGCCTGCGCCAGCGGCGCGAGCTCGAGGCCCTCCTGCAGCGGATCGAGGATCGCGATCGACTCGCCGTCGTCCGAGCGCTCCGGCACGGCCAGCTGGATCAGGCAGAGCAGAGTGCGATAGCGGCCCTCCCCCATGAACTCGGTGTCGACGGCCAGACGTCCCGCCGCCCGGGCGCGCTGGAGCAGCGCCGGCGCACCATCGTCCTGCCGTGGCGCGCTCACCGCTTCGCCCCGGGCAGTAGCCACAGCACGCCGCCCCGCGGCAGGCCGGCTTCTCGCGAGACGTCCGTGCCATGGGCGCGGATCCAACGCACCGGCGCCGCGCAGGCGGCGTTCACCGAGGAGGCGTGGTGCCCGCACGTGGTGTTCAGGAAGGCGTAGCGAACCTTGCCGGCCGCGATCAGGTGCTCGAGCTTGTCAACCGACGTGTAGACGCGCGCGTTGTAGGTCGTCAAGACGACGATCGGCCGGGCATCCTGGACGATCAGCGAGCCGATCTGCGTGGCCGACTCGGCCGCGACCTCGTAGCGGGCGCTGCCCTGATGCGCGCGCAGGTATGCGCTCAGCGGCCGTTGCTCGTCGCCGGGCAGCTGCCCGACGAAGCCGGCGTCGCTGACCTTGTTGGAGATCGCCGTGAAGTCGGCTTTCAGCCCCACCGCCAGCACCGCGACGAGCGACAGCGCCAGCGTGCCCGCCTGCAGCTCCCACGGTGCACGCCCTCGCCGCCGTCCCAGCACATGCGCGAGCAGCCCCAGCGCGACGGCACCCAGCGCGCCCGCCAGCGTGATCCACCAGGTCAGCGGGGTGCCGTAGAGCAGGCGCTCGGCGTAGTAGACGGTCACGAGCATCGCGATCGTCAGCCCCGCCAGGCTCAGGCGTCCCCGCGCCGACGCAGCCCAGGCCAGCCCGATTCCAAGTATCGCCGCGACGGCGGGGGTGAGCCCGTCGACATAGCGGGGGTGAAGTCGCGCCATGTGGCTGAACAGGACCAGCCCGGTCAGGAGCCATACCGAGATGCCGGCAGCGCCGGCGCGGCGCATGCGCAGGCTCGGGCGGCGCTCGTCCTCGCCGGCCTGCTCGGGCGGGCCGCGGGTGCCGAGGATCATCGCCGGGATGCCCAGCAGCAGCCCGATCAGGATCTCCATCCCCAGCCGCTGCCCCGACAGCGGCCCGATCCGCGCCAGCAGGCGAGTGGGGGAGGGGGGCAGGATCGGGATGTGATCGCGCTCGGACTGGGTGGCGGTCGGGTACACGTGACCGGGTTCATAGACGGTTCCCGTGGGTTCGGGCGATTTCCCGCTGAGCCGGTCCGTGCCGTTGAAGACGAAGGCTGCGTTCCAGGCGCTGCCGTTGGTCGAGCCGATCGCGTAGGGGCGATCGTGCGCCGGGGCGAGCAGCGTGCCCGTGAGCCATGCCAGCGCCACCACGGCATACAGCGCCGACGCCCCGGCCAGCTGCAGCACGCGCCTTCGTGGGGAGCCGGGCAGCCCGATCGCGGCCATCACGGCCAGTCCGGGCACCGCGACGAGCGACTCGAGCAGCTTCACGTCGAACGCGATCCCCAATGCCGCAGCGCCGCCCAGCAGCCAAGCCGTCCGGCCCGTCTCGATCGCGCGCACGACCATCAGCAGCGCGATCACCAGCAGCAACATCATGACCGCGTCCATCGTGTCGCTGCGCGAGGTGATGACCTCGACCGGCAGCACGGCCAGCCCGGCTGCCGCGGCGATCCCGGCCGGTCCGCTCCAGATCCTGCGCACCGCCTCGTACAGCAACGGCACAGCCGCGGTCCCGGCCAGCGCCTCGGGCAGCTTCAGCGTCGTCGAGGTGAAGCCGAACAGCTTCACACTGGCCACCTGCAGCCAGAGGTCGACGGGCGGCTTGTCGATCGAGACGCTGGCCCCGGGCTCGAACGCCCCGAAGAAGAAGTTGTGCCAGGACAGCGCCATGCTGCGCACGGCCGCGTCGTAGAACGGGTCCGGTGGGACTTTGCCGATCTGCCACAGGCGCAGGATCGCCGCGCCCAGCGTGATCAGCCCGACGACGGCCCATTCGCCGCCCCGTCCAGGTCTTCTCATGCGCGGGACGCTAGTCTGATCGGCTCGTGGCGAGCGACGATGACGACAGCCAGGATCTCAGTGAGGGAACCCATGAGCCGCGGGAGTGTATGGCCTGCCGCGGCACGGGCAGCGTGATATCGAACCTCGGTGGCAGCCCCAGCACGGTCGACTGCCCGTGGTGCGAGGGCAGCGGGATGCGCCCTCGCGAGATCGACGCACAGGCCCGCTGGGCGCACCGGCGGGCGGCCGACGCCGAGGCCGCAGCAGAGTCGCAGCAGGGCGAGCAGCCGACCTCCTAGGCGCTTCATTCCACAGCCCCACGAGTCGCGCGGATGATTGGGTGAAACCATCCGTCCAACCTTCCATGCACCTATAAAGCTCACCTCATGGAGGGTCGATGCGTCGGCTGAAAGCCAGTGCCGAGGTGCCAAGGCAGAGCATCGAAAAGGTGCGTAGCAAAGCCGGCGGCTCTCGCAAGGGGGACGCATCGTCGAAAGAGACGACAACCGAGGGCTGGCGCCCTGTAATCCGATCCTAGGAGGATCAATGCTCTACCGTCTGCGCCAGCGCTCGAACGACGAGGGTGGTTTTACCCTCATCGAGCTTCTGGTCGTCATCCTGATCATCGGCATCCTTGCCGCGATCGCCATTCCCTCGTTCCTGAGCCAGAAGAGCAAGGCCACGGACTCGTCCGCGAAGGAGCTCGCTCGCACGGCTTACACGACCGAGGAAACGTACGCAACCGACCACAACGGTCAGTACACCGCCTCGACTGCGGAACTCCACAGTTACGAGCCGTCGATCCAGACCGCGGCCGGGAACGGCAACGCGTACCTGAGCGGTGCCACGGCCCCTGAAGAAGGCAACGGCTTCACCGTGACTGCGACCTCGACGAGCGGTCACACGTTCACGATCACCAAGACGGCCGGCGGGGTCGTGACACGGACCTGCGTGGCCGAAGGCGCCGGGGTCGCCCAGAAAGGTGGCTGCCCCTCTGGGAGCTGGTAACGGCCTCCCAGGAGCGCAAGCCGAAAGTAGCGATGGGA
>JBKQOO010000141.1:0-20239 GCA_052145475.1 Solirubrobacteraceae bacterium
GCAGCGCAGCTCCATGCGCGTCGCGTGCTCACGGCCGGGGTGATACATCGGCACGCGCACGAGCGCCGAGCGGTTGCGCCGCGACCATGCGACATAGGTCGGCGCCTCAAAGCCAGGGACGAGGCGCTTGTAGGAGTTGACCCATTGCGCGAAGATCGAGCAGATCTCGCGGGCGTGCTTGAGCTGTCCGGCGATGAAGGCCTTGCCGACGTCCGACAGGAAGTACTGGTCGTCGGGGTCGTAGAACGCGTTCTTGCCGCCCGCGAACAACGACTGGTGGGTGTGCATCCCCGACCCGTTCTCGCCGAACAGCGGCTTCGGCATGAAGGTGGCGTGCCAGCCGTACTTCATCGCGAACTCCTTCACCGTGATGCGGTAGGTCATGCAGTCGTCGGCCATCTTCAGCGCGTCGGCGTAGCGCATGTCGATCTCGTGCTGGGACGGCCCGACCTCGTGATGGGTGTACTCGACGTGGATCCCCAGCTGCTCGAGCGCCAGCACTGTCTCGCGGCGCACGTCCGACCCGGCGTCGAGCGTGGTCAGGTCGAAGTAGCCGCCTTCGTCCAGCACCTCCGTCGACTTGGAGTCTTTGAACAGGAAGTACTCCAGCTCCGGCCCTACGTTGAAGGTGTCGAAGCCCATCGAGTGCGCCCGCTCGAGCGCCCTTCGCAGCACGTGCCGCGGGTCGCCCTCATAGGGGGTGCGCTCGGGCGTGATCACGTCGCAGAACATCCGCCCGACACCCTGCTCACCGGGCCGCCAGGGCAGCACCGCGAAGGTGCTCGGGTCGGGCATCGCGATCATGTCGGACTCCTCGATCGCGTTGAAGCCCGTGATCGAGGACCCGTCGAAGCCCATGCCCGCCTCGAACGCGTCGTCCAGCTCTTCCGCGTTGATCGAGAAGGACTTGAGCTGCCCGAGGATGTCGGTGAACCAGAAGCGGATGAAGCGGATCTCCCGCTCTAGCACCTGCGCCTTCACGTCCTCCGCGGTCATCGGCCGGCCGTCCATCAGGCGGACCCTAGCCGATGCCCGTGCCGGGGCGGTATCGACGCCTGGCCAAAAGCGAGGCCCGGCGCCCGCTCGAGGTCAGTGACCCGCGACGGCCGACACGAAGGCGGCGACGTCTTCGGCTTCTTTGCCCTGGTAGAGCAGCGCCGGCATCTGCCCGAGCCCGCGAGCGCGACCTTCGGCGATCGCGTTTTCCACGAGCGCCTTGCGCCCGGCGGGTGTCGAGATGTCTTCGCCGACCCGAACATCCAGGTTGGGCCCGATGCGCCCGACCGACTTGACCGCGGCGAGGGTGTGGCAGACCGTGCAGGAGCGGGCGAACAGTTCCCGTCCTTTGATCTCCTGCTTGGTCAGGTGGACGCCGCCCACCGCCACGCTCGCCTTGTGCTCCCCGTTGAAGGCCAGAACGATCGCCGGCACAGCGAGCCCGAAGGCGAACAGCACGATCACGCCGAGCGTGATCAGCGTCTGGCTGACCCGCGATTCCCGGTGCAGGGAGGCGCGGGCGCCGCGGGGGCCGCCGTGCATCGCGGCGAAGAACACCCCGAGCCCGAGCAGCACCCAGAACAGCACGAAGACGATCACCATGGGGCCGGGAAGATATCGACTGAGGGAGCAGAAGGTCGATCGACGTCGCCGCGGACCCGGCGTGCGGCCACGCGGCAAAGCCGCAGCGGCTGCAGCTGGATGAGAGCTCGCTCAGCTTTAGGAGGCCCAAATGCGCGGCGCTAGGCTTGAGCTGAGGAAATTGCAAGGAGCGCACCCGTGAACATGCTTCGCCGACTACCACTCTCCCGGCTCATCCTGCTGTGCGTCCTGGTGGTCGCGATCGGGATCTCGGCGACCGCGCTGGCCTTCGCGCTGGGCGCGGGCCCGAAGCCTCCTGCCGAGCCGCTGGCCGACGCCGTCCACGACGCGCTGGCGGCGCCGTCGGTGCAAGGCGTGAGCGCCAACATCACGCTGACCGATCACCTGCTGGAAGGCGCCAACCTGGCCAGCGGCACCGGGAGCGGGGGCGGACTCGCCTCCAGCCCGCTGCTGACGGGTGCCTCGGGACGGCTCTGGATCGCCGAGGACGGCCACGTGCGGCTCGAGCTGCAGTCCGAAAAGGGCGATACGCAGATCACCTCGGACGGGCACACCGTCATGGTCTACGACGCCGCCAGCAACACGATCTACCGTTACACGCCCAAGGAAGAAGGCTCCGACACGAAGACGGACTCCGCCGCGAGCCATGAAGTGCCATCGGTCGGGAAGATCGAAGAAGCGATCGCGAAGATCCGCAAGCACGCCGGGCTGTCCGATGCGACCCCCGCCGACGTCGCCGGCCAGCCGGCCTACACCGTCCGGCTCTCGCCCAGCGAAGGAGGCAGCCTGTTCGGCGGGGTCGAGCTGTCCTTCGACTCCCAGAACGGTGTCCCGCTGCGCTCGGCCGTCTACTCCTCGACGAGCTCCGCGCCGGTGATCGAACTGGCCGCCACCGAAGTGTCCTTCGGGGCCGTTCCCGACTCCGTGTTCCAGATCGACCCCCCGGCCAACGCCAAGGTCGAAGAACTCTCGCTGCCCGAAGCCGGGCAGCACGGGCACAAGAGCGGGAAGGCCGACGCCAAGCCGGGCGGGGGCCCCAAGCTGACGAGCCATGGCCACGGCGTCACCTCGATCGCCGTACTCGAAGCGAAGGCCGGTTCCGCCAAGACGGGCGAATCGCTGGCCGGGCTGCCCAAGGTCGACATCAACGGCGCCACCGCGAGCGAGCTCCGCACCGAGCTGGGCACCGTGCTGACGTTCGAGCGCGCGGGTGTGCGCTACGTGCTCGCCGGCTCGCTGCCGGCCGGCTCGATCGAGGCGCTGGCCCGAGGCCTCTAGCGTGACCGAGGATGCACCCCCCGTCAGGGCACGGGGGCTGGTCAAGCGCTACAAGGAGGTGCTGGCGGTCGATCACATCGACCTGAACGTCCATGCCGGCGACGTCTACGGCTTCCTCGGTCCCAACGGCGCGGGCAAGACGACCACGCTGCGGATGGCGCTCGGCCTGATCGTGCCCACCGAGGGCGCGGTCGAGCTGTTCGGGCGCGACCCCATGCGCCAAGGCGCGGCGGCGCTGGAGGGCGTCGCTGGCTTCGTCGAGGCGCCCCGCTTCTACCCCTACCTGAGCGCCCGCAAGAACCTGGAACTGCTGGCGGCGCTCGACGGCGGCGGAGCCGCCGGACGGATCGACGAGGTGCTCGAGACCGTCGAGCTCACGCCGCGCGCGGCCCACCGCGTCGGCGGCTACTCCCATGGCATGCGACAGCGGCTGGGGATCGCAGCGGCGCTGCTGCGCCGCCCGCGCCTGCTGATCCTGGACGAGCCCGCCACGGGCCTCGACCCGGCCGGCATGCGTGACATGCGGCTGTTGATCAGGCGCCTTGCCGACAACGGCATCACCGTGCTGCTCTCCAGCCACCAGCTGCCCGAGGTGCAGGAACTGTGTGACCGGGTCGCGATCGTCGACTCGGGGCGCGTCGTCTACGAGGGCGCGCTGAGCGACCTGCGCCGCCAGGGCGGCGCGGGCTACAGGCTGCGCACGACCGACGACGCCCGAGCCCTGCAGATCGCCGGCGAGCAGCCGGGGATCGAGAACGTCCACACGGACGGCGCGGGCCTGAGCCTGCAGGCTGATGAGCGGCACGTCGCTGCGCTCTCGCTCGCGCTCGGCGGCGCCGGCGTCGGGATCCTCGCGCTGTCGCCCGAGATGGCGACGCTGGAGGATCTGTTCTTCAGGCTGACCGAGGGCCAGGACGGCGCCGGCACGCCGAACGGCGCGGACAGCTCGGAGCCTGGCAGGCTGGTGGCGGCGCCATGAGCAGCGCCTCCGTCGCGCCTCCCCTGGCGCCTGCGAGCGCTGCACGGACCAGGCGTCCTCACACAGCGGCGATCTACCGCTGGGAGCTGCGCAAGCTGGCGGCCCAGAAGCGCACCTACCTGGGCTTCGTGCTGGCCTGCCTGATCCCGCTGCTGTTCGTGATCGTCGAAAACATCCACCAGCGACAAGGACACCGCGACAACATCTTCGCGCGCGAGATCACGCAGTCCGGGCTGGCCACGCCGGTGCTGATGCTGCTGTTCCTCTCGGTCTTCATGCTGCCCGTGGTGGCCGCCCTGGTCGCAGGCGACATCGTCGCCAACGAGGACGGGAACGGCACGCTGAAGACGATCCTGACCCGCTCCGTCGATCGCGGCCAGGTGTTCGCCGCCAAGGCGCTGGCCGCGATGACCTACGCCGCCGCGGCGGTGTTCCTGTCGGCGGCGGTGGCGACCGGCGCTGCCGTCGCGTCGTGGGGCTTCCACAGCATCACGACGTTCTCGGGGACGGTCGTCTCGGCGCCGAAGGCGCTGCTGCTCGTGTTCGCGGCCAACGCCTTCTACCTGATCCCGCTGCTGACCGTGACGAGCATCGGCGTACTGCTCTCGACGGTCACCCGCAACAGCGCCGCAGCCGTGGTAGGCACGATCGGAATCGTGATCCTGATCCTGATCGTCGGCCAGATCCCCGGTCTGGAAGGCCTGCATCCCTACCTGCTCAACGAACAGTTCCAGGCCTGGCAGGGACTGCTGCGGACGCCGACCTACTGGGCTCCGATCTGGCACTCCGCCTGGGTCTGCGCGCTGTACGCCGGCCCGGCCCTGCTGACCGGCTACCTGGTCTTCCTGCGGCGGGACGTGGCGGGAGGGTAGCTCCGGTTCCCCAGTGCGGCTCGCGCGCGCTTCGCGCGGGGCGAGCCTCACGCGGGGAACCTCCGCCGGCCGAGACGGTTGGCGTACCGGGGGGCGAGGGCCCGGTTGGCGTACCGGGGGGCGAGGGCCTCCGGCTAGACCTCCGCCGGCACCTCGACCAGCGAGAGATCGACGTCGCCCATCAGCCTCCGCGCCTCGCGGGGGTCGAGCAGGCCGGCACCGAAGCGCACGGTCGACTCTGCCCCGCAGGCGACGCCGAAGCGGACGCACTGGTCGGGCGGCCGGCCTTCGTATCGAGCCGCCAGGTACCCGGCCAGGAAGGCGTCACCCGAGCCGCGTTTGGCGATCGGCTCGCGCGGCTCGATGCGGGCTCGTTTCAGCTGCCGCTGCCCATCGATCAGGACCAGGGCGAGGCAGCCGTCGGGCAACGTCATGATGACTTCGCGGGGCCCCAGCGCCCCGATCTCGGCCATCGCCAGCGAGCGCTCCTCGTCGCCTGCGAACTCGTGGCCGACCAGCTCCTCGGCCTCGAGCACGTTGGGCGAGACGAGGTCCGGCTCGGCGCGGACGGCATGGCGCAAAGGCTCGCCGTCCGCATCGACGACGGTCTTCACCTCGGAGCGCTCGAGGTCCCTGATCAGCGAGGCGTAGAAGTCCGGCTCGACGCCGCGGGGCAGGGAGCCGGCGAACACGACGATCGCGGCTCCCCGAGCCAGGTAGAGGAGCTTGTCCCTGAACAGGTCGAGCTCGCTCGAGCTGACCGACGGCCCGCGTTCGTTGATCTCGGTCTGGGCACCCGTCGTGGGGTCCAGCACCGAGGTGTTCGTCCGCGACTCCTCACGGATGCGCACGAAGTCGTTGAGGATCGACTCCTCGGTGAGCTGCTCGACGATGTGGGTGCCGGTCGCGCCGCCGGCGAAGCCGGTCGCGATCACGGGCTGGCCCAGAGCCTTCAGGGTACGGGCGATGTTGACGCCCTTCCCCCCCGCCATGGTGCGCTGTTCGACCGTGCGGTGCCGCCGGCCGAGGCGGAAGTTCGGAACGGCGAGCGACTTGTCGATCGCGGCGTTGAGCGTGACGGTGATGATCATCGTTGCTCAATACCCATGATCGGGCGCGCCCGAACGGCAGATGCCCTGGGGTGCACGACACACAGGCTAGCGAACCGCCGCTCCCGCTCAGCCGGCGCGCACGGCCGTGTCCGACAGCTCCCACGCGGCGGTCCGCAGACGCTCCGCCTCGGCGCGAGCAGCCTGCGCCGGCGATCCGCCCCGGGCCAGATGGGCGGCCGCGATGCTGCGCGAGGCCGACACGAGGCCGCCGGCGCGCCCTGGCCGGAAGGCGGCCTCGAGGTCCTCGACCCGCCCTCCCTGGGCGCCGATCCCGGGCAGCAGGAAGGTCGCGTGGCCCATCAGCTCGCGGGCTCTGGGGAGATGGCCGGGCTCGGTCGCGCCGAGCACCGCGCCGACATCGCTCAGCCCCGCCGCCCCGACGCCCTCGGCGCCGAGCTCGTCGACCAGTCTGGCGATTCGCTCCCAGACCGTGCCGCCACCTGCCAGCACCAGGTCCTCGACGTCGGCCGCTCCCGGGTTCGAGGTGCGGACCAGCAGCAGCACACCGGACCCGCGGGCGCGGGCTGCCGCGAGGAAGGGGGCGATCGCGTCGCGGCCCATCAGCGGGTTGACCGTCGCCATGTCGGCTCCCAGCCCGTCGATCCTGCCAAACGGGCTGTCGAGCCCTCCGAACAGCGCATCGGCGTACGCGGCCGCGGTGACGTCGATGTCGCCGCGCTTGCCGTCCGCGATCACCAGCAGCCCGTGATCCCGGGCGTGCTCGGCCACCTGCTGGAGGACCGCCCGCCCGGGCAGACCCAGCGCCTCGAAGCGGGCCAGCTGCGGCTTGACGGCGACGCAGGCGGGGGCGGTCGCGTCGATCAGCGCCCGGCAGTGCGCCAGCACGGCCTCGGCCACGGCCTGCTCGGGTCCCTGCTCGGAGACCTGGGCCACCCGCCCCGGCCACAGCTGGCGGGGGTCGGGGTCGAGCCCGAGGACGAGCTGTGACTCGCGCTCGGCGACCCGTGCGGCCAGCCTGTCGCCGAAGCTCAGGGTCCTCCTCAGCGCCCCTTGACGGCGCTCTTCAGCCCACTGCCGGCGGTGAACCGCGGCACGCGGGAGGCGGCTATCTGGATCCGCTCGCCGGTGCGCGGGTTCACGCCCATGCGGGCACCGCGCTCGCTGACGTGGAACTTGCCGAACCCCGATACCGACACCTCGCTGCCGCGTCGCAGCGCGTCCTCGACGGTCGCGATCACCGCGTCCACCGCGCGCGAAGCGTCCTGCTTGGTCAGCTGCGCACGGTCGGCCACCTGGTCGACCAGCTCGGACTTCGTCACTTCGTCCTCCTCGTTCGTACGACGGTCATCCCGACGCTAACACCGCATTCGGACGGGGGCTGCGCAAGAATCCCGCTGTGGCCGTCGAGCGTATCGCCTGGATCGTGACCGTGATGGTGGCGCTCCTCACCGCCCTGCTGCTGCTCCTGTCCGGCTACACCGGCTATGCCGGCCTCGGGCTGGCGGTGGCCCTCTCGGCCGCGATCAACCTGCTCTGAGCCCGGCGGACGGGTCCGTCGCTCAGTCGGCCTGTCCGCTCAGCCAGCCCAACAGCGCAGCGGCGGCCCGGCCGCGATGGCTGATCGCGTCCTTCTGCTCGTCGCTGAGCTCGGCCATCGTCGCGCCGGCGATCCCGTCCGGCAGCTCGTCGGGCAGGAAGGCGGGGTCATAGCCGAACCCGCGCTCGCCTCGCGGCACGGCGGCCAGGGTGCCGGTGCAACGGCCCTCGAAGAGCTGCTCGACGCCCGCCACGGGATCGACGTAGGCGATCGCGCAGACATATTCAAGGGCGCTTCCCGCGGGCGCCTCGTGGAGCAGCTTGGCCAGGTTCTCCTGATCGCCGGCCGCCTCCCCCGCGTAGCGTGCCGAGCGCACCCCCGGCCCGCCATCCAGGGCGGCCGCGGCGATCCCCGAGTCATCGGCGATGCTCGCCCTGTGGAGCGCTGCGGCCGCCGCCCGCGCCTTGCCCAGAGCGTTCTCCGCGAAGGTCTCGCCATCCTCGGGCGGCAGCATCACCGAGTCGGGCAGCCGCTCCAGGACGTAGCTGGTCCCCTCCGGGCCCGCCAGCAGGCGCTCGAACTCGCGGCGCTTGTGCTCGTTGTGTGTGGCCAGCAGCAGCCGCACGGGCTAGGCGCCAGAGGGCGTAGCCGCGTCGCCGATCGCCCGCTCCTGGAGCGAGCGCAACAGCTCGATGCCGTGCTCGGCGAGGCCGAGCAGATCCTCCAGGTGGGCCCGCGTGAGCGGCGTGCGCTCGGCCGTCGTCTGCAGCTCGACCAGCCCGCCCTCGCCCGTCATCACGACATTGGCGTCGACCTCGGCGCGGGAGTCCTCGCGATAATCGAGGTCGAGCAGCGGCACACCGTCGATGACGCCGCACGAGACGGCCGCCACCGAGCCGGTCAGCGGGCTGCGCTCGAGCCGGCCCTGCTCCTGCAGGCGCCCGCAGGCCAGCGACAGCGCGACGTAGGCGCCCGTGATCGACGCGCAGCGTGTGCCGCCGTCGGCCTGCAGGACGTCGCAGTCCAGGTAGATGGTGTGTTCGCCCAGCGCCTCGAAGTCGACGATCACCCGCAGCGAGCGCCCGATCAGGCGCTGGATCTCCACGGTCCTGCCGTCCTGTCGCCCGCGAGTGGCATCACGAGGCTTGCGTTCGCCTGTCGAGGCCGGGAGCATGCCGTACTCGGCCGTCACCCAGCCGCGGCCCTGCCCCGCCATCCAGCGCGGGACGCTCGCCTGCGCGGAGGCGGTGCAGATCACGCGCGTCTCCCCGATCGAGATCAGCGCCGAGCCCGTCGCCGTCCGCACGAAGCCCGGCTCGATCGCGCTCGGCCGCAACTCGTCGGGGCCGCGGTCGTAGCTGCGGGCGGAGTCCTGCTCGCTGTGCACGCGGGCCATCATTCCAGAGCGCTACGGTCACGGGGATCGTGCGGGCGCTCGTGGTCTCCAACATGCAGCCCGACCCCGCCCATCCCGAGCGCGGTCGTTTCGTGCGCGACCAGGTCGCAGCGCTGCGCAGGCTCGAGGGCCTCGAGGTCGCGCTGCACGAGTTCCCTCCCGGCCCGCGCGAGCTGGCCCGGGCAGCGCTCGACCTGCGCCGACGCTACGGACATCCCTCCGCGGGCGGGCGGCTCGACGTCGTGCACGCGCACTTCGGCCTGACCGCATGGCCCGCTCTGTCGGTGCCGGCCCGCGTGCGGGCGCTGACGGTCCACGGGACCGACGTGGCAGACCCACGGACACGGCTGGCGACCCGCGCGGTGCTCGGACTGATCGACCTTCCGGCGGCCGTCTCGGCGCCGCTCGCAGCGCAGCTGCCGGGCGCGGCGGCACGGCGCGCCCTGGTGCTGCCCTGCGGCGTCGACATCGAGCGCTTCGGCGTGATCCCGCGCGGTCAGGCCCGCGCAGAGCTGGAGCTCGACCCGGACGGGCGCTTCCTGCTGTTCCCCGCCGATCCCGCCCGGCCCGAGAAGCGCCACGATCGCGCACTCGCGGTCGCGCGGGCCTCGGGGGCCCAGCTGCTGGCGCTGGGTGGCATCGAGCCCGACGAGGTGCCACTCTGGATCAACGCCGCCAACGCCGTGCTGGTGCCCTCCGAGCGCGAGGGCTTCGGGCTCGCAGTGCTCGAGGCGCTGGCCTGCGACGTCCCGGTCCTCGCCACGCCCGTGGGCATCCACGGCGAGGCGCTGGCAGGCCTCGAGGGCACGCTGTGCGCCGATTTCGACGCGGCGGCCTGGGCGGAGGCGGTCCGGCCGCACCTGCAGGCCGCAGACCCGCGGGTGCGCGGGCGGGCGCGTGCCGAGCGGTTCTCGTCGCTGAGGATGGCCGAAGCGGTGCGCAGCGCCTGGCGGGACGCGCTTGACCGCTCTGGGTAGGCGGCGGGTAGTGTTAATCGGGCGTGGATCAGATGTCCAGCACGACCAACCAAGACGCAGCAGCACAGGTTCCGGGCGACGGTCAGCCCGCCGAGACGCAGCCGCCCGAGCAGCCCGGATTCCGTTCGCGGGGCCAGGCGCGCCGTCGCGCCCGCTTCCTGCGCAGGGCGCGCGAGCTCGCCTACAGGGACCTGGGAGGGCTGGTCTTCAACCTGCACCGGTTCGGAGCACGCAACGATGCGCTCGTCCTGGCCAAGCTGGCCACCCTCGGCAACATCGACGCCGAGCTCCGCTCGATCGAGGCAGCGCTGCAGGAGCGCCATCCCGTCACCGTGCTGCGCGAGGCCGGCATCACGGCCTGCCCCCGTTGCGCCGCGATCCACGGCAGCGAAGATCGCTTCTGTCCCAACTGCGGCCTGCCGATGGGCAGGCACGCCGACCTGCCGATCGCGGGAGCCCCTGGCGGCGCGGACGTCGCGGCTGGGGCCGCCACCGCGCAGCCTCGGGTCGAGCCCACATCCCAGCCGCTGCCCGGATCCGGGCCGGGCGCCCAGATCCCGCCCGCATTCCAGCCTCAGCCCACGGTCGCTCCGGCTCCCGTCCCGGACGCCGCGACGCCCGCTGCCGCCGTGGCGCCGTCCGCGCCCGGTTCGGCCCAGGCGCCGTCGGTCGGTCGCACGCCGCCGGTCACCCGCACGATGCCCCAGGCCGACGTCCCGCACGGGGCGGGCCGCTCGGGCGGGCCCGAGGAATCGACCGAGATCCTTCACCCGCGGTCCCCGGGCTCGTGAGCGCCGCCGCACCGCCCTCCGCGGCCGCGCCGGCCGAGGGTGCACCGCCGCCGGAACCGCTAGCCGAGGCGTGCCCGCTGTGCGGTGCGCCGCTGGCGCCTGACCAGGAGTGGTGCCTGCGCTGCGGCGCGGCGGCCCGGACACGCCTGGCCGCCGCTCCCCAGTGGAAGGCGCCGCTGATCGCACTCGCGGTCGTCGCGGCCCTCGCGCTGGGCGCCCTGGCAGCGGCCCTGGTGAAGCTGGCCGGAGACTCGGGCCCGGCGCCGGCGCCCATCACCAGGACGATCACCGCCGCGCCTGCCGCCGGCCTGCCGAGCGCGCCGGCGGCGACGGGCGCAGCACCAGGAGCGGCGGCGCCGGCTGGCTCGGCGGCCGCCACCTCGAAGCCTCCGGCCGCGACGGGCGCACCCACCACAACGGCGCCGCCCCCGAGCGCCACCACGACCGGCTCGGCCACCACGGTCACGACCAGCCGCGGCAAAGGACTGCTTCGCTCGCTGAGCACCAAGTAGGGGCAGCGGCATGACGGCGGAGGACCAGCTGGGGATACGGTTCCCCTGATGCCCGTCCCTCCCCAGGCGGCCACGGACGAGGCCGACATCGCGGTCGTGGGCGCGGGCGCCGCGGGCCTCTACGGGGCGCTGTGCGCGGCCCGAGAAGGTGCCAGCGTCGTGCTGGTCTCGGCGACCCCGCTGGCGCAGACGGCCAGCTACTGGGCGCAGGGCGGGCTGGCGGCGGCACTGGCCCCGGACGACAGCTTCGAGTTGCACCTGCGCGACACCGAGGTGGCCGGTCGCGAGCTGGTACGCCGCTCGGCTGCTCGGATCCTGGTGCAGGAGGCGCCCGACTGCGTGCGCGACCTGCAGTCGCTGGGCGTCCGCTTCGACGCCGACCGCTTCGGCGGCCTGGCCCTGGGGCTCGAGGGCGGCCACTCGGTGCGGCGCGTGGTCCATGCGGGGGGCAGCGCGACCGGTCGCAGGGTGGTCAGGCAGCTCTCCGCGCTGGCCGCCGCCGACAGGCGCATCACCGTCCTCGAGGGAGCGCGCGCCCGGGCGCTCCGGCTGGTGGACGGCCGCTGTCGCGGCCTGGTCTGCGACGGCCGCCTGGTGACAGCCCGCAGGGGCGTGGTGCTGGCCACCGGCGGGGCCGCGGCGCTGTGGGCGCGGACGACCAATCCGCCGGGCTCCCAGGGGATCGGGCTGATGCTGGGGCACGCGGCCGGCGCCGCCCTGGCCGACCTCGAGCTGCTGCAGTTCCACCCGACGGCGGTGATCGGGGTTCCCGGACGCGAGGGCTTTCTCGTCACCGAGGCGATCCGTGGCGAGGGCGCGACCCTGCTCGACCCCACCGGCGAGCGGTTCGTCGACGAGCTGGCGCCGCGCGATGAGGTGGCGCGCGCGAT
Organism: Solirubrobacteraceae bacterium; assembly: GCA_052145475.1. GTDB lineage: Bacteria > Actinomycetota > Thermoleophilia > Solirubrobacterales > Solirubrobacteraceae > Palsa-744. The sequence goes on from JBKQOO010000141.1 coordinate 11,905, forward strand.
CGAGGAGCTCCTGCAGCGCACCGGAGCGCGATCGGTGGGTCTGGACATGCGGGCGATCGACCCCGCTCACTTCCCCAACGTCGTGGCTTCGCTGCGAGAGGCCGGGCTGGATCCCACGCGCGAGCTGATCCCGGTCGCGCCGGCAGCCCACTACATGATGGGCGGGATCGTCACCGACCTCAACGGTCGCTCCACCGTCGAGGACCTCTACGTCGTCGGCGAGTCCTCCTGCACAGGCCTGCACGGCGCCAACCGCCTGGCTTCCAACTCGCTCAGCGAGTGCTTCGTATTCGCCCGGCGCTCGGTCGCCCACGCGCTCTCACGCCCGGCGTCGGCGCCGGAGCGGCCCAGCAGGCTGGAGGCACGGGCCCTGGCCGAGCTGCCCGAGCCGCCGGCGGCCGAGCGGGCGACCCGCGAGGCGTTGTGGCGCGACGCTGGGATCGTGCGCACGGAGGAGGGGCTGCGCCGCCTGCTGGGCGACCCCCACCCGCTGGCGCGGCTGATCGCCCGTTGCGGACTGGCCCGCGAGGAGAGCCGCGGCGCGCACCTGCGCGCAGACCATCCTCGGCGCGACCCGGCCCTGGATCACCGCCACGTCGTCGTCTCGGGCGAGAACGACCTCGACTGGGAAACCTGGCGCTGAGCGGGCCGAACCTAAAAGGTTGCGGCGTGAGCCTTTATCTCGCTCCTTTTCGGGGTAAATGGTGTTTGCGAGCTGTGGAAGGAGTTTCAAGCGGGCGGAGTCTGAGGAGAAGGACGGGTGTGCTCCAGATGACATTTCGATCCAGAAAGAGGTCAGGAGCAGAAGCATGTATCAGTTCAGTCGCGCCATCTACCGGGAGCTCGCTCCGCAGATCAAGGAGCCGGCGCCGGGCGCTCCGGCCTCCTCCAACGACAAGGCCGTGCTACGGGCATGCGAGGCGGTGATCACGCGCATGGCGATCGATCGCCACTACTTCGCCCGCCCCGAGCGAACGCTCTTCTGCGACATCCGCAGCTATTTCCCGATGGCGGCGCAGGCGCGCGTGCACATGGTGATAGCCCGCTATCTCGGCTATGCCCAGCAGTTCCTCGACGAACATCCGCACGAGGGCTACACCGCCGTCAGCGGCGCACCGCCACGCTGCCGCGCAACGACGCGCAAAGGCTCCGCCTGCCAGCGGACGCCGCTTGCCCGTAACGGCTACTGCCCGTCCCACCAGCACCTCGCCGACACCGAGGACCGCGAGCTGGCAGCCGCCTGACCGTAAGGGCCGCAGCATCCCAGGCCCTCCCCGCCCGTGCCCCCGGGACGCTGCCCTAGTCTGAGGCGATGCTCCTGGGGGTCGATGTGGGCGGCACGTTCACCGACGCCGTCCTGATCGGGCCGGACGGCGCGATCCACACGGCCAAGGTCCCCTCCACGCCCGCCGAGGAGGCGCTCGGCGTGCTGCGAGCGGTGGCACTCGTGCTCGAGCGTGCCGCAGCCGGTCCCGAGCGGGTCGAGCGCTTCTGCCACGGCATGACGGTGGCGACGAACGCGCTGCTCGAGGGGCGGACCGCGCGGACCGCGCTGGTCGCGACGGCCGGCTTCACCGACGTGATCGAGCTGGGCCGGCAGAACCGCCCGCACCTGTACCGCCTCGCCGCGAGGGCGCCTGAACCGCTCGTTCCGGCCGAACTGCGCTTCGGCGCGCTCGAGCGGACGGGGCCACACGGCGTGCTCCACCGGCTCGACCCCGCTCGGGCCGGCGCCCTCGTCGAGCGGGTCGGGGCGGCGCAGCCCGAGGCGGTCGCGGTGGCGCTGCTGCACTCCTACGCCGACGACTCCCACGAGCGCGCGATCGGTGCGCTGCTGCGCGAGCTGCTGCCCGATGCGGCGCTGTCGCTGTCCAGCGAGCTGGTGGGGACCTTCCGGGAGTTCGAGCGCACGGCCACGACCGTGCTCGACGCCGCGCTCTCTCCGCCGCTTCGCTCCTACCTCTCCAGCCTCCGTCGCCAGGCGGGGTCGGCCGGGCTGCCCGAGCCGCAGATCATGCAGTCCTCGGGCGGCCTGACCGACGCCGCCAGAGCGGGTGAGCATGCCGCCCTGACCGTCCTCTCGGGACCGGCTGGTGGCGTCGCAGGGGCGCTGCTGCTGGCTGAGCTGGCCGACGAGGCCGACGTCGCCTGCTTCGACATGGGCGGCACCTCCTGCGACGTCTGCCTGATCGAGTCCGCACAGGTCCCCGAGACGGCCGAGCGCGTGATCGCCGGGCGCCCGGTCGCACTGCCGGCACTCGACATCAACACGGTGGGCGCCGGGGGGGGCTCGATCGCCTGGCGCGACCCCGGAGGGGCGATCCGGGTCGGCCCGTCCTCGGCCGGCGCCGAGCCGGGGCCGGCCTGCTACGGGCGCGGCGGCCGGCTGCCGACGGTCACCGACGCCAATCTGCTGCTGGGACGGCTGCTGGAGGACGTGCCGCTGGCGGGTGGCCTGCGACTCGACCGCGCCGCGGCCCAGCACGCTGTCGGCGCCCTCGCGGCAGAGCTGGGACTCGATCTGCTCACCTGCGCCGAAGGGATCGTGCAGGTCGCCGAGGCGGAGATGCTGGGCGCGCTGCGCCTGATCACGGTCGAGCGCGGCATCGACCCGCGCGGGTTCGCGCTGATGCCCTTCGGCGGCGCGGGTCCCCTGCACGCCGCCGCGCTCGCCGAAGGGCTCGGGATCTCGCGGGTGCTCTGTCCCCGGACCTCGGGCGTGCTGTCCGCACTCGGGCTGGCGGCCGCCGCACCGCGGCGCGACGCGGCCAGGACGGTGATGCTGAGCGGCCCTGAGCTCGACGGCCCGGCGCCGGGTCGGGAGCGGGAGCGGCTGCTCGCCGAAGCCTGCGCCGCACTGGGAGAGCCGGCGCAGCGGCTGAGGGTGCGCCACGAGCTGCGCTACCGAGGTCAGTCATTCGAGCTGCCCGTCGACGAACAGCGCGCGCCCGGCGAACCCGCGCTGCTCGCGGCAGACGAGCTGCGCGGCGCCTTCGACGAGGCTCATGCCTCGCGCTACGGCTACCGGGACGAGCAGGCCGAGCTGGAGCTGGTCAACATCCGCGCCTCGGCCTGGGGGCGGGCGCCGGCGCTGGCGCTCAGCGCGGCCTCGGGCCGGGACGCCGCGGGTGAGACCCGCGCGATCGTCTTCGCTGGAGCGAGCCTGCCGTCGCTGGTGCTGCGCGGTGAGCCGCCACCGGGCACTGCCCTGCCCGGCCCGGCGCTGTGCGCGCTTCCCGACGCCACGCTGCTGGTGCCTCCGGGCTGGACGGCGCGGGTCGATGAGCGGGGCACGATCCTGCTGCGCAGGGACGGCCAAGGCTGAGGATGCTCGACCCGATCGAGCTGCAGGTCCTCACCGGAGCGCTGCGGGCGGCCTGCAGCGAGATGGGCGTCGTCCTGATCCGCTCGGCTCACTCGTCGAACATCAAGGAGCGGCGGGACGCCTCGACGGGCCTGTTCGACGCGGACGGCCAGATGGTGATGCAGGCCGAGCACATTCCGGTCCACCTCGGCGCGATGCCGGCAGCCGTCGCCGCAGTGCTGGACCGCCAGCAGCAGCCGGGCATCTCGTGGATCCTCAACGACCCGTTCGCGGGCGGCACCCACCTTCCCGACATCACCGTTATCACGCCGGTGTTCGCCCCTGACGGGCTGCTGCTCGGCTTCGCCGCCAGTCGTGCCCACCACGCCGACGTCGGCGGGCGCCGTCCCGGCTCGATGCCGGCGGACAGCGTCAGTCTCGAGGAGGAGGGCGTCGTGATCTCGCCGCGGCGGCTCGACGAGGACACGATCGAGGAGCTCGTCGCGCTGATGCGCCAGCCGCAGGAGCGACGGGCCGACCTGCGTGCACAGCTCGCGGCCAACCGGGTTGGCGCGCTGCGGCTGGGCGAGCTGGCCGCGCGCCTCGGCCCCGAGCGGCTGCGCGAGGGCACCGACGCGGTGCTCGACTACTGCGAGCGGCGAACCCGGGCCTGCCTGGCGGAGCTCGGCAGCGGCCTCCGCGCGACCGAGGACGTGCTGGAGGCCCGCGAGGGCGACCTGACGCTGCGGCTGCGGGCCGAGCTCGACGAGCAGGGCCTGCTGCTGGACTTCGCCGGCAGCGCGGCGCAGCACCCCGGCAACCTCAACTGCCCGCTCGCGGTGACCGCCTCGGCATGCATGTTCGCGGTGCGTGTGCTGACCGACCCGGACATACCTCCCACCGCGGGCGCCCACCGGCCGATCGAGGTGAGGGCGCCGGCGGGCTGCCTGCTCAACGCCAATCCCGGCGCGGCCGTCGCGGCGGGTAACGTCGAGACCTCCTCGCGCGTCGCCGACATGGTGCTCAGCGCGTTCGGGCTGGCACAGGGCCAGGGCACGATGAACAACCTCAGCCTGGGCAACTCCGCCTTCTCCTACTACGAGACGCTGGGCGGCGGCCAGGGCGCCTCCGCGCAGGCCGACGGCCCGAGCGCCGTCCACGTGGCGATGAGCAACACGCTCAACACGCCGATCGAGGCGCTGGAGCGGGAATTCCCGCTGCGGGTGCTCGAGTACGCGTTGCGCAGGGGCTCCGGCGGCGCCGGGCGGCGCCGCGGCGGCGACGGCGTCGTCAGGGAGCTCGAGGCGCTGGCGGAGATGAGCTTCTCGCTGATCGCCGAGCGGCGCCGGCACGGGCCGCGCGGGGCGAGCGGAGGCGAGGACGGACTTCCCGGCCGCGACCTGCTCGACGGCAGCCCGCTGCCCGGCAAGGCGACCGGCACGCTGCGGCCGGGCGGGCGTCTACGCATCGAAACCCCTGGTGGAGGAGGATTCGGGCATGCCCGCCGCGGACAGGACTGAACGGGTGGGCTTCCTGGGGCTCGGGATCATGGGCTCGCGCATGGCCGCGAATCTCGCCAACGGCGGCTGGGAGCTGTCGGTGTGGACCCACACGGAGGGCAAGGCACAGGCCTGGGCCGCGGAGCACGGGGCTCAGGCGCTGGCCACTCCGGCCGAGGTCGCCGCGAGCAGCGACATCGTCTTCAGCATGGTCGTCGACGGGGAGCAGGTCGCATCGGTGCTGCTGGGCGAGCACGGGGCGATCGAGGCGGCCCGCTCCGGGCTGCTGTGCGTCGACTGCTCCACGATCGCCCCGCCCGACACACGCCGCATCGGCGCCGCCCTGGAAGAGCGGGGGGCCCACCTCCTGGACGCACCCGTGACGGGCTCCTCGCCCCGCGCAGAGGACGGGACGCTGACGATCATGGCGGGCGGACGGGACGCCGACTTCGACCGCGCCCGGCCGTTGCTGGAGGCGATGGGCAGCCTCGTCGTGCACGTCGGCGAGCTCGGCCAGGGCGAGATGCTCAAGCTGATCAACAACGCGCTCGGGGCCGCCAACGCCTCGGCCGTCGCGGAGGCGCTGCTGCTGGCCGAGGCGACCGGGATCGACCTCGACGCGCTGGTGCAGGTCGTGAGCGCCGGCTCGGGCGCATCGGCCCAGTTGGCGATGAAGTCGGCCGCGATGCGCGAGCACGACTTCACCACCCTGTTCAAGACGGCCCACATGCTCAAGGACGTGCGCCTCTGCCTCGAGGAGGCCCAGCGCGCCGGCGTCCCGTTCCCGGCGGCCGGGCACGCGCGCGACCTGCTCACGGCAGCCATGGCGCGGGGCCGGGCGGAGCAGGATTACGCCGCGATCGTCGAGGCCGTCGAGGGCCTGGCAGCGCGCCGGCTGGAAGGCTGAGCGCTGCGCGCGATGCGCTGACCTCGGCGGCGCGGACCGCCCTTGACTGGCCGGTCAACCAGCTTTCCCCGCCCCGAGTGCCGAAAAACACGCATATTTGCAGGCGATTTGGGATTTTCGCCCAGGTTTCGTATCTTTAACACCGGCTGCCGGTGCCCGAGCGTTGGCGCAGACGGCCTAATGCAGTGTTCCCCTCTCATCGAGTACCGGTTGCTTCCATGCCAATTGCTTTCAAAGAATGGGCTGTCACCGTCCGCGCCTTGGCGGAAGGCGAGCAGCTCCTGACCGTCCGTAAGGGCGCGGCGGCCTCGCAGGCCGACAGGCCCTTCAGGATCGCCCACGAGCGGTTCTTCCTCTACCCGACCTTCGAGGATCACCAGACCGGCGACCTCGTCCGCGAGTCCCACCAGCCCGAGCTGCGCAGGGCGCTCGAGGAGGGAGTCTGGAGCGACGGCGAGCCGCCGCTGCACAGCTTCGTCTCGGGTGTCCCGGTGCAGCAGCCCGACCGGGTGCGGATCCGGGCCTGGGCCGAGGTCACCGACCACTTCACGATCGTCGACCCCCGCTGCGTCGACGCGCTCTCGCCCTTCTACGTGTGGACGCCCGACTACGCGGAAAAGCGGCTGGGCTGGCGCGGGCGCCAGCCGCTGCACGTGCTGCTGCTGCGCACCTACCGGATCCCGCGACCTGTGACCGTCAAGGTCAAGGACGAGTACGCGGGCCCGAGCCCCTGGGTCGAACTGCAGCGCGAACTTCCCTTCGAGGGCACGCCGGTTCTCTCCGACGCCGAGTTCGAGCGCGCTTCCGAGGAGATCAGGGCGATCACCAGCGAAGCCGGCCAGCCGGTTCTCGTCTAGTCGCCGGAGTCACCAGCCTTCGGAGCCAGCGCTTCCCGCGCCGCCTGGGAGCCCGACTCGGGCACCAGCACCTCACGCCTGCCGATCACTGGCGCGTATCCGCCGATCAACCCGCTGGAGACGCTCGGGATCCCCTCCTCCAGCAGCAGCGCCGAGACGAACTCCGCCTCCGGCTGGGAGTCGACCTCGGCCACCTTCACCAGCGGCCCCTCGGCGTACTCCGGTTTGATCTTGCGAGCCCGCCGCCGCTGCTCGGTCGGCCGGTGCTCCTCCCTCGCGGAGATCCGCACCAGGGGCATCCCGCACGACTCGCAGAAGCGCTCCTCGCGGGAGTGCTCGCGCGCGCACCGCGGGCAGATCAGGCCTTCGGCCGCGATCAGAGCACCTCCAACGGGACCTCCCGTACCTGACCATCCTCGATCAGGAACGAGCGAACCTCGGCCTCGCCGTCGCCGTCGCCGTCCAGGCCGACGATCACCCACTCCAGGCCGGGCCAGTTGGCGGCGAAGTTGATGTCGGTCTGCGAGGGATAGGGCGCGGTGTGGGTGTGGGAGTGGTAGATCGCGCCCAGCTCGAGGCCGTCCTGTTCGAACTCGCCCAGTGTCCTCAGCAGCTCCCTGCCGTCGATCTCGAAGCGCTTGCGGCTGGCGAAGACGTTCTCGGCACGCCGTACCCGCACGGCCGTTCCGCGGCCATCGGGCGCCAGCGAGTCGTAGCCGATCATCCCGCAGCACTCGGCGTCGTACTCGGCGCGGGCATGCTCGACCAGCTCATCCAGGCGGACCCGCGCGATGATCATCGGCAGGCCTCCGAGTCCGGCGCAGCTACCACCACACGGTCGACTCGAGGTTCTCGATCTCGTCGACCGGCAGCGTGTAGATGCCGCTGGAGAGGTACTTCCAGCCGTCGTCGGCCACGATGAAGACGACGTTGCCCTCGTCGAGCTCGCTGGCGATGCGCACGGCCACGCGCGCGATCGCGCCCGAGGAGACCCCGGCGAAGACGCCCTCCTCGTCGAGCAGCTTGCGCGTCCAGACGATAGCGTCGCGGTTGGTGACGAAGATCTTGCGGTCGAGCAGCGACAGGTCGATGATCGGCGGGATGAAGCCGTCGTCGAGCGAGCGCAGGCCCTGCACCGGCTCGCCCTGCATCGGCTCGGCAGCGACGATCCGCACGGCGTCGCCGAAAGCCTCCTTCAGTCGCCGCCCGTTGCCCATCAGCGTGCCGCCGGTGCCGAGCCCCGCCACGAAGGCGGCGACGTCGTCGAGCTCCTCGAGGATCTCGAGCGCCGTCCCGTTGTAGTGGGCAAGGGGGTTCGCCTCGTTGCCGTACTGATAGGGCATGTAGTAGCTCGTATCGCCGCTGGCCATCTCCAGGGCCAGCTCGACGGCGCCGTTGGAGCCCTTGGAGCCGTCCGAGTAGACGATCTGCGCCCCGTACATCCGCAGCAGCTGGGTGCGCTCCTGGGTGACGTTGTCGGGCATGACCACCTTGAGCGGATAGCCCTTGCGGCGGCAGATCATGGCCAGCGAGATCCCCGTGTTGCCCGACGTCGGCTCGAGGATCGTCTGCCCGGGGGCGATCGCCCCCTTCTGCTCGGCGTCCTCGATGAGCGCGCGGGCCACGCGGTCCTTCACCGATCCCGTCGGGTTGCGCGACTCCAGCTTGGCCCACAGGCGCACGCCGGGCTTGGGCGAGAGGCGCTTGAGCTCGATCAGCGGGGTGTTGCCGATGGATTCGACGATGTCGCCGTAGCGACCCCCGCAAG
>JBKQOO010000142.1:0-32676 GCA_052145475.1 Solirubrobacteraceae bacterium
GCCAGGGGACGTGGGCGGGAATGCATGGCGTTGCTGCTCAGTTGCGCCGAACCGACGACCTGCCCAGAGTCGTTGACGGCGGCGGCGTGGCTGTCTTCCCCTCCGAAGGTGCCGAGGGCGACCATACCGGCGGCCTCGGTCCACGAGAACGCCTGAGATGCGCCACTGCTCGTTTCGGAGTCGCCGACGACCTGGCCGAGGTCGTTGAGCGCCCTCGCGTCGCTCTCTTCGCCTCCGAGCGTGCCGAGGTCGAGCATGTCACCGGCCTCTGTCCACGAGAAAGCATGGGCCACAAAGGCCGCGGTGAACGCCTGTCCGACGATTTGGCCCTCGTCGTTGATCGCTGAGGCTTCGCCACCCGGCTGTCCAAGCGTGCCGAGACTGATCATCCCGCCGGGCTGCGTCCACGAGAACGCTTCCTCCCCGGTGCTTGTCTGGGTCCCACCGACGACTTGTCCGGAGCTGTTCACGGCGTTTCCGTCGCTTTCTTGTCCGCCGAGCGTGCCAAGGTCGACCATCCCGCCGGCCTGCGTCCACGAGAAAGCGTGCGATTCACCGCTACTCGTTTCGGCGTCTCCGACGACTTGGCCGGATTCGTTTATGGCCGTAGCTCGTGACTGTTCTCCGCCGAGGGAGCCGAGGTCGACCATCCCACCAGCCTGAGTCCACGCGAAAGCTCGTAATTCGCCGCTGCCCGTCGTGGAGTCTCCCACGACTTCGCCCGAGGCGTTGACGGCCGTCGCGTAGCTGTACGTGCCGCCGAGGGTGCCGAGGTCGACCATCCCGCCGGCCTTCGTCCACGAGAAGGCGTGCGATTCGCCGCTACTCGTTTCGGCGTCTCCGACGACCTGCCCAGCATTGCTGATGGCCGTCGCGTCGCTGTACTGGCCGCCGAGCGTGCCAAGGTCGATGATTGTAGGCCGGATTTTGCCGGTCGGACTCGAGTCGGCCGTGATCGCTTCGCGGACGTTTTCGGCGAGCGCCTTTTGCCCGGACTTGTTGGGGTGTAGGTCGTAGTGGGCGGGGATGCTGGCGATGCCGTTGAACCATGAGTTGGCAGCGCAGACGTCGTGCCCCCAGAACCCGTATTTTCGCGTCTTGGTGTCGGTGTAGTTCGGGTCGACGTAGTGGGCACCCGCTTCTTTCGCGGCTTCTTCGACGACCTGGGTCAGTTCTCCCTGGCGTTCGATCAAGTATTCGACGCCGGAAAGTTCGACCCCGGTTTTGAGCTCGCACGCGGTGAGGTGGGCGAGCGAGGGATTGCCCGGGAACAGGTCTGGGTAGCCGACGACGTAGAGCGCGGCGTTCGGGGCGGCGTACTCGATTTCTTCATACGTTTCCCGGAGGAGAGGCTTGAGCCGGCCGATGTTCTGCTCGAGGTCTGCGACCCATCCGTTGGAGGACTCTGTTCCGCACAGGGTCAGCTTGTCGATAATGCAGCTTTCAAGGATTCCTGCGAAGTCGAGATCGTCGCCTCCTACGGTGACGGTCACTATCCGCGCGTTCTTGAGATCCTGTGTGTCTTGGATCTGTTGCCATTCAAGGTTGTTGGCTCCCTTGAGGCCGTACGTCTTCACGGCATTCGAGTCCCAGATGTCTTCCGTTGTTGCGCCGCTGCACGCGAGGAAGCGCAGCCTCATGGACGGGATGCTGCTGTCCTTTGGTAACCATTTGCTTAGCAGCTCTGGGTAGGCGATCGCGGAGCGGTCGCATCCGTTTATAACCTCGTACGGCTTGCCTTCACGGTTGACCCAGGACTTCGGGGACTTGGCGGGGTTGCCCTCGCCGGCGGAGTAGGAGTCACCTAGTGCTACGTAGGTCGTTGCTGGCGCAGGGCTCTGGATGATGGTGACGGTATTGGAGGCTTTTTCGGTGCCACCCCCCGAGTAGGCGATCGTAAGGGAGTAGGTGTAGCTGGTGCTTGCGCTTCCGATGTTTGGCGGGACCGTCACGTATGGCCATGTCGTGCCAGGTCCGCAAGGGAACGGTGCAGGCAGCCCACCGTAACTCGGAGACGCGGTGACGGTGCAGGTCGCAGCCTGCGGGACCGTCGCATTGAACGCGACTTCGTCGCCGGCCGAGCCCACCGACTTGGTTGATGCCTTGAATCCAGAGACGCCGGCTGCGGCGCTCGCCGTTGCTGTCGCGAGCAGCGTCGCAATCAGCCCGACCCAGACGACGACTAAGCGCGTTGACCGCCGTCGTTTGTGGCTATTTTGTGTGCTTGGCGCCGAGTCGGCGCCAGCATGTGCTCCCCCGATGTCCTCCATGCCGGGGGCAATATACACCGAGGGACTGCGCCGCGGGGATCACGGCGCGGTGCTCTCGGCGGCAGTCGTGTCGTCGGCCTTGTGGAGTGCCTGCGTAATCATCGTCGCGAGATCTTCTTGCAACGCGTGCGTATGCATCGGGTCGGCGTGGAGCGCCGCGACTTGGCTGCCGAACTCCTGGGTTGGGCCTGGATAGAGAGTCGCCGCGTAGCTCACAGGACGAGCGTCGGCGTGGTCGCGGATGGCGTCGCGGTAGGCGTGCATCGCGTCGATGTCCTGCCGCTTCGGGCGCCCTTTTTTGATGCCGGCGTCATCTGGGTCCGTGGTTGTCTGTGACTCGCTGTCGAGCTTGTACTTTGGGTCGAGGATTGTGACCGTCGTTTCGCCGTTGCTGCCGGTGGTCTCGATGGCGATGTCGGGCTTCTTGCCGAAGCTCACACTGTGCAGACCGCTCGTCCCGGGCGAGTAGCGGCGCTGCGGGATCACCTTGGCGGTCCGGCCGTCCGGCTGCGTCGCGACCACGGCGGGGAAGCCGTCGGGGAGGATCCTGATCCAGATCCCGTCGTTGCTGGGGTGCGCGAGTCGTTGCTCGTCGACGTGATAGCCGGCAGCATGGGCGGCCTCGATGAAGGCGAGGATCGCTTCGAGGGTGCGCCACGTCTCGTAGAGCTGGGGGAGATTCTCGAGAGGAGCTGCGAGCGCCGGCTCGTCGAGCCGCACGAGGGCACTACGTCTGAATTCGAGGAAGCCCTCTAGCGCGGCACGGTATTCCGAGCGCTTGAGCAGAACCATCGTGACGCGGGTCGGGGGCTCTCGTAGCTCGCTGACAGCAGCCGCGCATCACCTGCGATCTTTCCACCGATCGTCGTTAGCCAGTTGGTGGCTAGGCCAGTGAGGACACTCGCGACAGTCGGGTCCATGGCGGCAGACTATCCCGGCAGGTGGACCACTGTTCGGTTCTGCGGCCTCCTACCGCCTATCCCGCTCAAACCGCAATCGCGACGTACTTCGTCTCGAGGTACTCGCCGATCCCCTCGAAGCCGCCCTCGCGCCCGAAGCCGGACTGCTTGACCCCCCCGAAGGGCGCGGCGGGGTTCGAGACGACGCCCTGGTTGAGCCCGACCATGCCGGTTTCGATCCCCTCGCTGACGCGGATCGCCCGCTGCAGGTCGCGGGTGTAGACGTAGGCGACCAGGCCGTACTCGGTGCGGTTGGCCGCCTCGAGCGCCTCCTGCTCGGTCGAGAACGACGCGATCGGCGCGACCGGCCCGAAGATCTCCTCTCGCATCAGCTCCGCGTCCTGTGGCACCGCGGCCAGCACGGTCGGCTCGTAGAAGTAGCCCTGGCCCTCGCGCTCGCTGCCGCCGACCAGCACCTTGGCGCCGTGGGTCACGGCGTCGTTGACCAGCTCGGCGACCTTGCTGCGCTGGCTCTCGTCGATCAGCGGCCCGACGTCCACATCCGGCTCGGTGCCCCTGCCGACCCTCAGCCCGGCCATCCGCTCTGCCAACCGCTTGGCGAACTCGTCGGCCAGCGACTCGTGGACGTGGAAGCGGTTGGCCGCGGTGCACGCCTCCCCGACGTTGCGCATCTTGGCGATCATCGCCCCATCCACGGCGGCTTCCAGGTCGGCGTCCTCGAACACGAGGAACGGAGCGTTGCCGCCCAGCTCCATCGAGACGCGCAGCACCTGCTCGGCCGACTGTTCGATCAGCCGGCGCCCCACCGCTGTCGAGCCGGTGAACGACAGCTTGCGGGTGCGCGGGTCCTTCAGCAGCGGTTCGATCACCGGGCCCGCGTGCCGCGTCGTGACCACGTTCAGGACCCCGTCGGGCAATCCGGCCTGCTGCAGGACCTGCGCCAGCGCCAGCATCGAGAGCGGCGTCTGCTGGGCCGGCTTGACAACCATCGTGCAGCCGGCCGCGATCGCCGGGGCGATCTTGCGCGTGCCCATCGCCGTGGGGAAGTTCCAGGGTGTGACGAACACCGACGGCCCGACCGGCTGGCGCATCGTCAGGATCCGACCTTTGCCGGTGGTATTGACCATGTAGCGTCCATGGATCCGCACGGCCTCCTCGGAGAACCAGCGGAAGAACTCAGCCGCGTAGGCGATCTCCGCGCGCGACTCGGGCACCGCCTTGCCCATCTCGAGCGTCATCAGCAGGGCCAGTTCGTCGGCCTGGGCGACGATCGCCTCGTAGGCCCGGCGCAGGATCTCGGCCCGGTCTCGCGGCGCGCTCGCCGCCCACCGGGGCTGGGCGTCCGCGGCGGCGGCAAGCGCCGCCAGCGCGTCCTCGGGCTGGGCGTCGGCCACGTCGACGAGCGTCCTCCCGGTCGATGGATCCTCGACCTCGAGGCGCCGACCGTCGGCGGCCGGACGCCACTGGCCGGCGATGAACAGATCCCTCGGGACGCTCTCCAGCAGGGCGCGCTCCTGCTCTGCGCCAGTCATCCTGCAGCCCTCAGGCCGATCCCGCGCGGACCCGACCACCTAACCATGGGACCTCCGATCCTCGACCGCGTCGGCGTGCCCGCAGCCGTGTTCACGAGAGAACAGATGAGCCGCATCGACGCAACCTACCACCGCCCCGCGGCCGCGCCGGTGGGGCGGCGGGACACGCCGTGGGGAGCGGCCCTGATGCGTCTGTGCCTGCTCCTCGCCGGGCTCGCCGCCGCGCTGGCCGGGCCGAGCGCAGCGAGCGCGGCGGCCGCCTCCAGCCCGCAGACGCTGCTGATCGAAGGAGCCGGCGAAGGCCACGGCGTCGGCATGAGCCAGCTCGGCGCCCTCGGCTACGCCCGCCACGGGCTCACCTACCAGGCGATCCTGGCCCACTACTACACCGGCACGACGATCGGCCAGGTTCCGGCTGGGACGATCGTCAAGGTGCTGGTCGGCTCGAAGGTCAAGCGCGTCCCGCTCGAACGCTATGTGAGCGGCGTGATCTCGGGCGAGATGCCCTCGAGCTGGCCCGCCGCAGCGCTCGAGGCTCAGGCCGTGGCGAGCCGTACCTACGCCCTGACCGCCCACGCCGGGGGCTCGCGCTTCGACGTCTACTCCGACACCCGCTCGCAGGTCTACCGGGGCGTCGCCGCCGAAACCTCGGCGACCAACGCCGCCGTCGCCGCCACGGCCGGGCAGGTCGTCATGTACGCCGGCAAGCCCGCCATCACATACTTCTTCGCCAGCTCGGGCGGCATGACCGAGGATGTCGAGAACGGCTTCCCCGGCGCCGAACCGGAGCCCTGGCTGCGCGCGGTGGCCGACTCCTACGAAGGCAGCTCCTCCCGCTGGAAGGTCGAAGTTCCGTTCGCCGACGCCGCCCACCGCCTCGCCGGCCTGTTCAAGGGCTCCTTCCGGGGAATCGAGGTGCTCAAGCGGGGCATCTCGCCGCGGATCCTCACCGCGCGTGTGCTCGGCACGAAGGCCGCCTCGACGGTCAGCGGCCCCGAACTGGCAGGCCGGCTGGGCCTGGCCAGCACCTGGGAGTACTTCAGCGTCCGCGTCGGCTCGTCGCTGAAGGCCGAGCCCGACCACAGCGGACAGCAGCGCACCTGGACGCCGTCCGTGCCGTCCGTGCCGGCCGGCCCAGGGGCCTCCGGAGGCGTGGCCCCGGCCCCGGCAAGCGGGTCGGCCGTCTCGGCCGGCGCCAGCGGGGGCACCGTCTCGGCCGGCTGAGCCGGGGATCCGGCCAATCCGTCCAGTGGCTCGAGATTGGACCGCAGCTCCCGGGAAGATGGGCACATGAGGACCCGCCCCGTCGTCGCGGCCGTGCTGCTCCTCGGCATGCTGGCGCTCCCTGCCGCCGCCGCCGAGCAGTCGGCCGGCACCGCCGAACAGATCGCCTGGGTGCGGCGCGCCGCCGGGAAGTTCCTCGCGGCCGAGCTGCAGGGCAACGGCCCCGGGGCATGCGCTGTCTTGAACGCGCCGCTGCGGACGGTCCAGGGCCACCGCGACTGCCAGCAGCGCTGGAGCTCCAGGCTGGCCGCGATGCGGCGCGACCCGGCCGACGCCGCAATGCTGAGGTCCGACCGGCGGGCACTGGCCTCGGCGACCGTCGAGGTTCACGGCGGCCACGCGTCGATCGCCCTCCCGTATCCGCTGCTCGGCCCGTCCAGTCGCCTCGTGTGGACCGAAATGTGCTGGATGGTGCAGGGCTGAGCGCCCGCGCTCGGCCCGGCGCTGGGCGTACCCTGCAGCCGTGGTCGGTCCGCTGCTGACAGCCGACGTTCCCTGGCTGCTCTACCGCTCCTTCTTCGCCCTGCCCAAATCGATCGTCGACGACGAGGGCCGTCCCGTCAACGCGCTGCTGGGCACGGTCAACGCGCTGCTCGCTCTCCTCGAGACGCCCGATCGGCTCGGACCCCGTGCCGTCGTGGCGTGCATGGGCGCAGAGCAGGCCGACTACCGGGTCGCGCTCTATCCCCCCTATCACGCCCACCGCGACCCGATGCCCCCCGAGCTGGCCGCGCAGTGGGAGAAGGCGCCCGGGCTCCTGGCCAGCCTCGGCTGGACAGTCGCCGACAGCGATCGTCTGGAGGCGGACGACGTGATGTTCTCGTTCGCCGCCGAGGAGGCGGGGGCCGGCGGACAGGCGCTGCTGGTGACGGGCGACCGCGACCTGTACGGCGCCGTGCAGGAGCGGGTCGCGGTGGTCGAGCTGCGCAAGGGCGGCGCCTACGGGCTGATCGGGCCGGCCCAGGTGCGCGAGCGCTACGGCGTCGACCCGGCGCTGGTCCCCGATTTCATCGCGCTGCGCGGCGACCCCTCGGACGGACTTCCCGGAGCGCCTGGGATCGGCGCCAAGACCGCCGCCGAGCTGCTGCGCCGCTACGGCCCGCTGGAGGATCTCCTCGAGGCGGCGCGGGCGGCCGAGTCGACCGTCCGGCGCGAGCCCGACGAGATGCGTCCCCGCACCGCGGCGGTGCTGCGCGAGAACGCCGAGCTGCTCCTGGCCTTCAAGCGAATCGCGACGCTGCAGCGGATCGAGGTGCAGCCGCCGCCCTCTCGTGAGACCGATTTCCAGGGCGGCGCCGCTGTGGCGGCGCAACTCGGCATGCGCGGGCTGGCCTCCCGCCTGAAGGACCTCGCTAGGGGGCGAACTTGACGTTGATCACATCGCCGTCGGCCATCACGTAGTCCCTGCCCTCCAGCCTCAGCGTGCCGCGATCACGCGCACCGGTGTAGCCGCCCGCGTCCAGCAGCTCCTGCCAGCCGATCACCTCGGCGCGGACGAAGCCCTTCTGGATGTCGCTGTGGATCTGCCCGGCCGCGTGCCACACCGTCAGCCCGCGCCGTAGGTGCCAGGACTGCGCCGGCTTGTCCTCGCCGGCGGTGAAGAAGACCAGCAGCTCGAGCAGCGCGAACGCCTCCTGGACGACTCGCTGCAGCGGCGTCACCGCCCCGTCACCGCCGGCAGCCAGGCCCATCATCTCCTCCCGCATCGCCGCCGCCTCGTCCTCGTCCAACTCCGCCAGCTCGGCCTCGATCCGGGAGGAGACCGCGACCGCGCGCGCCCCCTGGGCAGCGGCGTGCGCGGCGATCGCGGCAGGAACCTCCTCGGAGTCCTCGTCCACGTTCGCGACGAACAGGACCGGCTTGGCCGTCAGCGAGCCGAGGTCGCGCGCCGCCATCGGCGCCTCCTCGGGAACGGGGACGCCGCGGACCGGACGCCCTGCCTGCAGCTCCTCGATCACCCTGCGCAGCCAGGCCTCCTCGGCCGCTGCGACGCGGTCGCCGCCCCGTGCCTGTTTGGCGATCCGCTCCACCCGACGCTCGGCCTGCTCGAGGTCGGCCAGGATGAGCTCGGTCTCGATCGTCTCGATGTCGGCCAGCGGGTCGACCCGCCCCTCGGGGTGGATCACGTTCTCGTCACCGTGGGCTCGTACCACGTGGATGATCGCGTCGGTCTCGCGGATGTTCGCCAGGAAGCGGTTCCCCAGGCCCTCGCCTTTGTGGGCGCCCGCCACCAGGCCGGCGATGTCGTGGAAGTCGATCGTGTCCCAGACGATCTCCGAGGAGCCGACCGTCGCAGCGACCTGTTCGAGCCGCGTGTCCCGCACCGGCACGACGGCGACGTTCGGCTCGATCGTCGTGAACGGGTAGTTGGCCGCCTCGGCGCCGGCACGGGTGAGGGCGTTGAACAGCGAGGACTTGCCCGCGTTGGGCATCCCCACGATGCCGATCCGGGTGCTCACGGCGCCGCCTCCCCGGCCGCCGGGCGCGGCGGGGGCGCCAGCACGGCCGCCAGGACTGTTCCCAGCAGCGCTCCGGCCAGCACGTCGGAGGGGTAGTGCACGCCGAGGTAGACCCGCGAGGCGGCCATCGCGCCGGCGACGCCGTACAGCGGCAAGGCGGGCAGGCCGAGACGGCCGTAGGCGAAGGCGCCCGCGAAGGAGGTCGCCGCGTGAGCGCTCGGGAAGCTCAGGCCGGTCGTGGTTCCCGTCAGCGGCGGCAGCCCCGCCAGCCGCGGGCGGCGGCGGCGGACCACCAGCTTGACGGTCGTGTTCACGGCGTAGGTCACGGCGACCGTCCGTCCCGCCCGCATCCAGGCGCCGCGGCGCTCGCGGTCCAGCGCCGCCCCGCTGATGCCGATCGCGAGCCACAGGGCGGCGTGCTCGCCCAGCCGCGAGAAGCGGGCGAGGGCACGCTCGGCCGAGGGTGCGTGCCCGCGCGTGCGGGCCAGCAGGAGCAGACGCTCCTCGAAGTTCGGGTCCTGGCGGAACACCCTACGCGGAGCCTGGTCGGCAGTCCGCTCCGCGCCGGCCTAGCCGAAGCCGACCCGCGGCTCCTCGACCTCGGAGCTCACGTAGACGACCTGGCCCAGATCGACCCGGATCGGACCGTCCTCGCTCTGGATCTCGTGCCAGCCGTGGCTTCCCAGCGCCTGTTCGAGCGCTTTCAGCTGCTGGTCGGAGAGACGGGCCGCCAACACCTGGCCGCCCTGGAAGCCGATGCTCACGCGCGAGCTCGATGCCATCAATGGACCTCCGCCGGTTGAACTATCTCGGTGAGCACGCCGATGCTGGAGCGCGGGTGGACGAACGCCACTCGCGAGCCCCTGATGCCGGTCCGCGGCTTCTCGTCGATCAGCCGCAGGCCGGCCCGGCGCAGGCGCTCCAGCGTCGCCTCGATGTCCTGCACCTGGTAGGCGACGTGGTGCAGGCCGGGCCCCTGCTTGGCCAGGAACCTCCCCACGGGAGTGTCGGCGCCCAGCGGCGCCAGCAGCTCGACGTGGTTCTCGCCGACGTCCAGCAACACCGCCTCGACGCCCTGCTCGGCCACCACCTCGCGGTGCGCCACCTGCAGCTCGAGGCCGTCCCGGTACAGCTCCAGCGCGGGCTCGATCTCCTCGACGGCGACGCCTATGTGGTCGATGCGGCTGAACACCAGCCGCAGTCTATAGGCGCCCGGGCCCGCCCTCTCCAGGGCTCTCCGGCAGCCCGATCGGCGCATGGGCGGGGGACGCCTCGAGGGCCTCCGCCGCAGCGACCACGCGCAACCCGACGCCCGGTGCGCGCTCCATCCGCGGCACCCCCTTCATCACCCTGTCGATCGCGTCGCGCTCGAGCACCTCGGGCTCGAGCAGCTCGCCGGCCAGCCCCTCCAGCTGGGCGCGGTGGGCCAGGATCAGCTTCTGCGCGGCCCGCCGGGACTCCTCGATCAGGTCGTGGCGCTCCTCGTCGCGCATCCGCAGCGTGGTCTCGGAGAGCCTCACGTCACCGTCCGGCGAGCGGCCCACGCCGGCCGTGCCCATCGCGTAGTCGTGGACCATCGAGTGAGCGATCTCGGCGACCCGCTTGAGGTCGTCCGAGGCGCCCGTCGTGATCGCCCCGAACACGATCTGCTCGGCCACCCGCCCGCCCAGCAGCACGGTCATGTAGTCGAGCAGCTCCTCCCTGGTCTTCAGGTAGCGGTCCTCGGCGGGAAGGTTCAGCGTGTAGCCCAACGCCCTGCCCCGGGGGACGATCGAGATCCGGTGGACTCGATCGACCGAAGGCAGCAGCTCGCCGCACAGCGCATGGCCGGCCTCGTGGTAGGCGACGACGCGCTTCTCGTGGCTGTTGAGCACCCGCCGCGACTGCACGCCCGCGATCACCCGCTCCAGCGCCGAGTCGAAGTCGCCGCGCCCGATCTTGCCCGCCTTTCGCCTCGCCGCGAAGATCGCCGCCTCGTTGCAGATGTTCGCCAGGTCGGCTCCGGTCAGGCCGCTGGTCTGCTGCGCGACCAGCTCGAGGTCGACATCGCCCATCGGCTTGTCGCGGGTGTGCACCTGCAGCACCCCCAGGCGGCCTTTCACGTCGGGTGGCACGACGAACACCTGGCGGTCGAAGCGGCCCGGGCGCAGCAGCGCCGGGTCGAGCTTCTCGAGCAGGTTCGACGCCGCGATCACGACCACCCTGCCGCTCGAGGAGAAGCCGTCCATCTCGACCAGCAGCTGGTTCAGGGTCTGGTCCTTCTCGCCCGAGATGTCCGAGCCCCTGCGCCCGCCCACCGCGTCGAGCTCGTCGATGAAGATGATCGCCGGTTCGTGGCTGCGCGCCTGCGCGAACAGCCGCCTGATCCGTGCGGCTCCCAGGCCGGCGAACATCTCCACGAAGGAGGCCGCGGACTGCGCGAAGAACTCGGCGCCCGACTCGGCCGCGACGGCCTTCGCGAGCAGCGTCTTGCCCGTCCCCGGCGGCCCGTGCAGCAGGATCCCCTTCGGCACCTTGGCGCCCAGCGCCTGGAAGCCCTTGGGATCGCGGAGGAACTCAACGATCTCCAGCAGCTCCGCCTTCGCCTCGTCGACGCCGGCGATGTCCTCGAAGCGCACCTTCTGCTTGGAGGCCGGCTTGATCCGCTGTGGCTTGATCCGCGGCATCACCTTCAGCGTGCGCCACATCACCAGGATGATCGCCGTGAAGAACAGGAACGTCATCACGGGCTCCCAGTTGTAGGCCCAGTTCTGGATTTCCTGGGCCAGCGAGGTGTGGGCGACCGGCGGCACGACCGTCGTCGTCACGTGGTGCGCGGCCGCCGCGACCAGCACGGCGTGCTTGCCCGCTGCGAGGCTGGCCGACGTCCCGTGCGTGGCGGCATGTTGGGCCACCGCTGCGTGAGTCTTGCCGCCGGACGCAGCCGTGCCCGACGGTCCGCTCGTCGCTTCCCTGCTCATCTCCCGCTCGCCTCCATGTGACGCACCATCCTCGGCATCGACCAACCCATTATGCGGGATAAGCGGCGGCCTGTCGAGGGGCGGGCCGCCTAGCCCAGAATGCGCACGGCGAGGTCGGCGAACAGCTCTGTCGCGAAGGCGAGATCGCGCACGTCGATCCGCTCGTCGGCACCGTGCACCAGCGGCGCTGCCTCCAGCAGCGACTGGTGGCGGTGGGGGAAGAAGCCGTAGGCGACGCACTCGGGGAAGGCGAGACGGAAGTGACGCGAGTCCGTGAAGCCCGGCAGCACGACCGGCACCGCCCGGGCCCCCGGGTCGCGCTCTACGATCCAGCCGGCGATCGTGTCCATCAGCTCGCTCTCGATCGGCGAGCGGTTGCCGACGACCCGCTCGCTGAACTCGAACGACCAGCCCTCGCCCTCGGGACCCAGCACCGCTGCGATGTCCTCCCGAACCTCGGCCTCGCCGAGGCCGGGCGGGACGCGGCAGTCGACCTTCAGCTCGGCCCGGCTGGGAATCACGTTGATCTTCTCCGAGGCGCTGATCCGGGTCGGCGTGAACGTCACGCCCAGCATCGGCTCGAACATGATCGCCAGCCGCGGGTCGGCGGCCCGCAGCCGCGCGATCGAGCCGGCCGGATCGCCAGGATCCTCGCCGATCCCCTCCAGGAAGGCGAGCGGCTCGCCGGTCAGCCGGTACCCCGGCTGACGCGCCGCCAGGCGGTCGAGCAGCGGTCCCATCTTGAGCAGCGCGTTCTCCCCCATCCCCGGCATCGACGCGTGCCCGGCCACCCCGTCGGTGGAGATCGTGAAGCGGAACACGCCCTTCTCGGCGCAGCAGACGCCGTAGCAGCGGCGCCCGCCGTATTCGAAGACGGCCCCGCCGCCCTCGTTGATCAGCAGGTCGCAGCGAACCTTCTCCGGATGGTTCTCCGTTATCCACTGCGCTCCCAGCGCCCCGCCCGTCTCCTCGTCGACGACCGCCACGATCAGCAGCTCTCCCCGCGCTGGGCGCCATCCCGAGCGGGCCAGCGCCGCGCCGGCCGCGATCTCGGCGGCGACCTGGGACTTCATGTCGAGCGCGCCCCGGCCCCAGATGAAGCCGTCGGCGAGCTGCCCCGACCACGGGTCGTGGGTCCACTCGGAGGGGTTGGCCAGGACCGTGTCGACGTGGCCGAGGTAGCAGAGCGTCGGCCCGTCGGCCTTGCCGCGCAACCGCGCGACGAGGTTCGGGCGCTCCGGCTCGGCGCCCAGCAGCTCGCACTCGAAGCCGGCCGCCGCCAGGTGATCGGCGAGATGCTCCTGGGCGGCCCGCTCCTGCCCCGGCGGGTTCACCGTGTCGAAGCGGATCAGGCCGGCGAGCAGCTCCTCCGCCTCGGCGGCCGTCCCGGTGCTCACCGTGCTCGTCACTCGCTCGGCGCCGGCCCGGCCGAGGGCAGGCCGATCTCCTGCACCTCCTCCCGGGTCAGCGGGAAGTGACAGGCCGTCATCACGCCCGTGCCCTTGTCCTCCAGCAGCGGCTCCTCGACCGAGCAGAGCGCCTGCGCCTTGGGACAGCGGGTGTGGAAGCGGCAGGCGCTGGGCGGGTTCGCCGGGCTGGGCACGTCGCCGGTGAGCAGCCGGCGCTGGCTGCCGTGGCGCGACGGATCGGCGACGGGAACGGCGGCGAGCAGCGCGCCCGTGTAGGGATGGCGGGGGAAGCCATACAGGGCGTCACCGGTTCCGATCTCGACGATCTTGCCGAGGTACATGACCGCGACCCGGTCGCACATGTGGCGCACGACCGACAGGTCGTGGGCGATGAAGATCAGTGTCAGGCCGAATTTGCGCTGCAGGTCGCGCAGCAGGTTGAGCACCTGCGCCTGGATCGAGACATCGAGCGCCGAGACGGGCTCGTCGGCGATCAGGACCTTCGGTTTCAAGGCCAGCGCCCTGGCGACGCCGATGCGCTGGCGCTGTCCGCCCGAGAACTCGTGGGGGTAGCGGTTGTAGTGCTCCGGGTTCAGGCCAACCGTCTCCATCAGCTCCTGGACGGCTTTGCGGCGCTCTTCCTTGTCGCTCAGCAGCCCGTGGATCGCGAACGGCTCGCCGATGATCGAGCCGATCGTCTTGCGCGGGTTCAGCGACGAGTAGGGGTCCTGGAAGATCATCTGCATCTCACGCCTGATCTCCTTCAGGCGCGGGCCCTTCAGGCGCGTGATGTCGGTGCCCTCGAAGCGAACCTCGCCGGAGGTCGCCTCGATCAGGCGCATCACCAGCTTGGCGGTCGTGCTCTTGCCGCAGCCGGTCTCCCCCACGATCCCGAGCGTCTCGCCGCGGCGCACCTCGAAGCTGACCCCGTCGACCGCCTGCACCGCCCCCACGCTGTGCTGGAGCAGCACGCCGCGGGTGATCGGGAAGTGCTTGACCAGGTCGCGGACCGCCACGAGCGGCTCGCCCGCCCCGCCGGGCGTTCCGGCTCCGTCGGCCGCCTCTCCCGAGTCGGGCGCCACCTGGACCTCGGAGTCGGCCATCAGACCGACGCCTCCGGGAGCCCGACGTCGGCGAGCGCCTCCTCCGGCAGCCTGCCCGCCTGCAGGTCGCGCCACAGGCGCTGGCGCACCTCCGGCTCGAGCAGGCAGGCGACGAAGTGACGCGGTTCCTCGGGCAGCGGCTCGAGCGCCGGGTCGATCCTGGAGTGGTCCGGCTGCGCATAGGCGCAGCGCGGGTGGAAGTGGCAGCCCGACGGCGGACGGATCAGGCTCGGCGGCGTCCCGGGGATCGGCACGAGCATCTCCGCCCGGTCGGCCTCCAGGCGCGGGATCGACTTCAACAGGCCCCACGTGTAGGGATGCTCCGGGTTCGCGAACAGCGATTCGGCGGAGGCCGTCTCGACGATCCGTCCCGCGTACATCACCGAGATGTCGTCGGCGACCTCGGCCACGACACCGAGGTCGTGGGTGATGATGATGATCGCCATCCCCAGCTCGCGCTGCAGCCGTTCCATCAGCGCCAGGATCTGCGCCTGCACCGTCACGTCCAATGCGGTCGTCGGCTCGTCGGCGATCAGCAGCTTCGGTTCGTTTGCCAGCGCCATCCCGATCATCGCGCGCTGGCGCATGCCGCCCGAGAACTCGTGCGGGTACTCGTCGACGCGTCGCTGCGGGTCGGGGATCCCGACCAGCCCGAGCAGTTCGACCGCTCGCGCGCGGGCCTGCGCCCTGGAGACGTCGCGGTGGGCCCGCACCGCCTCGATCAGCTGGTCGCCGACCCGGTAGAGCGGGTGCAGCGAGGACAGGGGGTCCTGGAAGATCATCGCGATTTCGTTGCCCCGGATCGCGCGCATCTCGCTTTCGGGCAGCGCCAGCAGGTCGCGGCCCTCGAACAGGATCCGCCCCGAGATCTCGGCGCCCTGACCGCGGGTCAGGCCAAGTGTGGTGAGGGAGGAGACGGTCTTGCCCGTGCCCGACTCGCCCACGATCCCGAGCGTTTTCCCGGGGAAGACCTGGTAGGTGATCCCGTCGACGGCGTGGACGACGCCGTCTTCGCTGGGGAACTCGACCCGCAGGTCCTCGACCCGCAGCAGCGGCTCCGCCGCCGAGGAGGACGCGCTCACGAGTAGCGCACCCTCGGATCGAGGTAGGCGTAGGCGATGTCGGCGACGATGTTGGCGATGATGATGAAGATAGAGGCCAGCAGCACCGTGCCCTGGATCACCTCGAAGTCGGCGTTCACGATCGAGGTGTAGGCCAGGCGGCCCACCCCCGGGATGTTGAACACGGTCTCGACCAGCACGGCGCCGCCGAGCAGCACGCCCAGTTCGAGCGCCAGCAGCGTCACGATCGGGTTGATCGACGAGCGCACGCCCTGGCGGACCACCCGACGCTCGACCAGCCCCTTGGCCCGGGCGGTTCGGATGTAGTCCTCTTTCATCGTCTCGATCAGGCTGCCCCGCATCAGGCGCGCGAACACCGCGGCGCTGCCGGCGGCGAGCACGAACCAGGGCATGATCAGCGACGTGAACCATTTCCACGGGTCCTGGCTGATCGGCACGTAGCTGCCCGCGCCGGGGAAGATCTTGAATTTGCCGATGTCGCTGGAGAAGAGGTACAGCGCCAGCAGGCCCAGCCAGAATTCCGGCGCGGAGATCAGCACGAGCGCCGTGCCCATCGAGGCGCGGTCCCAGAACGAGTGGCGCTTGAGCGCGGAGAGGATGCCGATCGAGAGCCCCGCCACGACCCAGATCACGGCCGCGCCGACCGCCAGCGAGACGGTCGCGGGGAGCCGTTCGCCGATCAGTTTCACGACCGACTCCTGGCTGTAGTAGCTGTAGCCGAAGTTGAAGTGCAGGAACACGCCCTTGAGGTAGACCCAGAACTGGGCCGGCAGCGATTTGTTCAATCCGAGCACCCGTTCGATTTCCTCGATCAGGTGCTTCTGCGGGTCGCGCCCCGCGCGCAGCACGGCGGGGTTGCCGGTCGGGATGACGCGGAACAGGATGAACGTCAGCGCGCAGACGATCACGAGCAGGGCGATGCCCCAGAGCACGCGCCGGATCACGTAGCCGGTCATGGTGCCGCCCCTCGGGCGGCGCTGGGCGGAATGTCGAAGAGGGTGATCAAGGGCGGTCAGATCCTGCCGTGTGAGACCGGTCCGATGCGGCGGTTGGGGCCCCGCCGGCGAGGCGGGACCCCAACGATTGCCGTGTCAGCCGGGCTGCGCTGGTCCTACTTCAGCGAGGTCCAGTTGTAGTCCCACTCGCCGACGTCCCAGAGGTCGCCGACGCCTGCCACTCCGCTGCCCTCGATGTTCGCCTGCTTGTCCCAGTCGAACGGGATCGCCGCGGCGTTTTCGACGAGTTCTTCGTCGATCTTCGCCCAGGCGCTCGCCCGCGCCGAGACCCCGGTGACCGATTCGGCCGCCGTCATCGCAGCGTTGATCTTCGGGATGTTCGTCTGGCCCCAGTTCACGTTCCCGGTTTCGTTGATGAATTTTCCGTTGAACGTGATGTTGAGGACCGTCTGCGGGTCGCCGAAGTCGGCGATCCAGCCGACGCTCGGACAGACCGTGATCTGTTCTTTGGGGACGTTGCAGTACTTCGCGTACATCGTCGCCGTTTCGACCAGCGTGAACTTCGTCGTGAAGCCCAGTTCCTTCAGGGTCGAGTTGACGATTTCGGCGTCCTGTTCGGCGGGGTTCCCCTTCGCCCCGACGATCGTCACGGTTTCGTTGCCGGTGTACTTGCCGCTCGGGTAGCCCGCGAGCTTGATGTACTTTTCGGCCACCGCTTTGTCGCCCGCGGGATGTTCGTTGAAGTCGAACTGCGGGCCCGTCGGGCCTTTCAGCCCTCCGGCCTGTTCGAAGCCGGGGATCGTCGGATAGATGAAGTGGGTCATCACGTCGGTTACCAGCTTGCCGCCGCGCGCCCTGTCCATCGCTTCGCGATCAAGCGCCGCCCAGAAGGCCTTGCGCAGGTTGATGTTCTTGAACGGTCCGACCTTGTTGTTGACGCCGATGTAGTGGCTGCCGGCGCCCGGCGAGATCTCCAGCTGGCTCTTGTACTTTTCGGCGGCCAGCCGGACGTCGGACTGTGCCGGCGGTTCGTTCTCGACGATGTTGGTGCCTTCGAGCACCTGCCGGCCGATGACGGCGTTCGTGCCGCCGATCTTGATCTGGATTTCGTTCAGGTAGGCAGGACGGAAGTCCGTCGACGCGTTCCAGTTCGGGTTACGCACGAGCGTCGCCGACTTGCCCGGGAAGTAGCCGACGTCGAGCACTTTGCCTTCGCTGTCGTTCTTGAACATGTACGGACCCGTCGCGACCTGGTAGTTGCCGTAGTCGGAAGGCTTGTGCTTGTCGAACTTTTCGGCGTATTCCTTCGGCACCGCCGCCGTCAGCGGCATCACCATCGCGTCTGCCACCAGCTGCGCCTTCGGTTCGGTCAATTTGAAGACGATCGTGTGCTTGTTCGGCGTGGTGATCCCCTTGATCGGTCCCCCATCCGCCTTCGGGGCGCCTTCGAGCGATTCCCAGTAGGCGTGGAAATACGGGTTCGCGACGTTCGGGTTCGCGCCGCGCTCGATCGCGTAGGCGACGTCTTCCGATGTCACTTCGCGATTCACAGGCGGGCTGAAGTGGACGCCTTCCTTGAGGTGGACCGTGATCATCTTGTTGTCCGAGGAGATTTCCGGCGGCCCCGAGGCCATGTCCGGCGTCGCTTCGGAGGCCGTATTCGGCTTGTTGGAGTAGAGCGGGCGCTGGGTCGCGAACACGACCTCGTAGTCCAGCGAGTAGTAGGCGATCCCTGGATCGATGTGTTCGAAGTCCGTTTCCTGGAGCACCTGCAGGGTCCCGCCGCGTTTGCCGCCGGTCAGCGACTGCGTGGTCGGACTCTGGTATCCGCCGGTGCTGACGCTGCTCGCGCTGCTCGACGTACTGCTCGAGCTGCTCGAACTGCTCGAGCCGCACGCGGCCAGCACCAGCGCCAGCGCGGCTACGGTCGCGAATGCCGCGACCGTTCTAATCGACCTCATTGAGTCGCCTCCTGTGTTGTGTATCGATCGCCCTCATCGGGCGCCCCTTGGGTTCAGGGCATCTCTGAGCCCGTCTCCCAGCAGGTTGAAGGCCAGCACGGTCAGCAGCAGCGCCGTGCCGGGGAAGACCATGTACCACCATGCCGTGTTGAAGATCGGCGTCGCCGAGGCGATCATCTGGCCCCAGCTCGCGGTCGGCGGGCGAATCCCCACGCCGAGGAACGAGAGCGCCGCCTCGATCAGGATGTTGGTCGGTATCTGCAGGCTCGCGTAGACGATGATCGGCGCGGTCAGGTTGGGCAGGACCTCGCGCAGCATGATCCGCGTGTTGGAGGCGCCCAGCGCGCGAGACGCCTCGACGAACTCGCGCTCGCGCAGCGACAGCACCAGGCCTCGCACGATCCTCGCCGTGAACGGCCAGGTGGCGAAGGCGATCAGGAAGATGATCACCCCGAGCCCGGGCTGGATCGCGCCCCCGAAGCAGCCCTTGACCGAGCACGCCGCGCCGATGCCGATACCGAGCAGCAACAGCGGGATCGACAGCACGACGTCGACCGTCCGCGACAGCAGCGTGTCGACCCAACCCCTGTAGAAGCCGGCCAAGAGCCCGACCGTGACGCCGATGAAGGTCGAGATCGCCGTGCCGATGATCCCGACCTCGAGCGAGACGCGCGTCCCGTAGATCACGCGCGACATGACGTCCTGGCCGAGCTGGTCGACACCGAAGGGGTGAGCGGCAGAGGGTCCGAGCGGAGAGCCGAATTCGTCGGTCAGGTTGAGGTTCTGCACGTTCGGGCCGGGAAGGCCGAGGATTTTGATCACGAGCGGCGCGAAGATCGCCAGCACGATCAGGAAGACGATGAAGGTGCCCGACACGAGCGCCACACGGTCCTTACGGAAGCGCCGCCAGAAGAGCTGCAGCGGCGATAGGGCTTCGATATCCCCGCCGACCTCCAGGAATTCCAGCGCCGTCTCCGACGCGGGCCGCGTCTCAGCCCCGCTGATGCTCATTCCGGGCTGCGCTCCTGAAGGTCATTAGTTGATGAGTCGCAAGTTGGGCCACCGAATCTACACCTTCGACAGTGCCCTGTAGTCAACCTCCCGGAAGACTGGACAACGGTCCTGAACGTGCAGGGACATACTCATACATATGAATACCCTTTTCGACGAGGATCCTGCGCCACGTGGCGCTCGGATACCGCGTTCGGATGAGGGGGTCGGGGGCCCGGGAGAGCAGGACAGGCCGCTGGCCGTGCGCGTGCGCCCCAGCACGCTGGCGGGCTTCGTGGGGCAGTCGCACCTGCTGGGCGCGGGCTCGGCCCTGCGCACCGCGATCGAGCAGGGCAGGCCGCACTCGATGCTGCTCTACGGCCCGCCCGGATCCGGCAAGACGACGCTCGCGAGGATCGTCGCCGAGGGCTCCGGCGCGGCCTACGAGGAGCTCAGCGCGGTGCAGGCCGGGCGCGCCGAGGTCAGGGCGGTTATCGAGCGGGCCGCCCACCGTCGCGAGCTGGGCGGGGAGGGAGCCCGGACGATCCTGTTCCTGGACGAGATACGCCGCTTCAACAAGGCTCAGCAGGACGCCCTGCTGCCGGCTGTCGAGGAGGGCCTGATCACGCTGATCGGCGCGACCACCGAGAACCCCGCCTTCGAGGTCAACGGCGCCCTGCTCTCGCGGCTGCGCATCTACGCGCTGGCGCCGCTCAGCGGCGAGGAGCTGGAGCTCGTCCTGCGCAACGCCGCCGACGGCGATCCCGAGGTGGAGGCGCAGGCCGTGAGCTTCCTGGCGGCGCGCAGCGAAGGCGACGCGCGCATCGCCCTGAACGCGCTCGAGCTGGCGATCGCCACCGCCGGGGAGCTCGGCGAGGGGACGATCGGGCTGGACCGGGTCGAGGATGCCCTGCAGCGGCGCGCGGTCCTCTACGACAAGCAGGGCGACCGCCACTTCGACTACATCTCTGCCTGGATCAAGGCCACCCGCGGCTCGGACCCCGACGCCTCGCTCTACTACCTGGCGGTCATGCTCGAGGGCGGCGAGGACCCGCGCTTCATCGTGCGGCGGATGGTGATCCTGGCGTCCGAGGACATCGGCAACGCGGATCCGGCAGCGCTCTCGGTGGCGACGGCGGCTGCCGCCGCGGTCGAGCACGTCGGCCTTCCCGAGGCCCGCTACGCGCTGGCCCAGGCGGCCATCTACCTCTCGCTCGCGCCCAAGTCCGACGCCGCCGGGAGAGCCCTCTCGGCGGCGCAGGCGCACGTCCGCGAGCACGGCGCGCAGCCCGTGCCGGGCTGGCTGCGCTCGGGGCCGCGTCCGGGGCAGGACCGCGGGGGCTACGAGAATCCGCATCGCAACCCCGGGCACCTGACCGCGCAGGAGCTTGCGCCCGAGGTCCTGGCCGGCACACGTTTCTACGCTCCCGACGAGGCCGAGGCCGAGCTGGCCCGGCGGCTGGAGCTGATCCGCCGGGGCCGCCGGCGCGAGGAGGGATAATCGCCGCCTGATGGCCAGCTCGATCGAGGACAGGGCGAAGGAGCTGCGGGCGGTCAACCCGGCGACCGGCGCGGTGCTCGGCGCCGTGACGGTGACGCCGCCGGAGCGGATCGACGAGGTGGTCGGGGCGATCGCGAGCGTGCAGCCGCTGTGGGCCCTGCTGAGGGTCTCCGACCGAGCCCGCTACATGCACCGCATGGCCCAGGCGGTGATCGACGAATTCGACGAGCTGGCCGGCCTGCTTATGGCCGAGCTGGGGCGGCCGCGCGCGGAGATCGCGACGCTCGAGCTGCTGGCGGCGATCGACGCCCTGAAGTGGATCGCCGACGACGGGGCGGCCGTGCTGGGCGGGCGCCGGGTCGGGACCAGTCGCTCGCTGTCGGTCTCCAAGCGAGCGCGGATCGCCTTCGAGCCGTTCGGCGTGGTGGGCGTCATCGGCGCCGGCTCCGCGCCGTTCGCCCAGCCCCTGGGCCAGATCGCCGGAGCCCTGCTGGCCGGCAACGGCGTTGCCTTCAAGCCGGCCGCCCGCGCCTGCCTCGCGGGGGAGCGGATCGGGCGGGTGCTCGCCCGTGCCGGCCTCCCCGAGGGCCTCGTGCGCATCCTGCACGGCGGCGCCGACGCCGGCATCGCGCTGGCAGAGTCCCCGGTCGACAAGATCCTGTTCACCGGCTCGCCGGCCGTCGGGCGCGCCGTGGCCCGGGCCTGCGTCTCTCGCGAGAAGGAGGTCACGGTCGAGCTGGGCGGCAAGGACGCGATGCTGGTGCTGAGCGACGCGCACCTGCCCCGGGCCGTCGCCGCCGCGGTCTGGGCCGGGTGTGCCGGGGCCGGACAGGCGCGCGGCTCGGTCGAGCGGGTGTACGTCACCCGCGAGGTCTACGAGCCGTTCCTGGCCGCACTCGTGGACGCGGCCCGGCGGCTCACCGTCGGCGACCCCGCCGACGAGCGCAATCAGCTCGGGCCGCTGTCCTCGCCGCGGCGGCTCGCGCACGTCGAGGAGCTCGTCGAGGAGGCCGTCGCCCTGGGTGCGCGGCTGCACTGCGGCGGACCGATCCGCTCGACAGGCCCTGGCTGCTGGTATGCGGCGACCGTGCTGAGCGGCGTCAGCGCCGAGATGCGCCTGGCCCGCGAGCCCGTCGACGGGCCGGTGCTGGCCGTGTACGCGGTCGACTCCGAGGAGGAGGCGATCGCGGCCGCCAACGACAGCGACTACTGCCTGGGCGCCTCGGTCTGGACAGCCGACCGCTACCGCGGCACGCGGATCGCGCGCGAGCTGCGCGCCGGCATGGTCTGGCTCAACGACCACCTCCCGGGGCCGACCGTCTCGCGCGGGCCCTGGGGCGCGGCGGCGGGGGGCGGGCTGGGCAGGACGCTGGGCCAGGCCGGCCTGAGAGCGTGCGCGCAGGAGAAGCTGATCACATGGGACCCGCCTGCGATGCGGGGGCTCTGGTGGGGGCCCTACGACAGCACGAGCCTGCGCGCGGCCCGCGCCGTCGCCAGGCTGCGCTCCGGGCGCGAGGCCGATCGCGAGCGGGCGTGGCGGGCGGGAGCGCTGACGCTGGCCCGCCTGGGTGCCCGCACGTTCGGGCGCGGCCTGCCCGGTCACGAGCGCTAGCCCCAGTCCCACGGTCGCGACGCCCTTGCGGCTACGCTTGGACCATGCCCGCCCAGGCTTATGCAGGTAAGGAGTGCGTCTGCCAGCTGCGCAAGGGGATCTGCGACCAGAGCTGCGTGCAGGGGATGCTCGAGACCCCCTTCTACATCGCCTGCCTGAACTTGAAGGGCCCGCCCGCCCGGCGCTGCCTGGTCGTGGGCGGGGGCGAGATCGGCCTCGAGAAGGTCGAGGGGCTGCTGGCCTGCGACGGCGAGGTGACGCTGATCGCCCCCGAGGCCGAGTCCGCGCTCGAGGAGTACGCCCGCGAGGGCTCGATCCGCTGGGAGCGCCGGGCCTACGCCGGCCCTGCGGATCTCGAGGGGATCTTCATGGTGATCGCTGCGACCGACGACACCGATGTCAACATCGCCGTCTTCGACGACGCCGAGCGACGGGCGATGCTGGTCAACGTCGTCGACGTGCCGCCGCTGTGCAACTTCATCCTGCCGGCGATCGTGCGCACCGGGCCGCTGGCGATCGCGATCTCCACGGCGGGCGCCTCACCGGCTTTGGCGAAGCGGATCAAGCGCGAGATCGAGGGCCAGTTCGGCGATCCCTACGCGCGCCTGGCCGTCCTCCTCAACGAGGTACGCGGCTGGGCCAAGGCGACGCTGCCGACCTATCAGGACCGCAAGCTCTTCTTCGAGGGGATCGTCGGGGGAGATCCGGACCCGGTGGCGCTGCTGCGCGAAGCGGAGACGCCGGAGGCCGGCGAGCAGGCAGTGCGTGAGCTGATCGCGCGCGCCCAGACCGCAAGCGAGCTGCAGGTGTCGAGAGCCTGAGCGGTGCCCGCGCTCGAGGTCGAGGGACTGACCCGCCGCTACGGCGAACGGGAGGCCCTCAGCAACGTCACGCTGACGCTGGACGAGGGGCACACCCTGGTCGTCTTCGGACCCAACGGGGCGGGCAAGACGACCCTGCTGCGGGTACTCGCCACGCTGCTGCGCCCGCACGCCGGAAGGGTCGCTGTGCTCGGCAGCGGCCTGCCTGACGAAGCCTGGGCGGTTCGCGGCCGCGTCGGGCTGCTGGCCCACGAGCCGCTGCTCTACCGCGAGCTGAGCGCTGAGCAGAACCTGCGCTTCCACGCCCGGCTGCACGGCGTCGGTGCGGGCCGAGTGCAGGAGCTGCTCGAGGCGGTCGCGATCTCGGGCCGGGCCGAGGAGCCGCTGCGCAACCTCTCGCGCGGCATGGTGCAGAGGGTCGCGGTCGCCCGCGCCGTGCTGCACGACCCGGACGTGCTGCTGCTGGACGAGCCGTACTCGAACCTCGACCCGGCGGCGATCGACCTGGTCGCGCCGCTGATCGGCGCCGCCTCGAAGCGCACCCGCGTGATCTGCAGCCACGACCCGGGCGGGGGGCTCGCCGAGGCGGACCTGGTCCTCGGCCTGCGAGCCGGCAGGCAGGTGCTCCTGTCCGAGCGCGCAGCGGTCGAGCCGCAGCAGATCACGGAGCTCTACCGATGAGACGGACCGTCGGCGCGCTGCTGCGCAAGGAGCTGCTGGTCGAGCTGCGCACGCTGGAGTCGGTGCCGGCGATGACGCTGTTCTCCCTGACCACGTTCGTCGTCTTCCACTTCGCCCTGAACCGCGGCAGCGTCGAAGGCGACCTCGCCGCCGGGATCCTCTGGGTGACGCTGCTGTTCGCCGCCCTCCTCGGCGTGAACCGCCTGTTCGTGGCGGACGCCGAAGAGGGTGGCTTCGACGGCTTCCTGCTCGCCCCGGTCGACCGCACCGCGATGCTGGTCGCGAAGGTGCTCACGCTGCTGCTCTACCTGGTCGCACTGGAGATCGTCGCCGTGCCCGCCTTCTCGATCCTCCTGCTCGGTCCGCCCGTGGGACCGGCGCTGCCCGGTCTGATCGCGACCCTTGCGCTGGGCGACCTCGGCATCGCGGTGATCGGGACGCTCGTCGCTGCGCTGGCCGTCCGTACCCGTGCGCGCGACCTGCTCGGGCCGCTGCTGGCGCTGCCGCTGTTCGTGCCGATCGTGATCGGCGGTGCCCGGGCGACCGCTCCGCTGCTCGCCTTCGCCCATCGCAGCGGGCCGGCCGCCCGCTGGCTGCTGACGCTCGGGCTCTATGATCTCTTGTTCGGGCTGATCGCCTCGCCCTGTTCGACTTCCTGCTGGAGGACTGAATGGTCTCCACGAGCGGGCCCAGAGCCGGCTCTCCCGACATAGATCCTCGCCCCCGCGGCCCCGAGCAGCGCCCCAAGCGCACGCGCGTCGGCGGCCTGGCGAGGCTCAGCATCGCGACGACCGTGGCGATGACGGCGGCACTCGGGCTCGTCTTCTTCTACGCCCCGCTGGAAGCCGAACAGGGCTTCCTGCAGAAGATCTTCTACGTGCACGTGCCGCTGGCGATCGTGTCGCTGTGCGGGTTCGTGCTGGGCGGCCTGCTGGCGATCCAGTATCTGCGGACACGCGAGGCGCGCTGGGATGCGCGCTCCTACGTCGTCATCCACATGAGCCTGATCTTCGGGCTGGCGACCCTCATCACCGGCTCGATCTGGGCGAAGGGTTCCTGGGGGCACTGGTGGGTCTGGAACGAGCCGACGCTCGTCTCGTTCCTGATCGTGTTCCTGCTCTACGCGACCTACCAGCCGCTGCGCTTCGCGATCGAGGATCCCGAGCGCCAGTCCCGCTACGCCGCCGTGTTCGCGATCACGGCCGGCGCCTTCGTGCCGATGAACTTCATCGCCGTGCGGCTCTCCAGCTCCTACCTGCACCCGCGGGTGCTCGGCAGCACCTCCAACCTGCCCGGCCCGATGGCGCTCACGTTCCTGGTCTCGCTCGGCGCGATGGTGCTGCTGTTCGCGACCCTGTGCTCCTATGAGCTCGCCGCCAAGCGGGCCCGGTCCCAGGTCAGGGCGCTGCGCCGCCGGCTGGCGGGCGAGCAGGAGAGGTTTCGCGCCCCCGGCCGCAGCGCGGCCCCGTCGGCGCACAGCGCCAGCCCGGTGGGCGCCTCATCGGTCCCGAGGACGGTCGCCTGATGGGGCTGGTCCTCGCCGAACTGCCCGCCCTGCCGCTGCACGAGGCGGGGAAGTACGTGGCGGCTGCCTACGTGGTGCTGTTCGCGATGGTGCTGATCTACGTCACGATCATGGCGATCAGGCTGAGCCACATCCAGCGCGAGCTGGGGGAGCTGCTCGAGCTAACCCGGCGCGAGGAGGAGGCGGCGGCGATCGACGGTCCCGCTGCTGCGGGAGTCGACCGGGAGTCGAGCCTGGCATACCCGGTCGAGCGGCACCCCCCATTCCGGGAGGCAGGCAAGTGAGCGAGCTGCTTGCGCTCGGCATCTCCCACAAGACCGCACCGGTCTCGCTGCGAGAGCGTCTGGCCTTCACGGAGAGCGAGTCCGAGGACTTCGCGCGCACGGCGGTGGCGACCGATGAGGTGCGCGAGGCGGTCGTGATCTCCACCTGCAACCGCACCGAGATCTACCTGGTGGTCGGCGACCCTGTGCAGGCCGAGGCCGAGGTGCTGGGGCTGCTGGCACGTCGCGCCGACATCCGTCCGACCCAGCTGGCCGAGGCGATCTACTCGCCCCGCAACTGCGACGCGGCGCGGCAGCTCTACAGGGTCACGGCCGGGCTCGAGTCGATGATCGTCGGCGAGGCCGAGATCCAGGGCCAGGTCCGCCGCGCACACGAGGCGGCGGTGCGGGCCGGCGCCGCCGGACCGCTGACCAATCGGCTGTTCGCCGCAGCGCTGACGACGGGCAAGCGGGTGCGCTCGGAGACTGCGATCGGCGCGAGCCGCGTCAGCGCGCCCTCGGTCGCCGTCGAGCTGGCCCTCAGCGTGCTCGGCGGCCTCGAGCGCCGGCACGTCGTGATCCTGGGCGCCGGCGAGACGAGCGAGCTGATGGCCCGGGCGCTGGCCGACCGGGGGGCCGGAACCGTCTTCGTCGCCAACCGCCACGCCGACCGTGCGCTCAGCCTCGCCCAGCGCTTCGGCGGCACCGTCGTCGGCCTGGACAAACTGCCCGACCAGCTGCTGCGGGCCGACATCGTCCTCAGCTCGACGTCCTCGCCGCACCCGATCGTGGGCCGCGAGGAGCTCGAGCTGGTCATGGAGCAGCGCGAGGGCCGCCCGCTGCTGTTCATCGACATCGCGGTGCCACGCGACATCGACCCGGCCTGCGGCGAGCTCGAGGGCGTCACGCTGTACGACATCGACGACCTGCAGGCGGTCGTGGCCCGCAACCTCAGCTCGCGGGCCGAGGAGACTCCGCGTGCGATGGAGATCGTCGAGGAGGAGATCCACCGCTTCGCACGCTGGCTCGGCCAGCTCGACGCACTGCCCACGGTCAGCGCGCTGCGCGAGCACGGCAACGCGATCGTCGAGCGGGTCCTGGCCGAGAACTCGGGGCGCTGGGAAAGCGCCTCGCCGAGAGACGTGGCGCGCGTGGAGGCGATCGCCCGCGCGGTCATGACGCGACTGCTGCACGAGCCGACGATCCGCCTGCGCAGCCTCGACGGGGACCGGCAGGCAGGCGGCCACGGCCACATCGAGCTGGTTCGCGAGCTGTTCGGGCTGCGCGAGGACGCGACCGACGAGCAGCGAGCCGGCACGGAGCTGGCCGAGGTCCACGACCTGGATCGCCGCCGGTCCGCCCCAGCGAGGCGCTCCCCCCGCTGATGCGGATCGGAACCCGGCGCAGCGCCCTGGCGCTCGCGCAGGCCGGGCTGGTGGCAGGGATGCTGGGGGAGGCCGAGATCGTCCCGATCGTCACCGGCGGGGACCGTGGAGCCGGACCTGAGGACAAGTCCCGCTGGGTCGACGAACTCGAGCGGGCGCTCCAGGAGGAGCGCATCGACCTCGCGGTGCATTCGGCCAAGGACCTGCCCGGCGAGCTGGGCGATGGGCTCGGGCTGCTGGGCGCGCCCACCCGGGCGGCTGCCGAGGATGTGCTGTGCGGGGCTCGCGCCCTGCACGAGCTGGCGCCCGGCACGCGCGTCGGCACCAGCAGCCTGCGACGGATCGCACAGCTGCGCGCCGCGCGTGAGGACCTGGACGTGGTGGGCGTGCGGGGCAACGTCGACACGCGTCTGGCCAAGCTCGCCGCCGGCGAGCAGGGGCTCGGCGCGATCGTGCTGGCCCGGGCCGGCCTGCAGCGGCTCGGGCGCGAGGCCGAGGCAGGGGGCACGCTGGACACGGACACGTTCGTGCCCGCTCCGGGTCAGGGGGTGCTGGCGCTCGAGGGGCGCGCCGGCGAGGACGCGGCGCGGGCTGCGGTCGAGCGCATCACCGACGGCCTCGCGCTGGCCGCCCTGCTGGCCGAGCGGGCCGTCGCGCGCGAGCTGGAGGCGGACTGCCGCACCCCGCTGGGCGCTCACGCCGAGCCGGAGGAGGGCGGCCGCCTGCGGCTGCGCGCCTGGGTCGGCCTGCCCGACGGGTCGGCGTACACCGCCGACGAGCTGTGCGGGGAGCTGGGCGACCCCGAGGGGCTGGGCGCCGCCGTCGCCGGGCGACTGCGCCTGGCGGGAGCGGCCGAGCTGCTGGCACGGGCCAGGGAGATGGCGGCCGATGCCGGATGAGGACGGAGCGGGGCGGGTGTTCCTGGTCGGCGCCGGACCCGGCGACCCGGGGCTCTTGACGGCGCGGGCGCTCGAGCTGATCGCGACCGCTGAGGTGATCCTCTACGACCGCTTGGTCGGGCCCGGAGCGCTCGATGGTGCCCGCCCCGAGGCCGAGCTTCTGTTCGTCGGCAAGGAGGGGGGCGGCGAGGCGGTCCCGCAGGAGCGCACCGAGCAGCTGCTGGTCGAGCACGCCCGGGCGGGCCGGCGGGTGGTGCGTCTGAAGGGGGGCGACCCGTTCGTCTTCGGGCGGGGCGGGGAGGAGGCGCTGGCGCTGCGCGCCGCCGGCATCCCGTTCGAGGTGGTGCCGGGGATCACGGCCGGTGTGGCGGCGCCCGCCTATGCGGGCATCCCGGTCACTCACCGGGGACTGGCCAGCGCGGTCGCGCTGGTGACGGGCCACACCCGCGAGGACGGCGCCGCCGAGAGCGGCCCGCCGCTCGACTGGCCCGCCCTGGCCGCCTTCCCGGGCACGCTGGTCTTCTACATGGGCGTGCGCGCCCTGCCGCAGATCGCCGAATCGCTGATCGCCGCCGGGCGCCCCGCCTCCGAACCGGCGGCGGTCGTCGAAGCGGGCACGCTGCCGCGGCAGCGGACCGTCACGGGGACGCTCGAGACGATCGCCGCGGCGGTGCGTCGCGAGCAGGTGCGGGCGCCCTCGGTGACCGTCGTGGGAGCGGTCGCCCAGCTCGCCTCGCAGCTGTCCTGGCTGACGCCCGGCCCGCTCGCGGGCAGGACGGTCGCGGTGACCCGGGCACGGGCCCAGGCCAGCGGGCTCGCGGCGCGCCTGGCCGAGCTGGGCGCCCACGTGATCCAGGCACCCGCGATCAGCGTTCGCACGCTCTCCGGGCCGCCGCTGGACCCGTCTCCGTACGACCTGATCTGCCTGACCAGCCCCAACGGCGTGGAGCGGCTGTTCGAGCGTCTGGCCGCCTCCCAGCCGCCGCGCGACGCGCGCTCGCTGGCAGGAGCGCGGATCGCGGCGATCGGGCCGGGCACAGCTCGGGCACTGGCGGCGCACGGCATCCGCGCCGACATCGTGCCCGAGCGGTTCGTCGCCGAGTCGCTCGTCGAGGCGCTCCGCGGACTGGCCGTGACCCGGGCGCTGGTGGCGCGCGCCGCCGAGGCCCGCGACGTGCTCCCCGACGCGCTGCGGGAGCAGGGCGCGCAGGTCGACGTCCTGCCCCTGTACGAGACCGTCGCCGAGGCGCCCGCGCCGTCCGTGATCGAGGCGGCCCTGCGTGCCGACTACCTGACCTTCACCTCCTCCTCGACCGTGCGCTTCTTCCTGCAGGCGCTCGCCGGGGCGGACTCGATCTCGCCGGCCGCGAGGATCGTCTCGATCGGCCCGGTCACCTCCCAGACGCTGCGCGAGAACGGGCTCGAGCCCCACATCGAGGCTGAGCGCCACGACATCGACGGGCTGCTCGACGCGCTGCTGGCCGATGCGGGCAGCGCGCGGGGGGGCGGGACGTCTCACCGAACTGATAAGCAGTCAGACCCGTGATGAACCCCCTGATCACCTTCCTGTCCGACTACGGTCTGGGCAACGAGTTCGTCGGCGTCTGCCATGCCGTCATCGCCCGTCGCTGCCCGCAGGCGCGCGTGATCGACCTGACCCACGCGATCCCCCGCCACGACGTCCACACCGGCGCGATCGTGCTGCGGGCGACGCTGCCGTACCTGCCCGAGGCGATCATCCTCGCCGTCGTCGATCCCGGCGTCGGCACGAGCGGGGCGCGCGGCCGTCGCGCCGTGGCCGTCCGCACCGTCGAGCAGGACCGGCTGCTGGTGGGCCCGGACAACGGATTGCTGCTTCCGGTCTGCGAACGGCTTGGCGGCATCGCCGAGGCGGTCGACGTGCACGAGAGCGACGAGCGCCTGGAGCCGGTCTCGGCGACGTTCCATGGGCGCGACATCTTCGCCCCCGTCGCCGCGGCGCTGGCCGACGGCGCGCCGCTGGACGGGCTGGGCGAGCCGCTCGACGGCGACAGCCTGCGCCGGCTCAACATCCCGGTCGCGCTGATGACCCCGGCGGGGCTCGAGCTGCACGTGCTGCACCGCGACACCTTCGGCAACCTGATCCTCGACGGTCAGATCGACCAGCTGACGGAGCTCGGAGTGGAGCTGGGCGACGAGGTCTGGGTGCGCTGTACCGGCGGCACCCACCGGGCGACGTTCGCCACCACCTTCGCCGACGTGCACCCGGGCGGGCTGCTGCTCTACCAGGACGGCCTGGGCATGCTCGCGCTGGCTGTCAACCGCGGCTCGGCGGCGGAGCTGCTGGGTACCGAGCGTCACGACGAGCTGCTGGTCGGAACGGGGTGAGCAGCGCAGCCGCGCCCGCCCGCCCGGCGCGGCTGGGACGCCCGCGCCTGCACCTGCGCAGCACCGACTCGACCAACGAGCGGGCGCGCGAGCTGGCTGCAGCCGGGGCTCCGCACGGAACGCTCGTCACCGCCGCCGCGCAGACCTCCGGGCGGGGCCGTCAGGGCCGCCGCTGGTCGGCTCCGCCGGGCAGCTCGCTGCTGATGTCGCTGGTGCTGCGGCCGCCCCCGACGCTGACGCCGCTGGTCGCGGCGGTGGCTGTCTGCGACGCGCTCGAGAGCCGCCGAGACGGACTCCTGGTCAAGTGGCCCAACGACATCGTCGTGCCCGGCCGCGCCGGCCTGGCCAAGCTTGCCGGGATCCTCGTCGAGGGGCGCCCGCAGGAGGGCTGGGCGGTCGTCGGGATCGGCATCAACGTGGCCGTCGAGCTCGACGCGCTGCCG
Source organism: Solirubrobacteraceae bacterium (assembly GCA_052145475.1). Lineage (GTDB taxonomy): Bacteria > Actinomycetota > Thermoleophilia > Solirubrobacterales > Solirubrobacteraceae > Palsa-744. Next base: position 30,424 of record JBKQOO010000142.1, read on the forward strand.
GCCGACGTGCGTGGTCGCGCCGCCACGCTGGGTGAGCGCCCCGACCAGGTCGAGCCCGTGCTCGCGGCTCTGCTCCAGGCGCTGGGCCGACGGCTGGCGCAGCCGGCCGAGGAGGTGCTGGCAGCGTGGAGCGAGCGGGACGCGCTGCGCGGGCGCTCGATCGCCTGGGACGGCGGCGAGGGGGTCGCGCAGGGGATCGACGGGGCGGGGCGGCTGGTCGTCGCGCTGCCGGCGGGCGGGCGCACGACGCTCGAGGCCGGCGAGGTGCACCTGCAGGCGAGCAGCTAGCCCGCGGCTTCAGGGTCAGGCCAGCTGAGAGGGCTCGGCCGCGTTGCCGTTGCCGTTGTCCGCTGCCGCACTCTGCCCGCCGGCGCTGTTGGACACGTCGGTCGGCGTCGCGGCGAGGCTCGGCCCAGCGCCGTTGGCGGGCGCCTTTGCGCCTTTGCGCCTGCGGCGGGCGTTGCGGGCGCGACGTTTGGGGAAGTTGCGCAGCAGTTCTCGCGCCAGCGCCGGCGGCTTGCGGGCCATCCGCGTGCGAGCCCCCCGCAGCGCCTCCTCGGCCTCGGGGGTGTGCGCGAGCGCGGCTGCCAGCAGCGCCGCCGCGAGCCGACGATCCTGCTTGCGAGCGGCATGGATCAGCCGCCGGGCGTTGCGGGCGTGGGCGCCGCCGGCCGAGTTGACCAGCAGGCCGAGCAGCCGCTTGGTCTCGGGCCAGCGCTGCACGGCGTACTCCTCGTGCACGTCGCGCGTGTACTCCGCCAGGCGCCAGATCCAGGCGTTGGCCTGGTCGCGGCGGCCGATGCGCCGCTCGACCAGCGCACGCAGCATGATCTTGGTCGCCTCCTTGCGCTCTTCCCGGGGCCAGCCGCCGATGATGTCGATCGCCTCGTCGAACGCGTCGGGGTCGCGCAGTGCGGCGATGTCCGCCAGCGCGCGCAGGCGCAGCTGCGAGTTCTTGTTGCGCTTGACCGTCGTGATCAGGAAGCGGCTCTTCAGCTCGCCGGTACGGTCGAAGTGCAGCATCGCCCGCGCCCGGCGCCAGCCGTTGGGCGCGACGCGGGCGCCGGCCAGGGCCGCCCACAGGTGCTGCTCGCCGTAGTCGAGGTGCTCGACGGCGATCCGCCACAGCTCCCGCTCGAAGACGGCGAACCGCCGCTCCTCCTCGGCGCACACAGGCAGCACGCGGCGCTCGACCCGCATGCGCCTGCCCCGTCCTCGGCGCACCGGCCCGACGACGATCGCCCCACCCCGGTAGACATCGCGGTCGAGCAGCGAGTGCAGCGTGACGACTGGGTCGTCGTGCTTCGTCGCCGGGTGCACGAAGTCGACCACCAGCCCCGCCTCCTTGCCGGGATGGCGCCGGGTGACGCGTCCGACCCGCTGCTGGTAGATGCGCTTGGAGGCGGTCGGGGCAAGGTGCATGCAGACGGTGGCCCGCGGGCTGTTCCAGCCCTCAGCGAGCAGTTGCGCGTTGATCAGGACGTCGATGTCGCCCCGCTCATAGGCGGCCAGGATCTCGACCAGCTCGCGCTTGGGCGTCTCGCCCGAGACCGCCTGCGCCTTCATGTTCTCGGCGCGGAACGCTTCCGCGAGGTTGTAGGCGTGACGCACGCCGGCCGCGTAGACGACGCCGGGAACGCCGTTGAAGCGGGTCTTGTAGAGGTTCGCCACGGCCATGTTGAAGGGCTGCTGGTCGAGCAGTTTCGCCAGCTCGTCCTGATCGAACTCGGTGTCGACCTCGCCCCGCCGCAACGGCACCTTCGCGATCGTGCGCACGCCGACGCCGGGCGAGATGCGCACGCAGCGCAGCGGTGCGATCACGCCGCGGCGGGCTGCCAGCGCGAGGTCGAAGCGCGAGGTCTGGGTCGGGAACAGGTCGGTGACGTGGCGCGCGATCAGGGCGCCCGTCGCCGTCATGCCGATGAAGATGGGACCGGTCCAGTTGCGGATCGCGCCGCTCGTCTTCTCCCCCAGCGCGGTGTGCGCCTCGTCGCAGATCACGATCGTATAGACATCCGAGATCTTGCCGGCGTTGCGGACGAACCACTGATAGGTCTCCACCGTGACCGGCCCGTTGGCTGGGTCGTGCTTACCGAGCAGCGCCGGCGAGATGCGCCGACCGTAGCCGCGCTCCCGTAGCTCGCCGTGGAACTGATCGACGAGGTTGCGGCGGTGCGTGAGGATCAGGACGCCGCCGGTGCGCGAAGCGTCGACGAAGCCCAGGGCGGCGACCGTCTTGCCGGCACCGGTCGC